>JACPOT010000002.1:1201-11152 GCA_016191385.1 Chloroflexota bacterium | reverse complement strand
GCGTCGGTCTGCACCAGGTCACGGAGGGTGACGTTGCCGCGCAGGTCGGCGCGCGGGAAGGAGCGGCCCTTGCCGCTGACGATCCCCGACGTGACGGTGTTCTCGAGCACGGCACCACCGCCGCGGAAGCCTGTCGAGATACCGGGGCTGCCGATGGCGATGACCTGCGCGCCCAGGGGCACGTCGGCGGGGTCGCCGAGCGCGGCCTGCGCCGGCAGCCCGCCGCCCGCGACGCGGAGGACGGCGATGTCGGTGGAGGGGTCGTTGCCGACGACGGTCGCGCTCTTGCGCGTGCCGTTGGAGAGGATCACGTCGACGACGCTCGCGGGCTGCGTGCTGCGCGTCATCTCGACGACGTGGCTGTTGGTGACGATGTAGCCGAGGTCCTTATCGACGATCACGCCCGAGCCGCTGCCGGCCTCGACGCCGCTGTTGCCGCGGTTGATGACGGTCACGACGGCGGGAAGTACGGCATTCACGGCGGCGACCGTGGCGCTCACGTCATTCGACGTCGTGACGCTCACGGGCGTGAAGCCGAGGGAGGGTGCGGCGGTGAGGGTCGCGGTCGGTGTCGCGATAGCCACGACCGGTGCGCGCATCAGGTCGGAGGCCGTCGCACCCGCGACGCCGCCGACGATCGCGCCGGTGAGGAAGGTGGCCATGACGATCGCTTTCATGCGCACAGCAGACCACTCCAGCGTGCGCGGGTGATGAGGATCCCCTAAAAGAGGGCCGTTAAGAAGAGCTGAAGGCTCCGATCGGGCTGAGACGCAGGCGGAAGCGCGCGCCGCCGCCCGGCGGGTCGTCGAGCGTGACCGAGCCACCGTGCGCCTCGGCCACCTGCTTGACGATCGAGAGACCGAGGCCCGAGCCCGGCAGCTGCCGCGCGCTGCTCGCGCGCCAGAAGCGATCGAAGACGCGCGAGCGATCCTCGGGCGCGATACCGGGACCGTGATCGCGCACGACGACCTCGCCTGCGGCGACCTTCACCTCGACCAGCCCGCCGGGCGCGCTCCACTTCGCGGCGTTGTCGAGGAGGTTCGTGACGGCGCGCGTGATGCGCGGCCGCACGCCCTGCACCGCGGCCGGCACGAGGTCCGCGCGGAACGTGACGCGGGGATAGCGCAGGCGCATGTCCTCGAGGGCCGAGGCCGCGACCTCGTCGAGGCGGACCTCTTCGACCGGGAACGGGATCTCTTCGTCGCGTGCGAGGTCGATGAGATCGCCCACGAGCGTGCCGAGCCGCTCCATCTGCGCGACCAGGTCCCGGAGGACCTGCTGCCGCTCCACGGGGTCGGTCGGATGGCCGCGCTCGAGGAGCTCGAGGTTCGTGCGCAGGCTGGTGAGCGGCGTCCGCAGCTCGTGCGAGGCGTCGGCGACGAGCTGGCGCTGCTGCCGCAGCGAGATCTCGAGCGCCGCGAGCATGGCGTCGAACGAGTGCCCCAGCCGCGCGATCTCGTCCCGCCCGGAGCCCTGGAGAGCGACGCGCCGAGAGAGGTCGCGGGTGCGCGTGACCTCCTCCACCGCGCTCGTGAGGCGGCGCACGGGCATGAGCGCCGCGCGCGCCACGAGCGCACCGAGCAGAGCCGCGAGCGCGATCCCGCCCGCCGCGACCCCGACCAGTGTGTTGCGCGTCTGCAGGAGCGCCGCGTCGATCTCGTCCATGAGCCGCGCGAGCTGCAGCGACTGGCCGTTGGCGAAGGGCACCGCGAGGACGCGCACGTGGTAGGTCTTGCCGTCGGTGCCCGTGACGAAGACGTCGCCCGACCAGTCGGCGCGCTTGCCCGCGGCGACCTCCTTGACCTCGCTGGTCACGATCGAGGAGACCGGATCCGGGGTGTCGCCGCGGATGACCTGGCCCGTCGAGGACACGACCTGGGCGACGATGTCGGACCGCCCCGAGATGAGCGTCAGCCGGGGACCGAACGGGCCGCCGCGGCCGGCGATGCCCCCGCCGCCCCGGGGCTGGTTCACCGCCGCGACGAGCTGCGCCGTGTCGCTCAGCTGCGCGTCCACCTGGCTCGTGAGCTGGCGCTGCACGACGAGGTACATGATCTCGGCGACGCCGATGACCGCCACGGCCACCGCCAGCGTCGCGAGCAGCGTGACGCGCAGGCGGAAGGTCACGCCGTCTCCTTCATCACGTAGCCGACACCACGCACCGTCTGTATGAGCCGGGGCTCGCCCGCGGCCTCGAGCTTCCGGCGGAGGTAGCCGATGTAGACATCGAGCGCGTTCGACTCGGGGCCGAAGTCGTAGCCCCAGATCTTGTCGAAGATGACGCTGCGCGAGAGCACCTTGCGCGGGTTGTGGAGGAACAGCTCGAGCAGCTGGTGTTCCGTGCGCGTGAGCTCGAGCTTGCGCTCGCCGCGCTTCCACTCCATCGAGTCGGCGTCGAGGCTGAGGTCGACGAAGCGCTGCGGGCCGCGGCCGCCTGCGTCCGCCGGCGCGCGGCGCTCGAGGGCCCGCAGGCGCGCGAGCAGCTCATCGAGCGCGAAGGGCTTGACCAGGTAGTCGTCGGCTCCGGCGTCGAGGCCCTCCACCCGCTCGGCGATGGCCGCCCGGGCGGTCAGGACGAGGATGGGTGTCCGGTTCCCGGCCGCGCGGAGGCGGCGGCAGACCTCGAGGCCGTCGATGCGCGGGAGGCCGAGGTCGAGGACGAGCGCGTCGTGGGGGCGGGTCATTGCCTGCTCCAGGCCGGTCTCGCCGTCGGTGGCGGTGGCGACCTCGTGTCCGGCGCTCCGCAGGGCCCTCTCGACCGCCCCCCGCACAGCGGGATCGTCCTCGACGACGAGGAGGCGCACGTCACGGAGGGTATCGCCGCACCGTTAAGAGAGGAGTAAGGATCGAAGTTCTTAGGCAGTCCTCAGCACCAAAGCGCGGCTCGGCCGTTCAGTACGTAGCACGCCCACCCGGATCGGGGCGGCAGAAGGAGATCATCGGATGGACAGGAAGCAGCTCCGCATCGCCGTCGCGGGTGGCACGCTCGCCCTCGCGTTCCTCGGCGGTGTGGCCATGGCCCCCGCGGTCGCCGGCTCGGCGGCAGCGCAGGTCATCGGCGACCAGGTCACGCAGCTCCTCGAGAACAAGGAAGGCCCCAAGGCCGACCTCTTCCAGGCGGCCGCCGACTACATCGGCATCACGACCGCCCAGCTCCGCACGCAGATGGGTAGCGACAAGAGCATGGCCGACGTCGCCATCGCCTACGGCAAGGACCGCAACGGCCTCGTCCAGGCCCTCACCCTCGCCACCGCCGCCGACATCAACGCCCTCGTCGACAAGAAGGGCACCCCGCAGAAGGGTCAAGATGGTCAGAACGACCGGCGCGGCCCGAAGGGCCCCGCCCTCGGGTTCGGCATCAAGGTCGACGGCCTCGAGGCCGCGACGACCTACCTCGGCATCACCGCCGCGGACCTGCGCACGCAGCTCGCCGCCGGCAAGACGCTCGGCCAGATCGCCGACGGGCTCGCCAGCGCTGGCAAGAGCAAGGCTGGTCTCATCCAGGCGATGGTCGCCGCTGAGACCACGCGCATCGACGCCGCCGTCACGGCCGGCAAGCTCACCGCGGACCAGGCGACCAAGCTGAAGGCGACCGTGACCGAGATGGTCACGAAGATCGTTGACTCGACGCGCCCCGCCGGCGCACCGGGCTTCTTCGGTCCGAAGGGCCCGCGCCGCTAACTCCGCCCCTCTCTCTCCTCAGACCCGACAGCGCCGGGATCCTCCCCCGGCGCTGTCCCTTTCTATGGCCGTCGGCTCGCCCTGCGGGCTCGCTTCGCGGCCTTCCGCTTCGCGGTCGTCTCGCTCGGACCGGCAAAGCCGGATCCTCGCTCGTTCATCTCTCTTCCGGCCGTCACTCATCCTTCTGCGTTGGCTGCACCAGGAAGATCCAGATGTCCCAGAGCGAGTGGCTCACGATGAGCGCGCCCATGGGGATCCCGATCGCGGCGAGCAGCCCCCAGTAGAGGCCGGCCACGCTCGCGGCACCGATGAGCGTCGTGTTCCCGGTCACGAGGTGTGCGCCGCCGTACGCCATGGCGCTCGGCAGCCAGCCGATGCGCCGCTGCAGCCAGCCGCGCCAGAAGATCTCCTCGGCGGGGCCGATGACCGTCGCGAGGCGCAGCGCGATCTCCTCCTTGGGCTTGATCTCGCGGAGCGCATAGATGTCGGCGATCTCGTCGTCGCCGCGCGGCATCATCTCGCGCGCCTTCCTGTCGCCGGCCTGGAAGATCGCGAACAGCCCGGCGGCGATGGCGATCCCCAGCGGGATGTCGCGCCACGGCTTCACGCGGAGGCGCTCCCCCTCCCCGCCCGCGAGCGCGAGCGCGCCGAGCGTGAGCCCGGTCGCCGTCATGCGGTCCCAGAAGAGCTTGCGGTCGCCGCGGAAGGTGAACGCGAAATGGCCGTAGGCGAGCGCGACCGCGGCGATCGCGCCCAGGGGCGAGCGGCGGGCTATGGCGTGCCCTTCGCGAGGATCTCGGCCAGCACGCGTTTCACCGTCGCCGCGGAGACCGCGAACCCGAGATCCATCTGCCCGCGGATGAAGCTCGTGCTCACGCCGATGACCTGCTTCGATGACACGAGCACGAGCGGGCCGCCGGACATGCCGTCGCCGATGGAGGCGTCGGTCTGGATGAGGTCGCTGAGCACGACGTTGCGGTCGTCCGCGCGCGGCACGCGCCGGCCGGTGCCGCTCACGATCCCGACGGTCACCGTGTTCGCGAGGGCCTGCGTCGCGAGCTGCGTGCCCGGCGTGCCGATGGCGATGACCCGCGAGCCCACCGTCGCCTGCGCCGACGCGAGCTCGGCCTGCGCCGGGAGAGGACCGCTCGCTCGAAGCACCGCCACGTCGGTCTTCGCGTCGCTGCCGAGGATCGTCGCGCCGAGGGTGCGGCCATCCGCGAGCAGGATGGTCAGATCACCGGCGGCCGGCGTCGCGCCGGCGATCTCCACGACATGGCTATTCGTGACGATGGTCCCCTTCTCCTTGTCGACGACGAGTCCGCTGCCCCAAGCATCGACCCCCTGACGCGACACGACGACGGTGACGACCGCGGGCGACACGGCCGCGGCCGCGGCGGCGATGTCGTCGGCGAAGAGCCCGCTCGTTGTCGCCGATGACGGGAGAGGAACGAGGTTCGCGACGACGGCCGCGCCGACGAGGCCACCCGTGAGCCCGCCCAGAAGCGCCGCGACGAGCACGAAAACGGCCGCGCCGCGGGTCACCGCAGGTACGTCGCGAGCAGCAGGCCCACCACGAGGAGCGCGCCGAAAGCCGCGTGCAGCTGCGCGGTCTGGATGTCGATCATGGCGATGGCGCGCTGCTGGCCCTGGATGCCGAGGACGCTCGCGCGGATGACGCGCACGAGCAGCGGCAGCGAGAGGACCGCGAGCACGGCGTAGGCGGGGACCACACCCACGACGACACCGGCCGCGAGCGCCATGTACGCGCCCACGACGAGCGCGACGTACGTCCAGTACGACACGCGCCGCCCGAAGCGCGCCGCGAACGTGGCGCTGCCGACGACGCGCGCGTCCTCGGTGATGTCGCGCCACTCATTGCCGTGAAGGATCGCCGTCACGAGCAGGCCCACCGGCAGGCTGAGCCAGAACACCTCGGGCACGAGCGTCCCGGTGATGGCGAAGTACGCGCCGCCGACCATGAGCGGGCCCATGAGCAGGAACACCAGGGGGAGCCCCAGCGCGTGGAACTTGTACTCGAACGGCGGCGCCGTGTAGGTGTAGCCGCCGACGAGGCCCAGCACGCCGAGGCCGACGATGGGCAGGCCGCGTACCGCGACGAGCCCGATGCCCACGATCGTCGCGACGGCGAAGGCCGCGAACGCGAGCGCGAACGCCTCGCGTTCCGTGACCCGTCCCTTGACGATGGCGTGGCTCGCGCGCGGTGAGGTGATCGAGTCGACGCCCTTGCGGACGTCGAAGATCTCGTTGATGACGTTCGTCCCGATGTGCAACGTCACCGAACCGAGGAGCGCGGCGAGGAAGATCGGCCAGTTGAAAAGGCCGTTGAGCGCGGCCATCGCGCCCGCCGCGGCCACGGGCGTCACGGAGGCGGTGAACGAGAACGGCCGCGTGATCTCGGTGTAGGCGGAGAATCGGCGCCAGACCCGCGAGCCGACGTCCATGCGCTGCTCGGTCAGTGCCGCGCGCGCGCCCGCGAACTGCCGCGCGCTGCCGTACGCGACCGCGGTCTGGATCGCCAGCTCCGTCTGGTCCTCGTCCTGGACCACCGGCTGGAGGAGCGGGACGGTCATGCCGGCGTCGTGGTACGCGCGCGTTTGCGCGGCGACCTCGTCGACGGTGCCGCAGAGGATGAAGGCGTCGAGCAGCTCGTCGGGGATGAGAGATCCCGCGCCGTGGTAGTCCTCCACGCGCCACTTGGCGGCGATGAGGTCGCGCATCCCCGGATCGAAGCCCGCGCGCTTCACGGTGACGTCGGAGAGGATCGACATCATGAAGATCACGAACGGCTCGCGCTTCGCGCGGTTCAGCGCCTCGCGGCGCGTGCGGTCGATGAGCGTGAGGAGGTAGCCCGTCGTCTCGAGCGAATCCGGATCGCGCCCCGCCGCGGTCGCCGCGTGGCGCATCCGCCGCAGCAGGTACCGCAGCCCCGCGATCGACTCCGCCGGTCGCGCGATGTAGCCGTCGCCCTTGCGACCCGCGAGCTCCATGATCGGCGTGCGGTAGCCCGCGACGAAGATCGGGACGCGGTGCACCGGCGGGAACTGCGGCTGGAGCGGCGGCAGACCCTGCCGGGCCGGAGGCAGGCGCTCGCCCTTCCAGAGGGTGCGCACGGTGTCGATGCACTCGCTCACCTTCTCGGCCGCGGCGGCGGGTTCGTACGGGATGGCCATCTGGCCGAGGCGTAGCGGCAGCGCGGTCCCCAGCGCGAGCGCTATGCGCTCGGGCGCGATGTCGTCGAGCGCGCTGACGGTCATCGCGATGAGCACGGGATGCCGCGTGTAGGGGTTGAGCGCCCCGAGGCCGATGCGGATCGCGTCCACGTTCAGGGCCACGGCCGTCGCGTAGGTGATGGCGTCGCGCGCGAAGTAGGAATCGTGGAACCACACGGACTCGAGGCCGGCGTCTCTCGCGCTACGCGCCCATTCGATCGTGTCGCCCACGTCTCCCTGGGCGTTCAGTCCCAGCCCCACTCGCCTGACCAGTTCGGCCACGCGCTGAGGCTAGAGCACCAAAGCGCCTGCGGCTCGGTTCAGGTGAGCGCGGCTGCTAGCTGGCGCGCTCCGCGTACTTCTTGGCGTCGGCGAGCGGGAGCTGCCAGATGGCGTTCTCCCACGCGAGGGCGAAGCCCATGCGCGTGTTGATCGACAGCATCGGCGCGTTGCTGCCGGCGTTCTCGGTGCGGATGAAGCGCGCCCTGGGCATCTCGCTCTTGAGCTTCTTGACCATGAGCGCCTTGACCAGCTTGCCGAGCCCGTGACCCTGATGCGCCGGGTCGACCGCGGTGCCGCCCTGATGGATGACGTGCTCGTAGCGCTTGTCGAAGACGATGTCGGTGAAGGCGACGCCGGTGCCGCTGGGGTCCGTCACGAGGTAGAGCCACTGGGTCTGGCCGCGCGCCTTGCGCATGCGCTCCCAGTCGCGGATCGTCGCCTCGCTGAAGACCCAGTCGTCCATGTCCAAGTCCTCTCTGGGCATCTTGTTGATGGCGTTGAACGCCTCGGTGGTCGCCTTCATCAGGTGGTCGGGCACATCGCCATCGAGGAACACGACCGTGTAGTCCGGCGGGTCGATCTTGGCCCACTCGTCGATGAGCTTCATGTCGACCTTCTGGAGGTCGAGCTGGCTCGAGCGCATGTTGAGCCCGGCCTTCGCGCCCGTCTTCTCGGCGAACGCCTTGCCGCTCGGGACGCGCGAGTGCGTCCACGACTGCACGAGCTTCGTGGTCGCGTCGGGAATGGGGAGCACGGCCGCCGCGAAGAGCGCGCGACCGATCCCCTTGCCGCGGTGCGCGGGGTGGACGGCGAGGTCGATGTCGCGCTTGTCCTCGTTGGAGCCGGACTTGTTCTCGAAGTTCTGCCCGCGGCCGACGACGCGGCCGTCCTTGAACGCCAGCCACGACTGCCGCACGAACATCTTGGAGGTCGTGCGGAAGCGCGCCTCGATCATCTCCCGCGGGAGCGGCGGATCCTCGGGGACCGCTTCGGCGTCGAGCGCGTGCCAGAGTTCGACGAGCCCATCGACGATCGGCTGCTCCGCCGTGGCCATATCGACCTTCTCGATGGTGTAGCCGGTCGGGACGCGCGTCATCGTCTTCATGAGACGGCGGAGCCTAACCCGATCATGCTCATTTCGTGTCTATGAACCCTGGCACATCCGACCTCGAGACCATCAAGCGGATCGTCGCCGAGGAGCGGGCCCGCTACCCCATTCCGGGCCTATCCATCGGGGTCCTCGACGGGGACGCGGAGCTCACCGCAGCGTTCGGCGACACCAGCGTCGACCATCCGCTGCCGGTCACGGTGGACACGTACTTCCAGGTCGGCTCGATCACCAAGACGTTCCTCGGCACGCTGGTCATGGGACTCGTGGACGCCGGTCGGCTCGACCTCGGCTCGCCGGTGCGGCGGTGGGTCCCGGACCTCGAGCTGCGCAATGAGAACGCCGCCGCGAACGTGACCCTCACCCACTGCCTCACACACACCTGCGGCTGGTCCGGCGACTGCTTCGACGACTTCGGCCGCGGCGATGACGCGCTCGAGAAGTACGTAGCCGCGATGCGTGAGCTCGAGCAGCAGGTGCCGCTCGGCGCGGAGTGGGCGTACAACAACGCGGCGTTCGCGCTGGCGGGGCGCGTGGTCGAGGTCGTCACCGGCGAGCCCATCGAAACGGCGGTGCGCACGCACGTTCTCGAGCTGCTCGGGCTCGAGAAGACCTTCTTTTTCGCCGACGAGGTCGTCACGTACCGCGCGTCGGTAGGACACAACGTGTTCGAGAAGGAAGCGCGCGTGGCGCGCCCGTGGGCCATCCCCCGCTCGACGAACGCCGTCGGCGGGATCGTCTCGAACGTGCCGCAGCTCCTCGCGTACGCGCGCTTCCACATGGGGGACGGCCGGAGCGCGGCGCACGAGGTCTTCATGTCGAGGGGCTCGCTGGACCTCATGCGAATGCCGCTCGTGCCCGCCGCTGACGGGCTCTTTCGCGGGATCGCCTGGTCGGTGGAGGACAAGAACGGCATCCGCATCATCGGTCACGGCGGCTCGGTCATCGGGCAGCAGGCGCTGCTGTGGGTCGCGCCGGCGAAGCGCGCCGCGTTGGTCGTCCTCACGAACACCAACCGCGCGGCGCAGCTGCAGAACGCGCTCACGCGCTGGTGGCGCCAGCGCTACCTCGGGATCGCATACGCGCCGCCGCAGATCCAGGCACACACGCCCGAGCAGGCCACGCGTGTTGCGGGCCGCTACGTCAACCCGAACGGCGAGATCGACATCAAGATCGACGACACGCGCCTGGTGTTCCACCACAACACGCACGGGTCGCTGCGCGAGATCATGGAGGAGCCGCCACCGCAGCCCGAGCCCGTGCAGGTCGGCTTCACCCGGCCCGGCCGCCTCGTGCACCTCGAGGGGCCGCTCAAGGACACCGCCGTTGAGCTGCTCGCCGCGGACGACGCGCCGATCGAGTGGATCCGCTACCAGGGCCGGCTGTTCAAGAAGCAGTGACCATCGACGCGCGCGAGACGACGTAGGTCGTTAGCGCGCGGCCTTCATCTCCCGACGGAAGCGCTTCCAGTCCGAGGCCCGCGTCGAGAGCGTCACGTCTGTGATCAGCTGCGCGACCCCGATCGCGAGCAGGACCAGCACCGCCCACGTCTCCGCGCGCCCGAGCGCCATTACGGCGACGACGAAAGGGATCGCCTTGGAGACGATCGCGCCCGACGCGTGCATCCAGGCCCGCGAGCGCGCGGGC
>JACPOT010000002.1:0-1126 GCA_016191385.1 Chloroflexota bacterium | reverse complement strand
CGATGTCCACGGCTTATCTCCTACGTGGGTGTAGTAGGAGCATATCGTGATCCGCCGCAGGTAGCATCCGTAATAGCATCGGCACATGGCGACCAAACGCACGCGCCCGACGCGCCCGAAGGAGAGCCCGTACGAAAAGGTCTCCGCCACGCTCGAGCGGCCGGTGCTGCGAGAGATCCGAGAAAAGAGCGCCAACGTGAGCGAATTCCTGAATGAGGCCGCCAAGGACAAGCTGTACTTCGAGCGGGTGCGCGAAGGCATCAAGCAGTTGCGCCGCCAAGGTGTGCGGGAGGATCCGGAGTTCCGCCGTCGGCTGGAGGAGGCGCTCGACGAGGCCGACGCCTGGCGCAGAGAACGCTCCCGCGCGCCACAGTGAAGGAGGTTCTCCTCGACACAGGCGCTTTGATCGGTCTTCAGCGCGACCGGAGGGCGTTCCTTGGACTCCTGGGGTCCGTCGATCGGAGGGGCATTCAGCTGCGGACCTCTCCGGCAGTTCTCGTAGAGTTCCTCGGCGGCTCGCCACGCGCGCTGCGCAGCGCTAGCGACTGGCTGATGTCCTTCGTCGAGGTCGGCACCGTCGACGAGATGATCGGGCGCCGGGCAGCCACTCTCATGCGCGCCTCCCTGGACGGCTCCACACAAGCGTCTCCGGGTGCGATCGACGCCCTCGTTGCGGCCGAGGCCGAGCGCCGCGGCTGCGAAGTCGTCATCTCTGGGGACCGGAACGACTTCGATGCGCTTGCCACTGCCAGCGGCCGGTTCAAGGTGATCGATCTCGAAGACGTGGTGGCGCCATGAAGGCGGTGACGATCAATATCAGCCGCATCCCGATCCCACTTCGGGAGGTGATCCAGTCGCGCGCAGCCCGCCGCGGCCAAACGCCCAGCCAGTACGTGATCGCCTTGATGCGCAAGGACATTGAGGTCAACGACGTTCTCGATCGACTGTCTCGTCAGCGCTTCCCACCGGGATCCCGAAGGACACCGCGCCGGAGGCCGGCGGGCGCCTGAGACAGGCCTTGCGGCGAAGGCGATCGGCTAGGATCCAGGCGTGATCGCCGGGAATGTCGCGGAGCTCTTCGCAGGCGTCGGTGGCTTCCGGCTCGCATTAGAAGGACATCCGGACA
>JACPOT010000001.1 GCA_016191385.1 Chloroflexota bacterium | reverse complement strand
TTGATGTCCTGCATGCGCGCGAGCGTCACGAGGAGAAGGCCGTCGTCGGGCATCTGCCGCGGCTGCGCGATGCCCACGCATCCGGCCGTGCGGACGCCCACCACCGAGGCCACGCCGTTCGCGCGCAGTCCGGCCGCGACGATCTCCGCGCCGGACGCGCTGCGCTGATTGACGAGGACGACGACCGGGCCCTGGAACCCGATGAACATCCGGTCGTTGGTGCGGACCTCCTCCTTCTTCCCGTCACGCCCGACCTGGTAGACGAGCGTGGCGTTCTTGAGGAAGATGCTGGCGATGTCGACGGCGGCCGAGAGGTCGCCGCCCGGGTCGTCGCGCAGGTCGAGGATGAAGGCCTTCGCGCCCGCGGCCACGCCCTTGCGGACCGCGTCCTGCGTCTGCTGCGCGACGTTGCCGTTGAGCTGCGAGATCGAGACCTGGACGATCTGACCCGACTCGTACGCGCGATCGATGACGCGCGGCGGCGTGAGCGTCGCGCGCGTGATGGTGAACTCGAGCTCCTGCGTCCCGCGCACCAGCACGAGCTTCACCTGCGTCGCCTCGGGACCGCGGATGCGCGCCGCGATCTCGTCGGGCGCGAAGCCGGTCACGTCCGTCGCGTCGACCATCTTGATGCGGTCGCCGGCGCGAACTCCCGCCTTCTCCGCGGGACTGCTCGGGAAGACCGAGGAGATCTCGGCGAGGCCGCCGCTGACGCTGGCGGCGATGATCGTGGCGCCGATGCCCGAGTACGGCTGCGGCGGCTGGTTGAAGGACTTGGCGCGGTCGGGATCGAGGTAGTAGGTGTGGCACTCGTTCATGGACTTGGCCATGCCGTCCGTCGCCGCGCGCTCGAGCTGCACCTTGTCGCTGGTCGTGCACTGCGCCGCGGCCTTGTCCAGCGCGTCCCCCGCCTTCGCCAGGTCGGACTCGGTGCTACCGCTGAAGGTCGGGCGCGACACCGTCACGCTCGCGCAGGCCGCACCCTTCTGGTCCGCAGGCTTCGTCAGGTAGGCCTGGGCCCCGTCGAGCGCGCCGGTGAGCAGCTGCTCCGACCCGGGCTTGTCGACGTGCCGCTCGAGGAGCACGTGGTACGCGGCCTCGAAGGTCTTGTACTCGGTCTTGGGTGGGACGATCTGGTCGGCGATGTCGCCCGGGATGGCCTGGCACGCCGCGATGACCAGAGAGGCGACGACGAGGAGACGCAGCTTTCCCACCGACAAAGTGTACGGGCGCATCGGGGCCGCGGACGCTGCGCTTAGCGAGTTATTAGGCGGGCCTAGACCTCGTTCTGGAGGATCTTGCGAAGGCGACCGAGCGCGCGGAACTGCAGCGCGCGGATCGCGCCTTCGTTCTTGCCGAGCATCCGCGCGACCTCGCGGCTCGAGAGGTTCGCCTCGAAGCGCAGCGAGAGGACCTGCTGCTGCTCCGCCGTGAGGTACTTGACCGCGCCGCGCAGCGCGCCGACCTCCTCGCCGCGTACCGCGTGGTCATGGGCGGTCGGTCCCTCTGAGGCGAGGCCATACGCGTGCTCGAGCTCCATCGTGGGGCGGTCGCGCCGGCGGCGGTCGGTGACCGCGTTGCGCGCGATCGTGTACAGCCACGCGAGGAGGGACTTGCCCTGCCAGCGGTAGCGCTGGATGTTCGCGAAGGCGCGGGTGAAGACCTCGCTCGTCAGGTCCTCCGCGTCGCTGGGCTCGCGGACGCGGTAGATGAGGTAGCGATAGACGCTGTCGACGTGCATGTCGTAGAGCTCGGCGAAGGCGGCACGGTCACCGCCGCGGGCGCGCTCGATGACGTCCGGCTCGGGCGCCCAGGCGAGCGACCCCTCGGCCGCCGGAGCCGGCATCGCGGTGAGGCTGACTGCCACGATCGTTCTTCCTCCGCCCGGTGATCGCTCGGTACGGGAACGATCATGGAGAGCGTGAGCGCCGGCGCCAAGCGTTACGGCGTACCAAGTCGGTGGCAGCGAAAGCGTTCTTAGGACATTCCTAATAACGACCGTGATGCACAGGGCCCGCTCGCCCGGAGACCCATTTGATAGGCACGGCCGCTTTGATAGGCGCGGCCGCTTTGATAGGCGCGGCCGCCGTCAGCAGTACTTCTTCTTGGCGAAAGCGACCCATCCTGTGTAGAAGTCCGCCGATCCGACCTTGAGGACCAGCGGGAAGTTCTTGTTCGCGTCTGCGACCTCCTCGTAAGCGACCAGCAGGTCCCTGTACGCATTCGGCCCGAACTGCGCGTAGAGGTACTCGATCATCGTGTTCGCGAACGCGTAGTAGCGGACCGCATCCTCCGGATTCGTCTCCGGCAGATCCGTGCGAGGGCCGTCCTGGAACTGTTTCAAGGTCGGCGTCGCGGTGGAGCAGACGACGGTGCGCTTGTAGTCGGTGGACCGTGACTGCCCGATGTAGTCCGGCCAGCCCTCGACGAGCCACCAGTCGAGCCGCGCGGTTATCCCGGTGATGAACTGGTCCTGAGCCCAGTGCAGCCCCTCGTGCTGGATGAACGTGATCGTCACGGGCGAGAGCGACTTCATGTCCCCCGTGAACCAGTAGCGGAAGAAGCGGATGAACTTGTCGTCCGCGGGCGCGTTCGGGATGTGGAATCCGACCACCGAGCACTCCTGCAGCCCAGCGACCCCGCGCGTCGGGTAGAAGCGGATGCCGAAAGGCTTCTTCGACCCGGTCAGCTCGTTCTTGACCACGAAGTCACGCGCCTCGAGCGTGCCCTTCCCGAGAGCGTCGATGACGTCGTCGTCGACCCCCCAGTAGTTGATGTCGATGGTGTCGAAGGTCTTGTTCTTCTCGGCGCCGACCTCGTCACTCGTGGGCTCGCTCTGGATCCACTTGCCGTCGACCATCCGGAAGTACGTGCGGACGAGGCCGTTGCTTCCCTCGTCCACCCACGCGCGCACGTACGTGTCCAGATAGGGCGTGACCTTCAGGATCCGCGGCGCCGTGCCACCGACGCCCTGCCGCCCGGCGATGTCGAATGCCTCCTGCTTGCACCGCCGGAACGCCGGCCGCGCCGTGTCGTACGTCGCCTGGTAGGCCTTGAGGTCGCCCTTCGACAAGGCACCTCGTTGGGCGACCAGGACGGCCTGCAGCTCGCCCACGGTCTTTTCGGTGATGACGATCGCCGCGGCGCCCGAGGCGCTCGGTGACGCCGTCGGTGTCGCGGTCGTGGTGCAGCCCGCGATCACGAGGACCGCGGCGATCAAGGTGAGCGTGCCGCGCCGGATCATGCGGTCTTCCCCGCGACGGCCTCGTGCTGCTCTCGCCAGTCCGCAGGCGATGCGCAGAATCCCTCGTAGTCGATGTAGTCCGTGATCGTCGGGTGCTCGCCGCACACCGGACACTTCGGGTCGCGGCGCAGCTTGACCTCGTGGAAGCTCATCTCCAGCGCGTCGAAGAGGAGCAGCCGGCCGACGAGCGGCTCGCCGACGCCAAGGAGGAGCTTGATCGTCTCCGCGGCCTGCACCGTGCCGATGATCCCGGGAAGCACGCCGAGGACGCCGGCCTCCTCGCATGAGGGCGCGAGCTCCGGCGGCGGCGGCTCCGGGAACAGGCAGCGGTAGCACGGTCCCTCGTAGGGCTTGAAGACCGTCACCTGTCCCTCGAAGCGATACACGCTCCCGTGGACGACCGGCTTGCGCCACTTGACCGACGCGTCGTTGAGCAGGTAGCGCGTCGGGAAGTTGTCCGCGCCGTCGACGATGACGTCGTAGGAGGCGAGGATCCGGTCGACGTTGCCGGCCGTGAGGCGCTCCACATAGGGAGCGATCGTGATGTCGGGGTCCAGCGCCTGGAGGGTGCGCTTCGCGCTCTCGGCCTTGTGCTCGCCGATGCGGTCCGTCGAATGGAGGATCTGCCGCTGCAGGTTCGTCACGTCGACGACGTCGGAGTCGACGATCCCGAGCGTGCCGACGCCCGCGGCGGCGAGGTAGTACGCGGCAGGCGATCCGAGCCCGCCCGCGCCGATGACCAGCACCTTGCTCGCGAGGAGCGTGCGCTGGCCCTCGACGCCCACCTCGGGGATGAGGACGTGCCGGCTGTAGCGGTCGAGCTGCGCGCGCGTCAGCGGCGCCTCGATCGGGAGGCCGAGCTCGCGCCACGCGCTGAAGCCGCCGGCCATGGATGAGACGTTCGTGTAGCCGAGCTGCTGCAGCTGGTACGCGGCGACCGCCGAGCGCACTCCGGCGGCGCAGTGAACGACGATGCTCTCGTCCTTGCGCGGCAGCTTCTCGGGCGCGACCTGCGCGACGGTGCCGAGCGGGATCAGCTCCGCGCCCGGGATGTGCCCTGCGTCCCACTCGTTCTGCTCGCGCACGTCGACGATGCGCGGCGGTGCGGCCGACGTGCGGTCACGGTGTACCTGCTCCGCCTGGACCTCTCTGATGAGGGGGCGCACCTGCGCCGCGATCTGCGCGATGGTGGGCATGGATGTCAGTCTAGGCTGGCCATCCCGTGGACACGCTCTATTTCGACCTCCTCAAGACGGGCTATGGGCTAGGCCTCGCGGTGATCATCGGCGGGGGTCTCGTCGGGCGGAGGTCCGATGGGCTCACCGTCGCCGCGGTCATCGCCGTCATCGCGACCAGCGTGCTGCGTGCGGGTGCGGTCGACGAGGATCCGCGCGACGTGCGCATCCTCCTGCGCTGGCTGCTCCTCGCGGTCATGTGCGCTGCCGCGCTCTTCAGCGCCGCCTGGGCGAGTCCGGTGGCGCGCGCGATCCGCTCGCAGACGGCAGCGGCCGATGACCTCGCGGGTCACGCGGTGCTCAAGCGCGAGGCCGATCGCCTCGAGGGCCGCTCGCGGCGCGCGATGGTCGTTGCCGTGATCTGCGGCGCGGCAGCGCTCTTCTTCAGCTGATGCCGCGTGCCCTTTCGCGCGCGCGAGCGCTCGACGAGGTCCTGGAGGAGCATCGCGAGAGGCTCACAGCGCGGCACCGGGTCCGCAACTCGGCGCAGCTCGTCTCCTTCGTCAATGAGGTCGGGATGTGCTTCGCCTTCACTCCCGCGGAGGGGTTGCCGATCCCGGCGTGCTTCGATCACCTCTCGACGACCAGCAACGATCGCAAATGGGGCTGGATGTGGGGGTGGAAGGACGACCTCGCGAGCGAGAAGCGCCTCTACTACGGACCGATCCTCGCGCGGAAGCCGACATTCGTCTCGATGAAGTTCCTGCCGCTCTTTTATGCGACCTTCGGCCGCGCCGGAGAGGCCGATGACCATCTGGACGACATCCGTTCCGGTCGCCTGTCGGATCTCGCGCGCCGGATCATCGACCACGTCAGCGCCAAGGGCGAGTCGCAGACGCGCCGGATGCGGCCGGAGCTCGGCATCACGTCGAAGGAGAGCAAGGGTCAGTACGACAAGGCGCTCGACGAAGTGCAGCGGCTCATGTACGTCGCGCGCGTGAAGGCCGTCGGTGAAGGGCGCGAGGAATACAACTACACGTACGACCTCTTCGTCCGGCGCTACCCCGAGGTCGTGCGGGCGGCTGAGCCGTACGCATCGGCCGACGCGCGAGCGAAGGTGCTGCAGCGGGCGGTCGAGCTCTGCGGCGGTCTCACCGAGCGGCAAGCCGCGAAGCTATTCGACTGGGGCGACGAGCCGCTGCGCCGCGCGATCGAGCGCCTCGCATCGAGCGGGAAGGCGGCGCGCCGCGGCAGCGGGCGCGAAGCGATCGTCGTGCTGTCTCAGTACGCTGACGCGGCCTGATGGACATACAGCAGCTGCGGTCGTGGATCTTCGAGCTGTACGACCCGCTCGAGAACGACCGCCAGTACATCGTCTTCGACGCCGACCGCGGCAACCTGATCATCGACGTCCCGACCTTCAGCGAGCGCGCGGTGCGCCTCATCTGCGGGACCGGCCGTGCCACGACCATCGTCGTGACGAACGCGAACCGCGCGCGGGAGGCCGGGAAGTTCCGCGATGCCCTCGGGGCACAGATCGCCGCACACAGTGAGGACGCGGAAGCCGTCCAGGGCGGGGCGGACGTCCGGCTCGAAGACGATGAGCGGATACGGCCGGACGCACGCGCGCTGCGCGTGCGCGGCGAGGGGCACGGCGCAACGGTCGTCCTGCTGCGCAAGGCCGGCGGGGTCCTGGTGGTCGGTGATCTCGACCTGGCGACACCCGCGGCGAAGGCGCTCATGCCCCTCGAGTTCTCCGCGGTGCTCGCCGCGCAACGGCCACCCGTCTGGAACGCGGGGAAGGACGGCTTCCTCGCGATGCAGAGTGAGCTGCCGCGCCCGCACAAGCGCTTCGGCATCCTGCTCGACGCCCCGTGGGATCGCGCCTACAAGGGCCGGCTCGAGGACAAGATGTATCCGCACGATCCGATCGTCCCGCGCGAGGTGACCGTCGGGCGCGAAGCCGCGATGGGTCCCGAGACACTCGTCGTCGCCGATGTCACGCGCGAGCGTCTGGCGAAGGCGCCGCGCCCGCTGCGCGAGGACGAGCGCTGAGCCCGCGGCCGCGACCCTTCGCCGAGGAGTGGTCGGTCGCCGGGACACCCCGTCCGCCCACCACGGTCGCGAACGCGCTCGGCGCGGCGGGTCGGGTCCAGCGGCCGGCACTGCGATCGATCTCGGTGGGAGCGCAGTTCAAGCGGATCGAGGCGCAGGATCTCGCGACGATCCCGGCCGTCGATAGCGCCGGAGGCATCGACCTTTCACCGGACGGCTCCGAGGTCGTGTTCGCATGGGATCGTACCGGCGGGCTCGAGATCTACAGCGCGCCGCTCTCGGGCGACCGGATCATCCAGCTCACGACCGCCGACCGGCGGAGCTGGGGCCCGCGCTGGTCGCCAGACGGAAGATGGGTCGCGTTCATCCGCGACGAGGGCGACGGCTGGCCGCAGATCGCGCTCGTCGATCGTGACGGCGAGCACGACCGCGCCCTGAGCGCGGAGCCCGCGGCGCACGCGGACCTCGACTGGTCGCCTGACGGCCGCGCCATCGCGTACGTCGCCTCGACCACGGGATCTGACGCGACCCTGCACGTCGTCGAGGTCGCCACCGGCGAGGACCGGCAGATCGCGCCCCGGCCCGCGCGGGGCCCGCGGTGGTCACCGGACGGCAAGTGGATCCTCTTCACCTCGCCGGGCCGCTCGACGATGCAGCTGATGCTCGCGCCGGCGGCGGGTGGCGAGCCGCGCGCGCTCGCGATCGACGGGTCGGCCAACGGCGGCCGCTGGTCGCCCGACGGGTCGGCCATCGCGTTCACGCACGAGTCCGACGGGCACTCCACTGTCGCGATCGCTCACCTGCGTGACGGGAACGTCGCCCGCATCGAGCGCTTCAGCGCCACGCCCTTCGACGACACGGATCCGGCGTGGCGGCCCGACGCGCGCGGCATCGTCTACCGCCATCACCAGAACGGCGACGTGTCGCTCCGCCGCGCCTTCACGATCTCCCATGCGGATGAGGCCGTCGCCGATCTGCCTGGCACGCATACCTCTCCCGCCGTCGGCCGGGACAGCGAGTCCGTCGTCGCGGTCCTGAGCCAGGCGCGCTTGCCCGGCGACATCGTCTACCGGCCGGCAGGCGCGATCGAGATCCAGCGGATCACGCGATCGCTGCCCGCGAGCATCGACCCGTTCGGCCTCGTCGAGCCGATCATCGTCGAGGTGCCCGAGGGCGGGAGCGCCTTCCTCTACCTGCCGCACGTCGAGGCGGCCGGGACGCGACCGAGCACCGGGACGTTGATCGTTCGCGACGAGCTCAGGCGCGAGTGGGATCCGCTCGCACAGCTGTTCGCGAACCGCGGGCTCGTCGTGCTCGCCGCGGCGACCGCGGACGACGCGAAGCGCGGCGGCGCCTGGCTCGAGGCCGAGGGACTCGCACGACACGCGTCTCTGTTCGAGGGAGGCGTCCCGGCGACGCCGCGGAACGACCGTATCGGTGCGTTCCGCGGCGCCGCCGACTGGGCGGAGACCGCCCGCTAGATCAGGCGCGCATGGGTGCGGCGGCCGGCGTCGCCGCGGCGGTACTGCTGAGGCGCATGGAGAGGGTCGCGATCCCGAGCAGCGCGCCGATCCCCATGATCGGGGCGGTGAACCTGACGAGATCGGACTCGTAGCCCGCGATCACGAGCACGCCGACGAACGCGAGGACGCCCACGTTCAGGAGCCAGAAGATCGCGTGGTCGGCCCAGGGCCAGCGACGGTCAGCCGCGGAGACCGTGAGGGCCGATCCGAAGATGACGTTCGCCAGGACCCCGACGAATGTCGTGTGGTCGTACCCCACGATCAGACCGAGCGGGATCGCCGAGGGGTCGCCCTGGGCTGCCGCGAACTTCGAGATCAGGTACGTCAGCAGAGCGACATTGAGGACGAGGAACGGCACGGCGATCGCGAAGTGACGGCCGCCACCGGCCGCGCCCCAGGCGGCGCGCATGACGCCGGTGCGGGAGCGAACGACGAAGATCGCGGCGGCGATCACGTAGAACAGGTTGACCACAAGGAGCAGTGGGACGATCCCCAGCAGGACGCCGACCGCCGCGGAGAGACCACCGCCGAAGAGCAGATACGTCTGCGTCAAACCCGACCGCGAGCGCGCGCCGCGGTCGGCGCGAAGGCGCCACTCGCCGATGCCGACGGACATCAGCACGAGGTAGCCGCTCACCTGGGCGACGGCGTGCCCGCCGATGACGTCGATGCCCGTCGGGACGACCGTACCGGTCGCGAGGATGACCTGCATCGCGACTCCCAGCGACGAGCCGACGACGAGGACGGTGAACGCCAGGAACACGGAGAGGCGCGGGATGTCGAGGCGGCTGAAGCCGGCCGCGCGGACCTGCGTGTAGATCCACCACCACCAGCCCACGATCACGGCGAGCTCGATCGCGCCGAACGCGGCGCGGGCGGGCAGGTTCCCGCTCCAGAACGCGAGGATGTATGCGGCTGTCGCGAGCGCGCTGATCATGACGTTGCGCTGCGACGTCGCCGACGCGCCCCCGCCGAAGACCCACAGCGCGAGGCCGAACGCGGCCATCGTGATGAACCCCAGGGTGCCTGAGTGAACGTGGGTGAGGATCGTGTCCCGAGAGAGGACACCGAAGATCTTCGAGGCATTCGCGAGCCCGATGAGCACGGTCAGCGTGAAGATCGCGAACGACCACTGGAACGCGCGGGTGACGCCCGTGTTGACGCGAAGCGTTGCGAGATCCGGCAGCATGCTTCCTTCCTCCTCCTCTGACTAGAACGGCTTCAAGACCGCCGCGGATCGTACCTCTCGACGATCCCCGCGAGGTCGCTGGTGCTTATCCCTCCATCAGCCGTGCGGCGAACTTGTCGAAGACAACGGCGATCTTCGCTACCGCGGCCGGGGCGCCTTCGAGAGCGCGGGCGAAGTCACCGGCCTGGCGGAGCCGTTCCGCTATGAGCGCCCATGCTGCTTGGCGGTGGGGAAGCAGGTAGCCGCTGCGATAGAAGAGCTCGAACGTCGGACCCGCGGTCCTCCCTGGATGCGTCGGCCCGAACGGCATCTGCGTGAGGAGCTGCCCGAGCGGCTTGATGGCTCCGAACATGAGCTCGACCGCGACGTCGGCGAGCGTCGCTCGCTGCTCCGCCGTTTCGTCGGTGCTCGCGAAGTAGCGCGCGAGCGTGAGCAGGATCACCTCGTTCGCGACGTTGAAGAGGTCCGCGACCTTCGCCGTCAGCGAGTCCGAGATGACCGGCTCGTCGTCGTTCCCGAAGCGGGCGCGGCCCGCGAGCGCTGGACGCGCCGGCTCGAACGCGGGATCCTCGGCTTTCATGGCCATGTACTCGTCGAACACGTCGAGGAAACGGCCGAAGTGCGCCGTCCGCCACTCGTCGCTCACGCCTTCGCCCTGCTCGACGATCGTGTCGATCGCGGCATGCGCGGACGCGAGGTCGGTGACGGGCACGAGCTCCTTCCACCCGAACGACCCGGGCGTCGCCTGCGCCTCTGGCGGACCGATGAAGAGCGTGTCCGCCCCCAGCTTCGACACGAGCCACGCGAACCCGATGTCGATGGCGCGGTAGAGGTGGCCGACCGTAGCGAAGGTCTGCGCGCGCGGGACGATGTCGGCGTCCTCCATGATCGCCGCGGCGCGCGCGACAGCCAGCACCGCCTCGGGGTCGTCGAGGGCCATACCTTCCGGTCGCTCGAGATAGAGGAAGTGCCGTAGCGCGCGTTCGCCGAAGGGGATGAGCTGGATCCGCATCCCGGGCGGGAAGTGGCCCGGCGGTGTGGGGAGATCCGGACGGGACAGGTACGGCGCGGCACCGACCGCCGTCAGCAGGTTCTGGACGAGCGCAAGGTGGAGCATCTCTTGCTTCGCGACCTCGAGGACGACCTTGCGCCAGCGATCGACCGCGATCTTCTGCTCTTCGGTCAGACCCTCATCGACCCGCTGCTTCAGGGAGAACGCGGCGAAGAGGTACTCGCACATGATCGCGTGCTCGAGCTCCGAGGCCTGTCGCAGCAGGTAGATGAGTTGCTCGCGGTGCTCGACGACGATCGGCGGCTCGAGCGGCGCGACCGAGATGCTCGCGATCCTCTCGTGGATGTCCACAGGCCCGAGGTCTAGACCCGCGGCGTTACGGGAACGTCCGGTTCACCACTCCACGAGCTTCCAGACCTCGGGCTCGCGCGCGCCGCCGATCTCGGAGAACAGCGTCGCAGCGCGCTTCAGCTGGCGCATCGCTTCCTCAGCGCGCCCGAGCGCTCGGAGCACGTCGGCGAGGTTGTTGTGAAGCGCGGCCTCGCGATGCCGGTCCCCGAGCGCCTCGCTCTCGCGGAGAGCGCGTTCGGCGAGAGGCAGCGCGTGCTGCGGATCGGCCTCACGGAGATGCGCGAGTGACAGGTTGTTGAGCGCGGCCACTGTCACAGCCGGGTCGCCGAGGCCTTCCGCGAGGCGGAGCGCTTTCTCGAGGTGCGCCCGATCGCCGGAGATGATCCCGAGGATGTTGTGCGCCTGGGCGAGCGCGCGGTCGTCGCGCGCGCTCTGCGCGAGTAGCAGCGCTTTGCGCGCGAAACGGAGAGCGCGGTCGGCCTCGCCCCGCCGGTGAGCCACGAGGCTGCGGTCCGCGAGGGCCCGCGCACGCTCGCGCTCGTCGTCGCTCTCGGCCGCGCGCGCGTAGTGCGCTTCGGCCTGCTCCCACTCCCCGCGCCGGTGGAAGACCTCCGCCAGCTTTCGTTCGATCGTCGCGCGCGCCGATGCCGGCGCGGCCGCGAGCGCCGACGTGTAGCTCTCGACGGCCTTCGCATACGCGCCGTGCAGCGTGTACAGGTCGCCGACCGCTTCGTCGACGTTCCGGACAGACGACGGCGCGGGCGCGCTGACGCGCTCCTCGCGCGGTGGCTTGCCTTCGCGGATCGAGTCGTAGAGCGCGACGGTCTCGTCCATCGGCGCGACGCCGAGGTCGCGGTCAAGCAGCTGCGCGCACTCGTGGTACTGGCGGATCGCTGCGCTGCGGTCCCCGGCGAACGCGTGGACGCGCATGGCCTCGCGATGCGCGGCCTCGTTCAGCGGATCGAGCTCGAGCCAGCGGCGCGCGTGATCGAGCGCCCTACCGAGCCGTCCGGCGTCCCGCTCCGCATGCACGAGCCTCTCGAGCGACTCGGCGAGCTCCGATCGCAGCGCTCTTGCCTGTGCATGTGTCCACTCTTCGAACTCCGGCGCGTCTCGCAGCGCGAAGCCGGAGAGAAGGTCGCCGCGATAGGCCGCGACGGCGCGCGCGTGGTCGCCTTTGGCGCGTAGCTCGCGGAACTCGAGCACGTCGATGGAGAGGCGCTCGACCCGGAGGAACGCGCTGGCGGTGTCCGCCTCGAGGTGATCGCCGAGATCGCTGGTGCGGATCGCCGAGAGCGTCCGGCGCAAAGCTCCTCGCGCGCGCTCGGTTTCCGCCTCGGGCCAGAACATCGCGGCGAGGCGCTCGCGCGGCTGTCGGCCGCCTTCGAGCGCGAGGAAGGCGATGATCGCGAGCGCCTTGCGGGTGTCGAACGTGACCTCGCGTCCGGCCCGCTCGATCCGCGGGCTCCCGAGGAGTGCGATCCGCAGATCTCCGGCCTTCTTTCGTAGCGCCTTCCGGACGGCCACGCCGCCAGACTAGAGGGGTTCGTAACGTTCTCCGGACGCGGCCGGGACAGTCTTCACGGCGATGGAGCAGAGGCAGGTCGTGCCGTGACCGAGTCGCCTCTCGTGATCGCCGGCGCGATCGCCGGTGGCGTCGCGCTCGTGACGTTCGTGGTCGTCCATGCCATCTGGATCGTGCCCATCTGGGGGATGCTGATGATGCTTCCCGTCGCGGCCCTCGTCGGCGCGGTCGCGGCATGGCCGTTCACGGAGATGTCAGCGCGGGGGATCCTTCCGCCCGCGCCGCTCGACGCCATCTTCTTCTCGTTCGTTCTCCTCGCGACCCTCGTGCCGACGGAGATCTTCGCCATCGTGAACGGACCGATCGACCGCTACCACATCGACATCGCACTGCTGCTCCTCGCATTGGCCCTCGCGGCACCCGCCGGGGCCATGCTTGGCCTCGCGCTCACCGGGACGTTCACCGGCGCGATCGCTCTTGGAGCGGCAGCCCTTCTTCTCTCGCTGACGCTCGGGCACAACCTTCCCTTCTTCCCGCTGGGCTCGCCCTCGTGGGAGAAGGCCCTTTCCCTGGTCGTCGTATCCGAGCTCGCCGCGGGCATCGCATTCAGCGTCTCGCGCACGGTCCTGTCTGCCGGCGCGCTGGCCGAGCTCCGATGAGACGTTCAGCGTCGATCGCGATGGCCGGGCTCGTGCTCACGGTGGCGTTCGCCCTCGC
>JACPOT010000025.1 GCA_016191385.1 Chloroflexota bacterium | reverse complement strand
GCGCGCCATCTCCGTGGCCTTCTCGATGTCGTTCGAGGCGCCGGTGGTCATGTCGCCGCCCAAGTGGATCTGCTCCGCGACCCAGCCGCCGAGAGCGGCGGCGATGTCGTCCTCGAACTCCTTCTTGGTGCGGAAGTAGCGATCCTCGGGCGGAAGGGCCCAGGTCACGCCCATGGCCATGCCGCGCGAGACGATCGTGATCTTGTGCACCGGGTTGGTGTGCTTGAGGAGCTTGAAGCAGAGGGCGTGGCCGGCCTCGTGGTAGGCCACGATCATCTTCTCCTTCTCCGTGATGAGGCGCGAGCGGCGCTCGGGTCCGAGGGCGACCTTCTCCAGGGCTTCCTGGAACTCGTCCTGGCCGATGGTCTTCTTGTTGCGGCGCGCGGCCAGGATCGCCGCCTCGTTGACGATGTTCGCGAGGTCCGCGCCCGAGAACCCGGGAGAGATCTTCGCGATCTTCATGAGGTCGATCGCCTTGTCGAGCGGCTTTCCGCGGACGTGCACGTCGAGGATGGCCTTGCGGCCGCGGATGTCGGGGCGGTCGAGGACGACCTGGCGGTCGAAGCGGCCGGGGCGCAGGAGGGCCGGGTCGAGGACGTCAGGGCGGTTCGTCGACGCGAGGACGATCACGTTCGTGCCGGTGTCGAAGCCGTCCATCTCGACGAGGATCTGGTTGAGGGTCTGCTCACGCTCGTCGTGTGACCCGCCGAGGCCGGCGCCGCGCTGGCGGCCGACGGCGTCGATCTCATCGATGAACACGATGCAGGGCGCGTTGCGCTTGGCCTGATCGAACAGGTCGCGCACGCGCGAGGCGCCGACGCCGACGAACATCTCGACGAACTCGGAGCCCGAGATCGAGAAGAACGGCACGCCCGCCTCACCGGCGACTGCGCGCGCGAGGAGCGTCTTGCCGGTGCCCGGAGGTCCGACGAGGAGGACCCCGCGCGGGATGCGCGCGCCGACGCTCGAGAACTTCTCCGGGTACTTGAGGAACTCGACGACCTCCTGGAGCTCTTGCTTGGACTCGTCGACCCCGGCGACGTCTTCGAACGTGGTGGTCTGCTTGTTGCCGATGAACATGCGCGCGCGGCTCTTCCCGAACGACAGCGCCTGGTTATTCGTGCCCTGCGCCTGCCGCATCATGTAGATGAAGAACGCGCCGATCAAGATGACGGGCAGCAAGCCGATCAGCACCTGGCCGATGAGGCCCAGGGTCGCGCTCGGCTCCTCGTTCTTGAGGGCGACGGCCTTGTTCGGGTTGGCCTGGTTGTAGTCGTAGATCCGGGCCTTGAACTCCTTGGGGTCGTCACCGAGCGCAACGATGTACTTCTGCCCGTCGTTGAGGTCGATCGTGGCCTTGGTGCCCGAGATCGTCACCTTCGACGCCTCGCCCCGCTGCACGCGAGCGATGGCGTCGCTCTCGTCGATCTCCTTGGTCGTCGGGGATTGCTGGCGGTAGGCGTAGAGGAGCGCCACGCCCATCACGACGAGGAGGAGCGTGAGGATCCCGTTCTTGAAGATGCGGTTGTTCAGGTCCATCTACGAAGATGCTACGCGCCGCGGCTCGATATGCAGGGTCGCGCGGTCTCTCACGAGCCGTCCACCCGGGAGGTCCAGGGCCGCCCGGCCGTCCCTGCGGGCCGCCTGTTCCGCCACCGCCTCGCGGTGCCGCGCGCTCAAGACGCGACCGGTGACGCGCTCCCAGGCGAGCGCGAGCGCCTCTTTCGCGACCGCGGGATCGCCACCGAGCCGATCCAGGTCGATCGCGCCATCGCTGGCAGCACGGTCCAGGGCCTCGGCCGCGCGGTCGCGATGCGAGCTCGCGACCTCGGCCGCGGCGTCCGCGAGGCGCGCGATCGCGGTCGTGACCTGCGGGTCGATGGCCGCCAGCTCGGGCAACACCTTGCGGCGGATGCGGTTGCGCGCGTAGGCGAGCGACCGGTTCGAGGGATCCTCGATGGGTGCGATCCCGTTCGCCCGGCACACCGCGACGGTCTCCGCGCGGCCGATACAGAGGAGCGGGCGCACGACCCCGTCCCGCGAGGGCCGCATCCCCGCGAGGCCGGCCAGGCCGCTCCCCCGCGTGAGGTGCAGCAGGACGGTCTCGGCCTGATCGTCGCGCGTGTGGCCGGTAGCGATGGGCGCCCCGTTGCGCTCCGCGGCGACGCGGCGCAGGAAGGCGTAACGCGCGTCGCGCGCCTCGTCCTCGCTCTTGGGCGCGGTCTCCGCGCGGCCGATACGGACGGTCGCACCGACGCGCGCGGCGAGCTCCGAGACGGATCGCGCCTCGCGGCTGCCGGTCTTGCGGATGCGGTGATCGAAGTGGGCGACGTTCAGGACCAGGGCGAGATCCGCGGCGAGGTCCGCGAGGAGGAGGAGCAGCGCGGTCGAGTCCGCTCCGCCGGAGACGGCGACGACGATCGCGCCCGGGCGCAGCAGGTCGTGCTCGAGCGCGTAGCGACGCACGATCTCGCGCACCTGCGGGGGGATCTTGGTGGAAGCCACTGCGGTGGCTGGGGTGGGATTCGGACCCACGACCAGCGGATTATGACGCCGCTGCTCTACCACTGAGCTACCCAGCCCGAGGCCACATTGTAGGTGATCAGATCTCTTCGAGATCTGATCGTCTGCTCCGCCTGGCTTCGCCGGGACGTAGTAGGAGCGCGGTCGCCGATCAGCGGGAGAAGAACGGGCCTCCCTCGGTCGACAGCCGCTCGTCGTGATACGAGAGCAGCTCGCGGCCGCGCGAGTCGAACAGCGTCACGGTCCCCTCGCCCGCGGCGTGTCGCAGCGTCGCCTCCGCCCCGAACATCGCAAGCGCATAGGCGAGACCGTCGACCTCTTCTTCGCGGGTGTCGCCACGGTCTCCCCAGCGACCCGTACTTCGGACCATCCACATGCGCGTGACCTCGGCCACGCCTTGCAGACTATCGTCTGTAGACCCTCAGTCGCGGGGAACGCCAGCCTCAGCGCGTGCCCGACATCGCTCCCCGCGTCGGCCGCGTCATCCGCCGCTTCCGCGAGGACCGCGGGTATTCGCAGGAGCGCCTCGCCGAGACGGCCGGCCTCCACCGCACCTACATCTCGCTCGTGGAGCGCGGCCAGCGGAACATCTCGGTCGACGCGCTCAACCAGATCGCCGAGGCGCTCGATGTGTACGCTTCGCGGCTCTTGGCTGTGCTTCTTCATGTTGCAGGGTGGACACGCCTGCGGGTTTGCCTTGCGATACGCCGCGCTCTGGGCGTTCAGCCGTTCCCGATGACGTGCGTGGTAGCCACGCCGTACTGCGTTGTGCTGGTCCGGGTGGTTCTTCCGCCACCTTCGCATTGCCTCGCGCGCCCGCTCCGCGTTAAGCCGCATCCATTCGCGCCCGTATCGCCTTCGACGATCTGGATCCTTGTATGGCAAAGAAAAAGCCCTCCCAGAGATCTTGCCCTCTGGCCAGGGCTTCGTCTCGCTGTTGCGGGGCCGGGATTCGAACCCGGAATTTTCGGGTTATGAGCCCGACGTGGTACCGTTCCACCACCCCGCGACTTCTCATTCTACGCGCTCGATGCTCTTCTGTGAAGTCGCTCAGCGCCTTCCGAAGAACAGCGCGAGCCAGCGAGCGATACGGCCGGCATCCGGTGCGGAGATCGCCACACCGTTCGGCTCAACCGGCGTGTTGCCGACCGCGATGAGCCCTTCGCGCGGACGCACGTACCCCAGGCCCTGGGCCGCGTCGACGACGTAGTCGTCCGTTTTCCGCTGCGCGATCTCGTTGTCCAGCTGCGCCCGGCGCGCGAGCTCCGCGTCGATCTGCTGCTGGTACGAGCGCGCCTCGTGGTCGAGCGCGTTCTGGCGGATGGCGATGCCCACGAAAGCGCCGCTGAGGATCAGCCCCGCCGCCAGGAGCGCGAGCGACGCGAGCGGACGGCCGAGGCGGCGCAATGGCGATCGGAGCGAACGGCGACGCGGCATCGCACGCATCATCGCGTACCGGCCTCCTCCAGAGGAAGGCCTGCGCTCACATCGGCACCCGCCAGCTCCGCGGCCGCGAGCCCCAGGAGGCCGATGAGAGGGCGGGCGACGAGCGTCGGCACGCCGTTGGTCAGCGCGACGACGATAACGTCCTCCCGCGCCCGCACGATCCCGGTGTCGTTGTCGATGCCCTCGTCCCAGCCGTCCTTGTGCGCCAGCGACACTCCCGCCGGGAGGTAGCGCCCCAGTCGCGTCTTCTCGGTGTTCCGCAGTAGCAGGTCGACCGTCGCCGCGCTCGCGACCTCGCCGCGCTTCGAGCCGTCGAGGACACGGCGCAGTAGTGAGGCGGTCTCGCGCGGTGTCATCACGTTCTCGCGTCCCGCCTTCTTCGCCTCGAGGTCGTACATGGCCCGCGCCAGGCGCGTCACGCGGCACCCCCACTCCGCCAGGCGTTCGTTCACGCGCGCGAGGCCGACACGTTCGATGAGCCGGTTCGTCGCGGTGTTGTCGCTCACGGCCATCGCGAGGGTCGCGAGGTCGCGCAGTGACATGGGCCCGACGTCCTTGAGCCCGCTGAGGACGCCGGAGCCATCGACGCGCGCGCCCACGGCGACACGCTCCTCGAGGGAGAGCGTGCCCTCGGCCGCGTCCGCGAACAGGGTCATGACGAGTGCGATCTTGATGACCGAGGCCGCGCGGAACGCTCGGTCGGGATCGAGCGCCAAGACCTCGCTGCCATCAGGAGCGATGACGACGGCCCCGACGCGCCCGCCCGCGGCGCGAGCGCGGTCCACGAAGCGGTCCAGCAGGATCACGCGGCGAAGGCTAGACCCGCTAGGCTCGCGCCTCGCATGGCGATCATCGAATTCGACGACGTCCACAAGTGGTTCGGCCCCCTGCACGTGCTCGACGGCATCAAGCTGACCGTCGACGAGGGCGAGGTCGTCGTGATCATCGGCCCGTCGGGATCCGGCAAGAGCACCTTGATCCGCACCGTCGACCGGCTCGAGCCGATCCAGCAAGGCCGCCTCACCGTCGACGGAGTCGCCGTGCACGATCCCAAGGTCGACGTCAACGCGCTGCGCCGGCGGGTGGGCATGGTGTTCCAGTCCTTCAATCTCTTCCCCCACCTCACCGCGGCCGAGAACATCATGCTGGCGCCCACGAAGGTGAAGGGCCTCTCGCGAACGGATGCGCGAGCGCGCGCCGACGAGCTCCTCACCAAGGTCGGTATCCCCGAGAAGGCCGACCAGCTCCCGGCGCGTCTGTCCGGTGGCCAGCAGCAGCGCGTCGCCATCGCGCGCGCACTGGCGATGGATCCCAAGATCATGCTGTTCGACGAGCCCACGAGCGCCCTCGACGCGGAGATGATCCGCGAGGTGCTGGACGTGATGCGCCAGCTGGCGCGGGAAGGCATGACGATGCTCGTGGTCACCCACGAGATCGGCTTCGCTCGCGAGGCCTC
This sequence comes from Chloroflexota bacterium, assembly GCA_016191385.1. Lineage (GTDB taxonomy): Bacteria > Chloroflexota > Limnocylindria > P2-11E > P2-11E > JACPOT01. The sequence continues at coordinate 2,145 of JACPOT010000025.1, read as the reverse complement.
GAATAGGGTCGTTTTCATGGACGGCGGGCGCATCATCGAGGACACGCCGACGGCGGAATTCTTCGCTGGCGCTCGCGAGGAGCGGGCGCGACAATTCCTGAGCAAGGTCATCCGGCACTAGCCGGCCGCGAACTAAGGGAGGGCAACAATGCGACGCATCCTCGGAAAGGTCATCGCGCTCGGAGCGGCCATGGCCGTGCTCGCCGCCGCGTGCGGTGGCGGGGCGCAGCCGCAGGCCTCGGCGTCCGCGGCCGCCACGGCCACGGCGGCGACGAAGCCGAAGTTCGAGCTCGCGACATACATGTACTCGATCCAGACGAAGGGCAAGATCCGCGTCGGGACCCGCGAGGACAACGTCCCGTTCGGCTTGAAGAACCCGACCACGGGCAAGTACGAAGGGTTCGACATCGACATCGTTCGCGAGTTCACGAAGGCGATCTTCGGCAAGGACGCCGACGCCGACCCGGACAAGTTCATCGAGTTCGTCCCGGTCGTCTCGGCCACGCGCATCCCGACGTTGAATGACAACAAGGCCGACATCGTCGCGGCCACGTTCACCATCAACGACGAGCGCCTCAAGCAGATCGACTTCTCGACCGTGTACTTCCGCACCGGCCAGAAGATCCTGGTCAAGAAGACCACCACCAACATCAACGCGGTCGCCGACCTCAACGGCAAGACGGTCTGCACGGCGAAGGGCTCGACCAGCGAGCAGAACATCACCAAGCAGGCGAAGGACGCGAAGCTCCTGCTGCTCGATACCTACCCGCCGTGCCTCCTCGCGCTGCAGCAGGGCCAGGCGGACGCCGTCTCGACGGACGAGACCATCCTCTTCGGCCTCGTGAAGCAGGACCCGACCACGAAGATCGTGGGCGGCTACTTCTCCGATGAGCCGTACGGCATCGGCGTGAACAAGGGCCGTGAAGGCTTCGTGCCGTTCCTCAACAGCGTCATCGCCGCGATGGTCGCGGACGGGCGCTGGGCGGCGATCTACAAGAAGTACATCACGCCCGTGTCGGGCGACGTCAAGGACGGACCGCACGACAAGGGGCGCCCCGCGAGCTGATCGCGGAGATCCACCACGCTGACATGACGGGGGCCGGCACGGCGCCGGCCCCCGTCGCATGTCCGGAGCCCTGATGCCCGGCAGCATCCTCTTCGAGTTCCCAGAGCTCTTCCTCAAGGCGCTCGGCTACACGATCCAGCTGTCCCTCATCGGATCAGGCGGTGCGCTCCTCATCGGCACCGTGATCGCTCTCTTCCGCGTCTCGCCCATCCCGCCACTCCGCTGGATCGGCGTCGCGTTCGTCGAGTTCTTCCGCAACACACCGCTGCTCGTCCAGATCTTCTTCCTATGGCTCGGCCTCGGCGCCCTCGGCTTCCGGTACTTCACGACCGACACGTTCGAGACGATCTTCCGCGCCGCCACCCTCGGCATGGCCCTGTACCACGGCGCCTACGTCGCCGAGGTCATCCGCGGCGGCCTCATCGGCATCGAGCGCGGCCAGATCGAGGCCGCGCGCTCTCTCGGCCTGTCCTTCATCCAGACGCTGCGGTACGTGCAGCTGCCGCAGACCTTCCGCGCGACCGTTCCCCCGCTCGGGAACATCGGGATCGCGCTCATCAAGAACACCTCGCTGGCGTCGACCATCGGCGTCGCCGACCTGCTCCAGGCCGCCGAGGTCGTTGAGTCGCGGACGTTCCGGACCGAGGAGGCCTTCGGCGTCGTCGTCCTCCTCTACCTGGTGCTCACCATCCCCGCGGGCCTCGGCGTGAACTGGCTCGAGAAAAGGATGTTGATCGCCCGGTGAACGATCTCATCGAAGGCCTCCGCATCTGGTTCTGCGGCATCAGCGGCATCCGCTGCGACACCTGGCATCTCTTCGCGGACCCGGCGATCCTGCGGTTCTTCGGCCAGGGGCTCCTCGAGACGCTCAGCCTCTCGGTGGCGTCGCTGATCCTGTCCTTCCCGGTCGGCTTGCTGTTCGCTCTGGGCCGGCTCAGTCGGCGCCGCTGGATCAGCTGGCCGTCGATCTTCTACATCGAGACGATCCGCTCGCTGCCGGTGCTCCTCCTGATCGTGTACTTCGGCATCAAGGGGACCGCGCTCTTCCGCCCGATCATGCAGCCGATCTTCGGCGAGGA
>JACPOT010000110.1 GCA_016191385.1 Chloroflexota bacterium | reverse complement strand
TTCTGGTAGTAGAACACGCCCATGCGGGCGATGTAGAAGGCGACATTGCCGCGCACGGCCTGGCGTGCCTGCTCCGGCCGCTTCGTCAGCAGGATCGTTCCCGGCGAACGTACGGTGACAGCCGACGGCTCGCGTCCGGCCAGGACAGCCGTGTCCCGCAACGCGGCGATCTCGCTGCCAAGCTTGTCGGCCGGAATCCAGATCGGCAGCCAGCCGTTGGCGTGACGGGCGGTCATCCGCACGCTCGCCGGGTTGAGCGAGGCGATATAGATCGGGATGTGCGGGCGCACCGGCTGGAACCGCAGCGTGAACCCTCGCCGCAGCTTGAAGATCTCGCCCTCGTAGTTGAGCGGCGTGCCGGCCATGAGCATGTTGATGATGTCGATGTACTCGCGCAGCCGGCGCAGCCCGCGCTCGAACGGCACGCCGTGGAAGTGCTCGACCACCTGCGCGCCGCTCGTGCCGAGCCCGATGATCATGCGTCCGCCGCTGACCAGGTCAAGCGTGCCGAAGTGCTGCGCCAGCGCCGCCGGTGTGCGCGAGAACACATTGACGATGGAGGAGCCGATCTGCGCCTGCTTTGTCCAGGCCGCGGCCAGCGCAAGCAATGTGAACGCATCCGTCCCCCACGCCTCAGTGGCCCAGACGGACTGCACCCCGCTCTCATCCGCCACCTGGACTTGTTCGCGGATGCGCTCCGGGTCAAGCCCGCCCCGGCCGGGGCCGATCGTCACCGCCAGCTTGTACATGGCTTCATCCTCGGCTCTTGTCCTCGACCTCCGTGCGCGCCGCGACTACGATCCCGCCGCCGATGCGGACGTCGGCGTTGCCGGCCGGGACATCCCGCGCATCTCGGTCAGCGGGAATCCGTTCTGGCCGAGCGTGTACGGCCACTCCTCGAACAGCTTGTCGATATCGAAGTACGGCGTGTCCGTGTAGAGGGTGCGTTCCCAGTACGGCTCGCTGTACAGGCTGATACGGTGCCCGGATGCGCCGAAGATGCGGCCGTTGGCGACACCGCCGGCATCGGAAGCCAACCAGACGATGATCGGCACGACGTTCTTTGGGTCCATCGAAGTGCCGCCGGCGGAGAGACTGGGCGCATCTCCGCCTGACGCCTGCGCCCCAAGACCACGGTCGGTCATGCGGGTCGAGGCCAGCGGTGCGATGCAGTTGCACGTCACGCCGTACCGAGCCAGACCGCGTGCATTCGCACGCATCAGGCCGAGCTTGCCCGCGTGGGCGGCGGAGTAGTTGGGCTGGCCGGCGCTGCCGTGGATGCCGGCGTCCGAGGTGAAGTAGATGATGCGTCCACCGGCCCGCGTCTGCCGCCAGTAGATCGAGGCGAACTTGGTCGGCGCGAAGCAGCCCTTGAGGTGCGCGCGCACCAGGCCGTCCCACTCATCCTCGGTCATGTTGAAGATCATCCGCTCGCGCAGGATGCCGTGGGCGCACACCAGGATGTCCAGCTTGTCGTACTTCTCCAGCGCGGTCGCGACCAGCTTCTCGGCCGTGTCCATGTCGGCCACATCACCGATCATCGCGGTGGCCTCGCCGCCCGCATCTTTGATCTCGCTCACCACCTCGTTT
>JACPOT010000024.1 GCA_016191385.1 Chloroflexota bacterium | reverse complement strand
TGCTCGACATGACCTTCCCGCGCGGGGTCCTGCTCACCGGGGTGGTGCGCGACGCACGCGGCGCTCCGGTGGAAGGCGCCACGGTCAACGTCAACGACGCGAGTGGCGGCCGCTTCTTCGGTGACACGGACATCGGCGGGCGGTACAGCATCGCGGTGCTGCCGGGTACGTACACGGTCGACGTCTTCTCACCGCGCTGGGGGGCCGCACTCAGCGTGCTTGGTCAAGAGCTGACGATCGAGCGGGAGACCGGATACGAAGTGGTCCTGCCGGATGCGGAGCCAGAGGCGGGGAACTAGGGATAAGATCGCGCCGGCAGACGCGAGGGAGGGAAGCGACCAATGCTCTCTACAGAGGTCCTGATCGTCGTCCGGTGGATCCACTTCGTCGCGGGGATCACCTGGATCGGCCTCCTCTACTGGTTCAACTTCGTCAACGTCCGTTCCATGGCCAACATGGACGCCGCCGCGCGGCCGCACATCGTCACGACGCTCCTGCCGCGCGCGCTCGCCTGGTTCCGCCACTCGGCATGGGTCACGGTCGTCGCGGGGCTGATCCTGATCTACGGGCTCTACTGGTCGAGCGGCGACATCGTGGATTCGCTCGGCGCGCGCACGATCCTGAGCGGGATGATCCTCGGGCTGATCATGCTCGCGAACGTGTGGTCGATCATCTGGCCGAACCAGCGCCGGATCATCAACGCGACGCACGCGAAGACACCCCCGGACCCGCTCTGGGCGCGCAACGCGCTCTACGCGTCGCGCACGAACGTGACCCTCTCGTTCCCGATGCTGTTCTTCATGGCCAGCTCGTCGCACAACCCGCTCGACTGGCCGGGCATCGCCGTCGCGTTCGCGGTCCTCGCGGCGATCGGGTTCGGGACGGTCATGGCGGTGCAGAAATGGTGGGCGCCCCGCTTCTGAGCTAGTTGACGGTCAGCTCCGTGCGCATGCCGAGCTGGAAGTGCGTCGGTACGTTGCAGATCAGGACGTAGTGCCCGGGCGCTAGCTCGAGGCGGAGGTTCGCGTTCTTGCCGGGCGCGATCTCCTCGACACCGCCCACGCGCCCGTCCTCCTTCGCCTTCTGCGTGTTCGTGTCGAGCGGGACCTTGTCGGGCGTGAGGTCGGTCCGCAGGACGATGAGGTCATGCGCGATGCTGCCGCGGTTGCGGCTCACGAACGTGACGGTCCCGCTGCGTACCTCGCGGGACGTGAGGGAGATGGTGTGCTCCTTGAGGTCGACGCCGATCTGGCCCTTCGTGATGTCGACCTCGGGCGCGGCCGCCGCGCAGGCCGCGACGAGGAGCGCGCAGGCGGTCATGGCGGCGAGGAGGCGACGGTCCACGTCCCTGAGTATGCCTGCGAAATGCGCTCGCGCTCGTACCATGACCTCGTGGTCGATGTGACGTGCGTGCGCTGCGGAGTGACGCGCGAAGGCGCGGGTCGCGTGCTCCCCGGCGAGCTCGGCGACGAGATCGAGCGCAGCGTGTGCGCCGAGTGCTGGAAGGAGTGGCTTCAGGCGCAGATCCGGGTGATCAACCACTACGGCCTGAAGCCGGTGCAGCGCGAGGACCGCGAAAGGCTGTACGACTTCACGCGGCAGTTCTTCGGGATCGGACCGCGGCCTCACGAGCACGCCCGCGAGGTCTGACGGCGACCCGCGTCTCGTCGCGTTCCTCCGCGGCCGTGAACCGCTCGGAACGCAGCGAGAGACGTGGCCGAGCGGAGCGGTGCTCGACATCAGCGCGTACCTGACTGACGAGCTTCCGCCCATGGATCTCGTGAGCGGTGTGCGCGCCATCCTCCGCAAGGGGGATTCCGTCCTCGCGTTCGACGAACCCGACGGGACACATGTGCTCCCGGGCGGGAGGATCGAGGCGGGGGAGACGCCGCGCGAAGCGCTCGATCGAGAGCTGCGCGAGGAGTGCGGGTGCACCGTCGCGGGGGACCCAACGCTAATGGGGTTCCTCCACATGCACCACGTCACGCCGAAGCATGAGGGCTTCCGCTACCCATATCCAGACTTCCTGCAACTCGTCTATGTGGCAGAAACACAGAGCGACCCGGTCGAAGGAACGCAAGAGCCGCTTGTCCTCGAACCGCGGTTCGTTGCCCGAGCGGATCTTGACTCGCTCACGATCCCGCCCGGTGAACGGGCTCTCTTGGATGCGGGACTGCGAGTGTAAACTATTGTTCTACAGTCGGGGTGGAGAGATTTGAACTCTCGCTCTCGACGCCCCCAGCGTCGCGCCTTAGACCGGACTAGGCCACACCCCGTGGGTCGCGCTAGAAAGTGTACCTGCGAGCTACGTTCTTGAACGGCCGTGGTCGGATCCCCTGCGCGGCTCGCTTGGTTCGGCGAAGGATGCGATCGCACGCGTTGCACTTGTGTTTGGGGCCACTGGAACTGAGATAGACGCGCGAGTACGCGTGACCGCGAGCGCAGCGCGTCGCGCTGCCTTGCAGTCGCCCTTGCGTTCGGAATCTTTCGACTGCCGACCTCGCTTGCTCCTGTTTCACTGTCCCGAGCCACGGCTTCGTTCGCTCGTAGATCGCCTCGACCCGCTGGACGCCCTCGATCGCCCAGCGGAACGCGTCTCCGTCCCCATGCCGTTCGATCCTGCCTTGAAGGATCCGCTGTAGGCGGAACAAGACCTCCGCCGGCTGGCCCGGGGGTCCCTTCTGAGTTGCGGTGGCACGGATCCGGTGCCAGTCTGGTCCCTTCTTTCGTTTCTGCGCTCTGGGCGTACCGAAATGGCCCTCCCCGTCCAAGAATCCGGAGGCCCACGCGCGATCGACGTCGTCGGCCGTGGGCTGCGTCGCTGACGTCAACACGTGTGCGGTCGCCCAAGCGGGTCGGCGCGGCCGTCGAGCCTTTAATCCTCTTGCGCCGTATTGCGCGTGGACGCGACGGATCGCGTCGGCGGCCTGACTTCGTTTGACGGACCCCAATTCGCGCCAGACGAGACCAATTGCCGCTTGGCATTCCTCCGCGCTTTGCGCTCGCCAGCACCACATGCCGTAGCTGTTCTGGCGCTCGATCACTCCAAGTTCGAGCATCGCTGCCTTGAAACGCCAGAGGACCTCCGGGGGTTCGTCCCGGCCGAGCTGTCCGACCGAAACGACGAGTCGGAGGTATCCGGGCCGAGGCTCATAGACGTAGGTGCTGCCCTCGCCATCGAACAAGCCGGCAGCCCACGCGAGCTGAAGGCGATCGAGCACGAGGGCATCGCGACGCGCCCTTGAGGGCAAGTGGGGCATGCGGCATCTTAGAACAGATGTGCGCTACGTGTCAAGGGCCCTAGCCGTGAGCGCGTACCTCGAGATAGCCGTCATCGGCCGCTCGCGTCTCGAGCATCGGCTCATCGATCGTCGCCGGACCGTGGAGCGCGGCGCCGTTGCGGAGCGAGAACACCGATGCATGCAGCGGACACTGGATGTCACGTCGATCGCGTCCCACGAACGTCCCCTTTTCGAGCGGCCCGCTCGCGTGCGTGCAAGCCGCGCCCATCGCGACGAGATCACCATCCAGCTTCACGATCATCACGTCGAAGCTGCCGGCCCTCGCGCGCACGGGCTTGCGGTCCTCGAGCGCTGAAGCGACCACGTCGATGCGCGTCCACTTCGCGGGGACGCGCGCCCAGGCCTGGCGGTCGACGCCCGTTCCAAAGCCGAAGACCATCTCGCCACCGAGATGTGACGCGACGAGCAGAACGACCAGGAGCGCGAACGAGAGCCAGATCGCGGTCTCGCGTCCTCCACCGTTCACCCGGACCCACAGGGACCAGACGGAGCCGAGCGAGACCACGGTCATCAGGACCCCGTGGAGGATCCCGAGACGCCGCTCGTTCCCGTACGTGTCGTTCCAGTCAGTGAGCCCGCTCAGGATCGAAGCCAGCGAGAACACGAGGGTGAGGACGAGCACCGCGTCGGTCGGACGCAGCAGCGCAGCGTCGCTCTGCCACAAGTAGAGGGCATCGAGGAGCGCGACCGCGACGTAGCCGCCAACGACGACATCGGTCAGCGCGGGATGCAGTGGATGGCGGAGCGGCCACGTCCCATGGAGGAGATCCTTGAGCGGCCTCGTACCGGGGATCTTGTAGAAGCCGCCCACGGCCCAGCCGAACGGCGCGCCAAGGGCATCGAGGACCTTCCCCTCATAATGCCCCAGGGCAGGTGAAGCAGCGAGAAGCCGCGAGCGCAGCCAAAGCAGGTGCCGCAGTCGGCGACGGCGAGTACCTGACGACCGAGGAAGTGGCTGCCCGCCTGCGCGTTCACCCTACGACCATTTTGCGCCGCCTTGGCGCGATGGACGACGCGGACCCTGCGCGGATCCCCGCTGTCAGGGTCGGTCGGGTCTGGCGGATCCCCCGCCGCGAATTCGAAGAGTGGCTGACCCGCTCCGGCGCGGCCTCGCGGTCGTCCGGGCGTCAGCGCCGACTGTTCTGACGGGGGCGTCGGATCAGCTTTTGGGGAAAGGAGGTGACTCACATGCCGGCGAAGAAGAAGGCGAAGAAGGCCGCCAAGAAGGCTAAGAAGCACTAACAGGCTTCTTATGCGATGAGGCGCCGCGGGCGGGCGGCGCCGGCATCGCGTTATCCGGTGAAGATCACCTCGAAGAGCTCCTTGTCGCTCGGGCACCGGACCGTCGCCGCGTACGGCGGGTCGGGCGGGACATCGAGGTGCTCGCGTGTCACGAAACGCGGTCCGACGAGCGTCCCATCGAACGGGCACTTGACGCCGTAGCGCATGAACTCCGCGCGATCCGCGTCGATGCGCCTGCGGGCAAGGTCTTCCCCCATGTCAGTGATCTAGCCTAGCCGCGATGCAGCAGCCGCCGACCGTCACGCGCACGAAGCTCGGAACGGACACGCCAACGCTCAAGGTGGGCGATCGCGCGCCCGACTTCACGGTCAAGTCGCACGACGGGCGGGACATCTCCCTCGCGGGACTGCGCGGCAAGCGCGTGGTCCTCGCGTTCTTCCACTTCGCCTTCACCAACACCTGACGTAGCGAGATGCCCGTGCTGAACGAGCTGCAGAAGAAGCTCGCCGGCGCGGATGTCCAGGTCGTGGGCATCTCCTGCGACACGACGTACGCACTGAAGGACTGGGTCGAGCACCTTGGTGGCCTCGACTACCCGCTCGCGTCCGACTTCTGGCCGCACGGTGCGGTCGCGAGGACGTACGGGGTCATGGATGAGGAGAAGGGTCGCGCCTCGCGGTCGATCTTCGTCATCGACCAGCAGGGGATCGTCCGGTATATCGACCGGCATGCGCTCACCGAGGTGCCCGACCCCGTGGAGATCGAGGAGGAGCTCGCGAAGATCGCCTAGCGCGTCGGGATCAGGTACGCCTTTCCCTCTTCGGCGATCGTGAAGCGAACGCTGTCGCCCTCGTTGAACCCGGGGAGCGTGTCGCCGACCACGAGGACGTCGCCGCCGCACTGGACGACCGCGACCTCGCCCGCCGTCGTGAGCGTCCCTTCGACGACCGCGCCGGCGGCGACGACCCCGCCGGTGACGCCGATCTTGCCGGTGCCCGGCACCGCGTCCTTCGCCGCGTACTCGATGGCGACGGTGACGCGGTCGCCGACGGTGAGCCGCGCCTTGCGGACGGCGCCCGTCGCGTCACGACCGCGAAGGTCCAGCCGCTGGTCGAGCTCGCCCACCCGGACCGTGAGGAGGATGTCGCCGCGTCGCCCGTCGAGCGCCACGACGACGCCGCGCGACGCGCGCGTGCGCCACTTCTCGATGAAGGCGAGCTGCTCAAAGTCCACGCTTACCTAATGTAGGCGCGTGCAGGCCGCGTTCTTCGATGTGGGCGACACGCTCGTTGAGCACTGGGCGCCCGCAGAGGTCATGAGCGAGCGGATGCGCGCGCGTGTTTGCGCGGAGCTCGGAGAGCCGCAGTGGATCGACGAACTTATCGCGGCAGACCTCGAGCCCGTACCACCCCTCTCCTTGGTGCAGGGGATCGCCGCTGGCTTCGCGGGACCGCGCTTCGAACCGGAGCACTCACGACAGGAGACCGATGCCTGGTATCGGAGGTGGTTCACGGAGCGCGGTATCGACGTGACCGGTATCGATCTCGATCGCCTACGGTCGCTCATGTGCGTGCCCCTTGCTGAGATCTCCACGCCGGTGCCCGGCGCGTTCGAGTCCCTGAAGTGGTGCGCCGACCGCGGGATGCGGGTCGTCCTCGTCACGAACACGCTGTCGCGGGGCGACGCGGAGGTCTTGCAGGACTGGGAGAGCTTCGGCCTGGACCACGCGATCCACGGCGTCGTCAGCTCGCACAGCGTGGGATGGCGGAAGCCACATCCCCGGATCTTCGAACGCGCCCTCGCCATCGCGGAGGCGGCTCCTTCCGAGGCTTTCCACGTCGGCGACAACCTCATCGCCGACGTGTACGGCGCTCAGCAGCTGGGCATGCGGGCCGTGTGGCGACGCACGCAGCGAGATCCCGCCGTGCGTCCGACGGAGCGCCCGCGTCCGTCCGGCCGGCCGTGCATGCACCCCTCGGACGGCCTGACGCTTCGTGGCGGGGACGTGATCTGCCTCTCGTGCGATCGACCACCGGGCGTCGAGGTACGTCCCGACGCGATCATCGATGACCTGACGGAGCTGCCCGCGGTCGTGGAGCCCTGGCTCGCGTGAACGCCGTCCTCTTCCACGGCGGGCGGATCCATGTCGGGAACGGGGCGAGCGCCGAGGCGCTCCTCGCGCGCGACGGGCGTGTCGTTGCGGTCGGGCGGGCCGCGGATCTCGCGCGCGACGCTGGTGCAGCGGAGCGGATCGACCTTCGCGGCGGCCTCATGACGCCGGGCTGGGGCGACTCGCACGTGCACTTGCTCTGGTGGGCCCAGCAGATGCGCCGCATCGACGTGAGCGCGACGCGATCGGTCGACGAAGCGCTCGCGCAGATCGACGCGCACGCGCGTTCGCTCGCCGAGGGTCGCTGGATCCTGGGCGGCCGCTTCGACTGGGATCGCTGGGGCCGCTGGCCGAACGCGCTGGAGCTCGACCGGGTCAGCCACGGTCACCCCGCTGCCCTGCGCAGTCGCGACGGTCACTCACGGTGGCTCAACTCGCGCGCGCTCGGCGAGGCGGGCATCGGCCGCGAGACGCAGAGCCCCGCGGGCGGATTCATCGAGCGCGACGCGCGCGGCGACCTCACCGGGATCCTCAAAGAGAACGCCATGGCCGTCGTCGACAGGCTCATCCCTCAGCCCGATGCGGACGAGCGCCACGAGCTCGCGCTCGCGGGACAGACCGCGGCGTGGAAGGCGGGGATCACTGCGATGCTCGACCTCGACAACTTCGCCGGCACGATCCCTCTCGAGGCCTTCGAGCGCATGCGCGGCCACGGCGAGCTCGGCCTGCGCGTGCACGTGGGCCTGCCCTACGCCCGCGTCGATGAGGCCATCGCGCTCGGCCTACGCACCGGCTTCGGCGACGCGTGGCTGCGGATCGGGCAGCTGAAGATCTTCAGCGACGGCGCGCTCGGATCGCAGACCGCGGCGCTTGAAGCGCCCTACGCGGGCACTGACGATCGCGGCGTCCTCACCATCGAGCCCGACCATCTCAATGAGGTCGTCGCGCGCGCGGCCCGAGCGGGGATCGCGGTCGCCATCCACGCCATCGGCGATCGCGCTGTGCGGGTCGCGCTCGATGCCATCGCTCCGACGCGTGTGAGCGCGCCCCACCTGCGGCAGCGCGTCGAGCACATCCAGCTGGTGCGAGAGGGGGATCTGGCGCGCTTCGGCAAGCTCGGGGTCATCGCGTCGATGCAGCCGATCCACGCGACGAGCGACCGCGATCTCGCGGACCGCTACTGGGGACCGGAGCGCACGCCGCGGGCGTATCCCTGGCGCACGCTGCGTAATGGGCGGTCACGCGGATGCGCCCCGCCGACGCGGCGCCCTGGCATCCCGAGCAGGGCCTCACTCTCGACGAGGCCATCGCCGGCTACACGAGCGGCTTCGCCTTCGGCGTGTCGCGCGAGGGCGACCTCGGGACGCTCGAGCCCGGGAAGCGCTGCGACGCGACGGTGCTCGCGGCGGACCTCGCCACGGTGTCACCGCGCGAGTGGCCGGGCCTGAAGGTGCGGGCGACGATCACGGACGGCGTCGTCCGCTACGAGAGCGGGCTCGCCTAATGCAGCCGGGGGCCCTCGCCGCGCAGGCGCATGCGCACGAGCATCTCGGTGACAAGCGCGCATTCGCGTGACAGGATCTCGCGCTCGCGGCGCAGCCGCTCGCCCGCCGTCGTGATCTCCAGAAGCGCCTGGCGCTCATCGTCCTCGATCGCGAGGCCCGCCGCGACGCGGAAGCTCACGTCGCAGGGCGAACCCGTGCGCAGCTCTTCCACGACCGGCACCTCGCGCCGCACGCCACCCGTCACGGCCACCACGCCGACGACGTAGTCCGCGTAGGCCTCGGCGACGGTGTCGGCAAGAGGCCGCGCCACCTCCTCGGGCTCGTCGTCGAGGTAGCTGATCCGGCCCATGAGATACGGCTCGACGCCGTCCACGACCTCGTCGATGGCGAAGCGGCGCTCGCCCTGGACGGTCACGAGCGAGCGGCCATCGGGGAGCTGCACGTGCTGGACGATCTTCGCGAGGGTGCCTACGCGATGGGGCACCGCTCCCGGTCCGACCTCTTCGCCTTCCTGGATGAGGACGATGCCGAACGGCGCCTCCTGCTCGAGCGATCGCCGCACCAGGAGCCGGTAGCGCGGCTCGAAGATGTGCAGCGGCATCAGCATGTCGGGGAAGAGCACGCTGTCGAGCGGGAAGAGCGGTACGAGCGACACGCCGCCACCGTACCGCAGGGCTAAAGTCCGGCCAAGTGGTCCGGGTCATCGCGCACGGCGAGCTCCGCCAGTACGTTCCGGGGAAGATCGTCGAGGTCCACGGCGAGGGCCGCACCATCGGCGAGATCGTCGCCGCGCTCGGCGTTCCGGCCGAGGCCATGGCCGCGTACATCCTCAACGGCGAGCAGTCCGAGGCCGCGACGAAGGTCAAGGACGGCGACACCGTCGAGGTGCTGCCGGCCATCAGCGGCGGCGCCGGCGGAGCCCTCGAGGGCATCCGGGTGGTCGACCTCACACGCGCTCTCGCGGGTCCCTACTGCACGCTGATGCTCGCCGACCACGGCGCCGACGTCGTGAAGGTCGAGCTCCCGGGGACGGGCGACGAGACCCGCGACTGGGCGCCGCCGCACATCAACGGCGTGTCCGCCTACTACCTCATGATCAACCGCAACAAGCGGAGCATCACCGTCGACCTCAAGCACCCCGAGGGCAAGCGGGTCCTCGAGCGGCTCATCGAGGGATGCGACGTCGTCGTCGAGAACTTCAGCCCGGGTACCCTCGAGCGGCTCGGCTTCCCGCCCGAGCGCATCCGCGCGATCCAGCCGCGCGCGATCCTCTGCCGCATCTCCGGGTTCGGCCAGGACGGGCCGGGTCGCGCCTGGCCGGCGTACGACCTGATCGTGCAGGGGATGGGCGGGATCATGAGCCTCACCGGCCAGCCCGGCGGCGTGCCGACGATGGTCGGTGTCCCCGAGGCGGACATGATCGCGGGGATGTTCGGAGCGTTCGCCGTCGCAGCCGCGCTCCATGCGCGAGAGCGCACGGGCCTCGGCCAGGTGATCGACGCCACGATGATCGGCGGGCAGGTCGCGCTGCTCTCGCGGCAGGCGGCGCGGTTCTTCGCCGACGGGACCGTGCCTTCGCCCGAGGGGAACGTCCACGCGTCGATCGTCCCGTATCAGACCTTCCGCGCCGCGGATGGGTACGTGAACGTGTGCTGCGGCAACAACGCGCTCTTCGAGCGGATGTGCCGCGCGCTGGACCTCGAGGATCTCCTCGATGACCCGCGCACCTTGGACAACGCTAAGCGCATCGCGTCGCGCGATCACGTCGTCTCGCGGGTCGAGAAGCGCGTTGGGGGGATGACCAAGGCTGAGGTCGTGCGCCGCCTGCGCGAAGCGAACGTGCCGGTGGGGCCGATCAGCGACCTCGGCGAGGTCTTTGCGGATCCGGTGGTGCGGCACCTTGGCCTCGTCGCGGAGACAGACCACCCGACGGCCGGGCGGGTCCGCTCGCCGGGGATACCGGTCCGCATGGATGGGACGCCGCCGTCGGTCCGCCGTCATGCCCCGGTCCTCGGGGAGCACACCGACGCGGTCCTCGGGGAGATCGGCTATTCCGCTCAGGAGATCGCCGGGCTCCGACGCGCCGGTGCGGTCTAGTGGGGGAGCCGGTCGCCGGGAACCCTGCCGCGCGCCTGCGTGTACGGGAAGAGAGGGCCCCGGGGGGCGTGGCGGACGACCACGACCTGATCGAGCGCGCGAAGAGAGGTGACATGGACGCATATGGCGAGCTGGTGGTCCGCTATCAGTCGCTCGCGCAGCGGACCGCGTACGTGATCACCCGCGACGCCGACGCCGCGCAGGACGTCGCGCAGGAGGCCTTCGTGAAGGCCTACCGCGCGCTCGACCGCTTCCGCGAAGGCGCGCCGCTGCGGCCGTGGCTGCTGCGCATCGTCGCGAACGAGGCGCTCAACCGCGCGCAGTCGCAGGCCCGGCGCAAGCAGGTCGACCTCAGCGTCGCCGAAGGCAGCGCCGCGGATCCCGATCTCTCGCCCGAGGCAGAGGCGCTCGCGCGCGAGCGGCGCGAGATCCTCGTCGCCGCGGTGAACAGGCTGCGCGAGGATGACCGGATCGTGATCGCGTACCGCTGGTTCTTCGATCTCTCGGAGGCGGAGATGGCCGAGGCGCTCGGCGTCGCGCGCGGGACGGTGAAGTCCCGGCTCTCGCGCGCGATGGCGCGCCTGCGGGAGCACCTGCGATGAGGGAGCGCGGCATGACCGAGAGCGAGATCGAGACCGCGCTGCGCGATCTCGGCGCTCACATGGCCTATCCGCGGATGCCCGACCTCTTGCCGGCCGTGCGCGCGCGCCTCGAGGAGCGGCCGGCCCCCGCGCTGTGGCGGGTGTTCTGGTCGCCGCGCCTCGCGGTCGTCCCGGCCCTCGCGACGATCGCGCTGCTCCTGGCCGCCGCGCTCGCGCTCCAGCCGATCGGCGCGTCCGCCGCGGAAGCGATCGGCCTGCGCGGCCTCCAGATCTTCCGCGCTCCCACGGCGCCGCCCGCCGCGGCGGGGAGCGCGCTCCTGTCCGATGCCCGCGCGGCCGGATCGTCCGCCGAAGCGTCGCGCCTCGTCGGATTCACCGTGCTCGAGCCGGCATCGCTCGGCCGGCCGGACGCGATCTACGTGCGCACGACGCCGCAGGGGTCGCAGGCGTTCCTGGTCTACGGCCCGCGTACCGGCATCGCTCCGTCGGCGCAGACCGGCGTGAGCGTCCTCGTCACCGAGGCGCGCGGCACGGTCGAGGTGCCGCTCCTCGGCAAGGTCGTGGGGCCGGGCTCGCGCGTGGAGCAGCTCACGGTCAACGGCGCTCGGGCCGTGTGGATCGAGGGCGCCCCGCATCAGTTCTTCTTCCGCTCGCCGGCCGGCGAGATCGTGGTCGACACGCTGCGCCTCGCGGGCAACGTGCTCGTGTGGGAGCAGGCCGGTGTCCTCGTGCGCATCGAGGCCGACGTCCCGAAGGACGCGGCGCTGCGCATCGCGGCGACGGTGCGGTAGCGCGCGGATCGTCCTAGCGTGGCCGGCGGTGGCCAGGATCATGGTCCGGCTCTACGGCGCGTACAGCCAGTTCGCGGAAGGGAAGCGCACGCTCGCGGTCGATGCCGCGACCGTGGGTGACGCGCTGGACGCGGCGCCGAAGGCGGCTCCGGGCCTGCGCGAGCGGATCCGCGACGAGCAGGGTCGGATCCGCGACCACCTGAGCGTCTTCCACAACGACGAGGAGATCCGCCACGGCGACGGTGAGCGCATTACGCTCCGCGACGGGGACGTCGTCCATCTCATACCGGCGATATCGGGAGGAACGGTCTGATGACCAAGAAGGTCGCGGTGCTCGTGGGCACGAAGAAGGGCGCATACATCTTCCGCTCGGGCGCGGGCCGTTCGCGGTGGGCGGCCGAGGGCCCGCTGTTCAGCCCGGAGCCGGTGCATCACCTCGCCTACGACCCGCGCGATGGGTCCATCTATGCGGCGTGCAACCTCTCCTGGGGCGGGCCGAAGATCCGGGTCACCCGCGACCTCGGGAAGACCTGGAAGGTCGTCTCGAACCCGGCGTTCAAGAAGGGGAAGGTCGCCACGACCTCCTACTTCGAGGCCGGCGCGGACTTCCCGAAGCAGGTCACCGAGGAGCTCGCGCTGAAGCGCACCTGGCACATCGAGCCGGGACATGCATCGCAGCCGAAGGTGATGTGGGCCGGTGTTGAGCCGGCCGCGCTCTTCAAGAGCGAGGACCGTGGCGAGACCTGGAGCGAGGTCGAGTCCCTCACCGATCACCCGACGCGACCGCAGTGGTCGCCCGGCGGTGGCGGGCTGATGCTGCACTCCATCGGGATCGACGCCGCCGATCCCAAGCGGATGCACGTCGGCCTGAGCGGCGTCGGCGTGTTCGCGACGACCGATGGCGGCAAGACCTGGAAGACGCGCAACGAGGGCATCCCCGCGCCGTACAGCCCGCCGGAGTCCGAGTCCGAGATCGGCCGCTGCGTCCACCACCTCGTCGCGCATCCGACCAGCCCGCGCGTCCTGTTCCAGCAGAACCACTTCGCGCCCTGCTGGCTCGTGGACGATGAGCCCAAGTGGAAGAACGTCAGCGCAGGGTTGCCGGAGGCGTCGCACGTGCCGAACAAGGACAACGCCTACGGCTTCGCCGCCGCGGTCCACCCGCAGGACGACAAGACCGCGTACGTGATCCCGATCGCTCTCGACCGGCTGTCACCGGAGCCCGGGATCGCCGTGTACGGCACCAAGGATCGCGGCGGCACGTGGAAACGTCTGGCCAAGGGACTGCCAAAAGGCCGCGCCGAGGTGTTCCGGGAAGGGATGTCGACGGATCGCCTCGACCCGGCGGGCATCTATTTCGGCACCGTCGCCGGTGAGCTGTGGGGCAGCGCCGACGAGGGCCGTTCCTGGGACCGCATCGCGCAGTACCTGCCGCCGATCATGGCCGTGAGCACCGCCACGATCTGACACCCCGGCGACACCCTTGCCCTCCCGGCAGGCGGCTGAGCGAGCGTATGATCCCGCACCAGCAAGCCCGGAGGATGAGGAGGGGCACGTGAGCGGTCGTGCCCGGCGAGTCGTCGTGGCCGGTCTGGTCATCGCGCTCGCCTTTGCGGTGACGGGGGTCATCGCGTTCGTCGCCCCCTCACAGGTCTACGCCGCGACGAGCACGCTCACCGTGCTCGGCGGCACCGTCGAAGTGCGCGCCTCCGCCGGAGGCGCCTTCGATGCGGCGGCCGACGGCGCGACGCTCACCGCAGGCGCGACGGTGCGAACGGCCAAGGACGCGAACGCCGTCATCACCTTCTTTGACGGCTCCACCGTCACGCTGCTGCCAGGGACCGAGCTGACGATCGAGGCCCTCCAGGCCACCGGCGCCGGCGACGTCGTGATCAGACTTGCCCAAGGCGTCGGCAATACATGGCACGTCATCGCTCGCAAGCTCACGCCCGGCTCCGAGTACCAGGTGCGCACGCCGAGCTCGACGGCATCGGTCCGCGGTACCGGGTTCGAGCTGGGCGTTCTCGAGGACGGCAGCACGCAGACCGAGACGACCGAGGGTCTCGTCGAGTCGAGCGCGCAAGGTACGACGGTCGGCGTCGCGCCGGGCCTCCTATCGCAGACGCTGCTCGGGGCGCCGCCGAAGGCTCCGGAGACGGCGCCGCTCAAGCCGACGGTGGAGGTCGTCATCGATCCCACCGCGAACGCCGCCGTCGTCAACCCGGCTGGCCTCTCCGTTGGCGTTGTGAACGGCGAAGCGAAGCGCTACGCGCCCGGCTCGACGGTGACAACGAACGACAAGGGCCAGATCGTGATGCGCATCCCGACGAAAGAGCCCGGTCGCCTCAGCACGGTCGTGCAGGGCGACCCGACCAAGAACATCGGCATCCAGACTCAGGTGAAGCTCGGCGATCAGACCCTCGCGACGACGCAGGAGACGCGCAAGCCGGACGCGAGCGGGATCGCGAAGGGCGGCGTCGTCCTGACGACGCAGGGCGTGGTCGTGTTGCCGGACCAGCTTGCGCAGCAGTTCACGCTGCCGAACGTCGGCAAGACACCGGACCTGGTCCCCGGTGGCGCGCTCCCGGTGTTCGGACCGCAGGTCCAAAAGGCGGGTCCGCTCATTCAGCCGAACGCGGGTGGGGGACAGGGTCAGCCGCCGCAGCCCGGCGCCGGCGCACCGCAGAACGCGCCAGGGTTCGATCCCGCGACGGGCCAGTTCAACGGTGGGTTCCAGGCATTCAACTTCGCGGGCACCCCCGGTGGTGGGCAAGGCGGTGGTGGCCAGGGCGGGCAGCCACAGCAGTTCGTGCAGTTCACACCCGACCTGGCCGGTCAGCTCGCGGGTCTGTTGCCGCCGCCTCCCCCTGGGGCGAAGGGACAGACACAAGGATTCGGCAACGCACCCGGTCAGGGCGGCACCGCGCCAGGGATCGGCGCTCCGCCGCCGATAGGTGGTGGCGCACCGCCGCCGACGGGCGCGGGTGCCCCGCCGCCGACAGGCCAGGGTCAGCAGACGTTCCCGGGTCAAGGACAGCCGTTCACCGGTCCGTTCCCCGGACAGGGTCAGACCTTCCCGGGTCAGGGCCAGCCCTTCACGGGCACGGGCCTCTTCGGTGGACAAGGCGCCGGACCAGGCCTGTTCGGTCCGCCGCCCCCGACAGGCACTGGCGCACCGCCGCCGACCGGTGTGGGCGCTCCGCCTCCGACAGCTCCAGGCGCACCGCCACCGACGGCACCAGGTGCATCGCCCCCGACCGCGCCGGGTGCACCTCCGCCCACAGTTCCGGGCGCACCGCCACCGACGGCACCAGGCGCACCGCCACCGACGGCACCAGGTGCACCGCCCCCGACCGCGCCGGGTGCACCTCCGCCCACAGCTCCGGGCGCACCGCCACCGACGGCACCGGGCGCTCCGCCGCCTACTGCTCCGGGTGCTCCGCCGCCGCCGGCACCAGGTGCGCCGCCCCCGACCGCGCCGGGTGCACCTCCACCGACCGCGCCGGGCGCGCCGCCGCCGACGGCACCAGGTGCACCGCCCCCGACCGCACCGGGCGCTCCGCCGCCGACGGCACCGGGCGCGCCGCCTCCGACCGGCGCGGGCACCGTCCCGCCGCCGACGGGCGCGGGCGCTGCTCCGCCTCCGGGTGGCTTCTTCGGGGCTCCGCCTCCGACCGGCGCGGGCGCTGCTCCGCCGACCGGTGGTGGCGCTCCGCCTCCGGGGGGCGCTCCGCCTCCGGGGGGCGCTCCGCCTCCGGGGGGCGCTCCGCCTCCGGGGGGCGCTGCGCCTCCGGGGGGCGCTCCGCCTCCGGGCGGTGGTGGCGCTCCGCCTCCGGGTGGTGGCTTCGGTGGCGCTCCGCCTCCCGGCGGCGCTCCCTAGCCTGACGCGCGTCCCATGACGCGCTGGCGAAAGGCGCTGGTCAGCGGGTTCATCGTCGTCGCGATCACGACGCAGGTCTTCCAGAACCTCGACGTCGGGTATCTGCCCGTGCCTCGCGACGAGGGCGTCCCGCGCGACGCGGCGATCGTCATCAACGACGCGCGCTGGGCGTTCGACGCGTTCGGCTTCTACGTCGGGCTGAACGCTCTGTGGCGCATGTTCTCGCCGGTGGGACCGCGCGTGGTTCGCGCAGACGCAGCCGCTGGCGCTCGCGGCGTTCCGCATCACCTTCGGCCTCCTGTGGCTCGCGATCCTGCTCTCGAGCTTCCCCAACTGGTTGCGCTTCTACGGCGCGGACGGGATCGTGCCCTTCGCGTGGCTGGCGGATCCCTTCTACGCGCGGCCGTCGCTGCTGGCCCTCACGAGCGACGAGCGCTGGACGTGGGCCTTCTACGTCATCGCGCTCGCAGCCGTCGTCGCGTTCACGGTCGGCTACCAGACGCGCCGCGTGACCGTGCTGTTCTTCCTCGTACTGCTCTCGATGATCAACCGGACCCCGACGATCATGCACGGCGAGGATCTCGTGAGCCGGCAGATCCTCTTCTTCGCCTGCTTCGCCTCGCTCGGCGACCGCTGGTCGGTCGACGCGTGGCTCCGCTCGAGGCGCGGTCTCGCTCCCGTGCACGCCCGCGCGATCTGGCCGCTGCGGCTCATGCAGCTGGCCCTCGTGTTCGTGTACATGTTCAGCATGCCCGCGAAGCCCAGCGATGACGTCGCCTGGCGCGACGGCACGGCGATCTACTACGTGATGTCGAGCTGGAACTGGGCGCGCTTTCCGCAGCTCGCGCCGCTCTTCTATTCAGGCCCGCTCAGCTACTTCATGTCGCTGGGGACCCTCGTGGTGGAGGGCGCGTTCCCGCTCCTGGTGTGGTGGAAGCGCACGCGGGCCTTCGCGCTCATCTCGATCTTCCTGCTGCAGGTGGGCATCGCGCTGCTGGTCAACAACGTCCTCAACTTCAATGCCGTGATGCTGACCGGCTTCCTGCTGTTCGTGCCCGACACGACCTTCGCGCGGGTCGCGGACCGGCTGATGCGCCGGACCAACGTCCAGGAGCTCCCCGGCCGGCGCCTCAAGGTGGTCG
>JACPOT010000117.1 GCA_016191385.1 Chloroflexota bacterium | reverse complement strand
TTCGTGTGCGGCGGACTATAGACGAAGCCGACCCCGTCGATCAGACCCGTGCCCTCCGTAAGGCCTCCGCCGCCGGCAGCACGGTACGGCCGCCGTCCACGCGCCACGTGGCCCCGGTCACGAAGCTGGCTTCGGGTCCCAACAGGAATGAGATCACCTCGGCCACTTCCTGCGGCCGCGCGACGCGGCCGAGCGGCACGTCCGGGCGGGTGCCGGCCGGAAGCCGCTGCTCATCGAAGGGGGTGTCGACCGGACCCGGCGCGACCACGTTCACGCGCACGCCCTGCGGGGCAGCGATCAGCGCGAAGGAACGGGCCAGTCCCTCGAGACCGGCTTTCGCGGCCGCATATCCGGGAGAGCGCGCGGAGCCCTCGGCCGCGCCCACGATGCTGCCCACCAGCACCGCGGACCCGCGCGCCGCGGCGAGCGCGGGCAGGCAAGTCCGAAGGGCCACGTAGGCGGCGGTCAGATCCACTCGCAGCGCCTCGTCCCAGTGCTCTCGAGAGTCCCAGGGTCCCGTGGGTGGGACCCCCGCGGAACAGACCAGTCCATCCACACGATCTCCGCACGCATTGACAGCGGCGGCGATGACCGACGCGTCGGCCGCGTCTCCGACGATCACCTTCACGTGGTCCGGCGCGCGCGCGACCCGGTCGATCCCGATCACGTCCCAGCCGTCGGCCACCAGCCGCTCGGCCGTCGCCGCGCCGATGCCCGATGCGGCCCCGGTCACGATCGCGCGCTGCGGCACGTCTGAAGAGTGTCATGGTTTGACGCCGCCCGACCGCACCGCCTAGCATCCGTCCTTCCAACTGAATACGCGCGAAGACCGGGACGAGTAGCGCGTCGAGGACCGCCACAGCGAGCCGGGAGGGTGCAAGCCGGCGCGGCACGGACGAGCGAATGGACCCGCGAGCATCGCCCCGAACGCCGGCGCGGGCCGGCCAGTAGACGGCGTCGGAAGGCCTCCGTTATCAGAGGCCGGCAAAGCGCGGACCGGCACCGGTCCGAACCAGGGTGGCACCGCGGAAAGAGCCTCCGTCCCCAGGGATGGAGGCTTTCGTATTTCCGCGAAGGGGGTCACCGACGGACGCATCGATGAGCGTGCTGGAGCTGGCGGCGGACAGCCTCACGCCCGTGGCGGCGGCGCTGCGCCTCGGCCCGGCCTGCGCGTTCCTGCTGGAGAGCGTCGAGGGCGGCGCCCGCTACGGGCGCTACTCCTTCGTGGGCGTGCGTGGCAGGACGCTGCTCGTGCGAGGGACGCGGGCCGAGCTGCGATCCCCGCAGGGCACCACGGCGTTCGAGACCAAGGATCCGCTCGAGGCGCTGCGCGATGTGCTCCCGGACGCGCCGGCGCCCGGATCGTTCCCGTTCCCGCTCGCCAGCGGCGTCGGGTACCTCGCCTACGAGACCGCGGCGCGGTGGGAGCGCGTGCCGGTCCCGATGGCCGATCCGCTCGGCATGCCCGACGCGGTCTTCCACCTACCTTCCGCGGTGATCGCGTTCGACCACTTGGCCCAGGTCGCGCGCCTGGCGAGTTTGGATGCGTCGGAGGTGCGCGCCGACCTCGCCGAGATCGCGGAAGCGATCACCCATCCCGCCGACCGCGAGGGTCCCGAGCGCCTCACGGCCGCGGCGCGCCCGCCGACGGAGGACGACCCGAAGGCCCGATCGCGTTTCGAGGCCGGCGTCGCGACGCTGGTCGAGCAGATCCGCGACGGGGAGATGCTCCAAGCGGTGCTCGCGCGGCGCTTCGCCGTGCCCGCTCGACGCCGCGCCTTCGAGATCTATCGCTCCCTGCGCCGCATCAATCCCTCTCCCTACCTCTTCTATGTCGACCTCGCTGAGGTCGCGCTGGGCGCCGCGTTGATCGGCGCGTCGCCCGAGCTGTTGGTCCGCGCCCGAGACGGCGAGGTCGTCACGCGGCCCATCGCCGGCACCCGCCCGCGCCACGAAGATCCCCAACGCGACGCCGCGCTGGAGGAGGACCTGCGGGCCGATCCCAAGGAGCTCGCGGAGCACGCGATGCTCGTCGACCTCGCGCGCAACGACGTTGGACGGGTATCGACGCCGGCGAGCGTGACCGTGCCCACGCTGCGCAGCGTCGAACGGTTCAGTCACGTCATGCATC
>JACPOT010000116.1 GCA_016191385.1 Chloroflexota bacterium | reverse complement strand
CGGAATGGAATCCGCTGTCGAACGACGCGACCGCCGCGGACGACGCCGCGTCGACCACGCCACCGAAGTTAGCGGCCCAGTACCACTGGTACGTCGAGCCGGCGGAGTACGAGCGTCCGACGCCGATGGCGCGGTAGGCGGGGTTCGTCAGGACGGCATAGTGCGCGGGGCTGTTGATCCACCCCTGCATGACCTCGGCGGCCGAGGTGTAGCCCGCGGCGAGGTCCTCACCGGTCCACGTCGTGTACGCGGGATAGCCGGCGTCGGCCATGCGCTGCGTCGGAGTTCGTCCATCGAGCGAGGTGTGCGCGAAGTAGTCGTTGACGGACATGTCCGTGGCCATCCACTTCGCGGCGTTGGTGATCGTGTCGGACACCGTGAGAGTGGGAAGTCCGCGCGCGGCGCGGAACGCGTTGACCTGGCTCACCAGGTCGGCTTCGGAGCTGTCGAGACTGGCGGCGCCCGCGGGGCGCGACATCGTGCCTACGAGCGCGAGCGCCATGACCGTCGCGGCGAGCGCCGCGGAAGCGAACCGCATCCCTTCCCTCCTCAGGATCGTGTCGATCACTTAACGATCCTGGGGGAAGGGCGGTCATCAATTCGTTACAACGGGGCCTCAAGGCGCGGTTTCAGGTCGGTGAGATCAGCCCTTCGCTTGTTCGGCGAGCGCGTCGGCGAGCTTGGTGATGCGCAGGTCGGCCGCATCGAGACGCTTCGCGCATACGCCGTACACGCGCAGGCCCTCCTCATAGAGGCGAACGGCCTCGTCCAGGTCCAGCCCGGGGTCCTCCAGCCGATCCGCGATCGCTTCCAGGCGTTCCAGTGCTGCCTCGATAGGACGCTCCTCGCTCATGTCGGCCCTTTGCTCGCTTCCACGCTGGTCACCCTGGCGCCCGCGCGGCCGTCGCGCATCCGGATCCGCACCCCTTCGCCCGGGGCGAGCCGTCCGGCATCGGTCCGGATCCTCCCGTCAGCACCTTCGACGATGGCGTAACCGCGTCCCAGGACGGCCAGCGGCGAGAGGCCGTCGATGCGGCGCTTCGCCGCCACGGCCCGGTCGCGCCGGGAGGGGACCGCGCGCGCGATCCCGCGATCGATGCGCCTGCGGGAGTCATCGAGGCGCTGCCGCAGCCCGGCGACCCGCGCCAGCGGGGCACGCCGGTCGAGAAGGCGCTTCGCCGCGACGAGCCGGCGGCGGCGCTGCCCGATCGCGTCGCGGAGCCGCGACTCGATCCGCTTGCGCAGCCGGTCCGCGACGGCGACGTGCGCGGCCGCGTCGGCGACGACGAGCTCGGCGGCGACGGAGGGTGTGGGCGCGCGAACGTCGGCGACGAGGTCGGTGAGCGTGATGTCCACCTCGTGCCCCACGCCGCTGACGACCGGCCGCGCCGAGCGCGCGATGGCGCGCACCAGCGCTTCGTCGTTGAACGGCCACAGGTCCTCGCTGGCGCCTCCGCCGCGGGCGATGACGATCACGTCGAGATCCCGCAGCTGCGCCAGCCCATCGAGAGCGGCGACGAGCGATGCCGCCGCGTCGGGGCCCTGCACGAGGGCGGACGCGAGGATGAGCTCCACGCGCGGATCGCGGCGGGCGACGACGGTCTGGATGTCGCGCCACGCCGCGCCGGCCGCGCTGGTCACCACACCGAGGCGCCGCACACTCGCGGGGAGAGGCCGCTTGCGAGCGGTCTCGAAGAGTCCCTCGGCCTGGAGGCGGCGCTTGAGCGCCTCGAGGCGCAGGTGCGCATCGCCGGCCCCGGCCGGCAGGAGATCGTCGCAGCGTAGCTGGTAACGGCCATCGCGCGGGTAGACCTCGACGTAGCCGTGGGCCAGGAGGCGCGCTCCGTTCTGCGGCGTGAGCGCGACGTTCGCGGCCTGCGTCGCGAAGAGGATGCAGCGGATCTGACCCGCGTTGTCGCGAAGCGTGAAGTACACGTGGCCCGCCGCCGAGACGGAGCGCTCGCTGACCTCGCCCTCGACCCAGAGGTCCTTGAACTCGTCCGTTGCCTGCAGGCGCTCCGCTATCCGGACCGTGAGCCGGCCGACGGTGATGATCCGCTCGGGTCCGGGGCGCTCCGTCAGGACGCGCGTTCGAGGTACTCCCCGGTCCGTGTGTCGACCCGGATCTTGTCGCCCTCGTTCACGAAGAGCGGCACGTTCACCTGCAGCCCGGACTCGAGCGTCGCGGGCTTCATCGCGCCCTGCGCCGTGTCGCCGCGGAGCCCCGTGTCCGAGCGGACGACCTTCATCACGACCGACGCGGGCAGCTCGACGCCGATGGGATCGCCCTCGTATTCCTCGAGCACCACGACGAAGCCGTCGGTCAGGTAGTTCACCGCGTCGCCCAGGAGGGCGTCGTCGAGGATCAGCTGCTCGTACGACGCCGTGTCCATGAAGTGGTAGTGCGACCCGTCCTTGTAGAGGAATTGCGCGTTGCGGTGGTCGAGGCGCGCGCGGGTGAACCGCTCGCCGGCCTGGACGGTCTTCTCGATGGTGTCCCCGCGGCGGACGTTGCGCAGCTTCATGCGCACCTGCGCCGAGCCGCGTCCCAGCTTGATGTGCTGGAACTCCAGGATCTGGAACAGCTGGCCGTCCAGCTCGATCGTCATCCCGCGCTTGATCTCCCCGGTCGAGACCACTACTTGTTCCCCACCTTGACCCTGTTGGCCTCCTGCTCGTCCAGCGTCTTCGCGAAGAGATGCGTCCCCGTCTTGGGGTCCGCGACGAAGTAAAGGTAGTCGTGCTTCTCGGGCGTCGCCGCGCCTTCGAGAGCGGCGAGGCCGGGGCTGCTGATCGGAGTGGGCGGGAGACCCGCGACCTTGTATGTGTTGTATGGCGACATGTTCTCGAGGTCCGCGAGAAGGAGCTCGCGCCACTCGCCGACCGCGTACTGGATCGTCGGGTCGGCGTCCAGCTTCATGCCCCGGGTCAGCCGGTTGGCGTAGACGCCCGCGATGGTCTTGCTCTCCCTGCGGTCGCGGGCCTCGCGCTCTACGATGGAGGCCAGCTTGACGATGTCGTAGACCTCGCGCCTCTGCTGGGCCGCGGCCGTCCGCAGCGTCGTCCCGGCGCGGGACTCGAACGTGTCGAGCAGCGTGCTGATCACGGTCTCCACGGTCGCGTCGGGCTTGAAGAAGTACGTGTCGGGGTAGAGGAAGCCCTCGAGAGGTGTCGCGGCATCCAGCCCTGCCAGGCTCGGCTGGGTCCGTTTCCCAACGACGGCAGCTTTCAGGAATGTGTCCTTGCCGATCGTGGGGAAGATCTTGTTGACCTCCTCGGCGATCTGCGTGATGCGCCAACCCTCGATGATCCGCAGCGTGACCTGCTCTTCCCGACCCTTGTTGCGCGTCAGCGCCTCGGCGATCTCGCGCGGGGTCATGGCCGGCGAGATGCGATGCAGGCCCGCCTGCACCTGGTCCTCCTTGCCCGCGTCGTAGACGACCAGGAGGAATGCCAGGGACGAACGGATGAGCCGCTCGTCCTCGAGGCGGCGCGCGACCGTCGCGGCGGTCTCGCCCTTGTTCACGTCGAAGCTGCGCATCGCGCCGTTCGGGTCCGCCGCGAGGTCCGTCTCGGGTCCGACGCGCGACGCGACCAGCGCGCGGATCGGCCCCTGGCGCAGCAGCGTGTCCCGCTCGCTGACGAGCTGGACGACGGCATCGCCCATCGCCGCCTGCCCCTGTCCCACGAGCACCGCGACGAGCGCGACGACGAGGAGCACGAAGACGAGCGGTCCGGCCGGGGACGAGCGCGTGGGCGGCCGGCGTCGCGGCACGGGCCTCATCGCTGAAGGAACTCCTCGAGGAGGATCGCCGCCGCCCCCGCGTCGTCATCGCGGGCGCCGCGGCGGATCGCCTCCGCGGTCGTGAAGCGCTCGTCGTGGAGCTCGACCGGCAGGCCGAGCGCCGCGCAGGCCTCGGCGAACCGCCGTACGCGGGTGGCCTGAGGACCCTCGTCACCGCGGAGCGTGAGCGGCAGGCCGATCAGCAGGGCGGTGACCTCCTCGCGGCGAGCCGTCTCACCGATGGCCTGGACGTCGCGCACCGTGCCCCGCCGCCGCAGCGTCGGGAGGGTACGAGCGACGCCGCCACCGCGGTCGCCGACGGCGAGGCCGATGCGGCGGTCCCCGACGTCGAGGGCAAGATAACGCGCCACCGGCCTCACGGCGCCCCCGTGGTCGGCGCGGCCTCGACCTCGACGGTGATGCGGGCATCGAGCAGAGGAAGGATCGGCGACCAGCCCGGCATCCATACCAGACGCACCAGGCGCACCTTCTGGGACTCCAGTGCAGCCTGGGCATCGCTCACCCGCCGCGCGGCGAGGAGGCGCGCGACCCCGGCGCGATCCACGCGCTGGGTCTGCGATGTCCGTACGGTCAGCTGCCAGGTGATCCCGTTGTCACCGATGGCCACGCCCTTCACGTCCA
Source organism: Chloroflexota bacterium (assembly GCA_016191385.1). GTDB lineage: Bacteria > Chloroflexota > Limnocylindria > P2-11E > P2-11E > JACPOT01. Next base: position 7,538 of record JACPOT010000116.1, on the reverse strand, counting down.
CGGTCGACGCCTTCGGGTCGACGTCGTTCCCAGGCGCGATGGACCCCGAGACCTTTCGCAGCGCTTCGGCCTTCGGCTCCGTGTCGGCGACGGCGTACGCGGTGGCGATGCCGGCGACGGTGAGCTCGAACGTCGCCATCTCCTTCCCCACCAGGTCGACGCTCGATGGTCCGACGGAGGTCTGACGGACGGCGACCTGCGGCACGACCACCTCGCCCTGTCGTGGCTCACGCGTCCAGGTGGCCAGCTGCCCCTCGGCGGCGGTCCGCAGCGCGTCGGGAGCTTTCCGGAGCGCCGCGTCGTAGTCCTCGACCTTCACGATGGGCACCTTCTTGACCTCGCCGCCCTTCGTGGGCTCGGCGTTGGCCACGGCGTATCGCGCCGGGTCGGGGCTGACGTTGATCCGGCCGGCGGCCACGTTCCCGGTCGGTCCCGCGATCGCGGCCTGGATGCCGATGGTCACGCGCCCCACGAAGATGTCGAACGGGCCGGCGATGATGCTCCGCGGCAGCGACGCGTCGGCCGTCGTGAGGAAGGGGATCCCGTCCGCCGTACGGAAGCTCGTCTCCTTCGGGATGCGGATGTCGTTCGTCGTACGGTTCTCGAGCTGCACCGTCCCGGTGGCCTGCACCGGCTGGTCGCGCGAGCCGCTCGCGCTGCCGGGCACCTTCGCCGTGACCTGGTTCGTCAGTGACTTCGCCGTGATGTCGCCGCCCGGACCCGCGCGCACCGCGATGTCGAAGGGGCCCGCGGTCTGGGCCGCGGCGGCGACCGTCACGCGCGCCTCCGGCAGGACCACGACGGCGATGAGCAGGAGGGCCGCGGCCAGGCTCCCGACGACCGCGAGCGATCTGCGGAGCGAGGGCAGGGCGCGAGGCGCCCGCGACGTGCGCAGCGCGGCCACGGCGGCCTTCCGCGCGACGGTGAGGCGCTCGGTCGGGTCGAGCTCGCGACGCTCGAGCGCAGCCGCGCTGGCGTATGCGGGTACGTGCACGGCGGATGCGAGCGACCGCGCGCGGGGGTCGGTCGTCACGAGCGACACGCGCCGCGGGGCCGCGCGGGCGCGCAGCACCTCGAGGAACACCTCGTTGCGGAGCAGGGGCGCGCCGGCGGCGACGACGAACGCCACATCGCCATCGGCCGGAGTGCGCGCGAGACGATCTGCGGCGTCGAGGACCGTCGCGCGCGCGTCGAGATCGACGACCGCGCGGGCCATCAGGCTGCCTCGGACGCGAGCACCGCGGCACCGACCGCGACGAGATCGTCCGCATGGAGGGGCTCGCTCGAAAAGACGCGCGCGATCCCGGCCGGGCGCAGCGGCAGGATCTCCACGTCGTCACCTCCGCGCGTCTCGGTGAGGGCGTCGCCCAGGGCGCGCGGGAGCGCGACCAGCTCCTCAGGGACTCCGACGAAATGCCACTTCTCCGGCAGCGCCCCCTCGAGCCCGGGCAGGGGCGAGATCACGCAGCGCGCCCAGACGCGCGCATCGGCGTCGAGGGTCGCCGGGCGACCGAGGAACGCGTCGCGGCCGAGGCCGAACGCGCGGGTCGCGACCACGCGCGAGGCGCGCACCACCGCGAACGCGGTGACGTCGGGACCGAGCCGCAGGACGGCGCCCTCGCCGAGCCCGCCCGTCGCGAGCAGGCGCCCGAGGGCGTATGCCCCGCTCGTCACGGTGCCCCGGCGCTTCGCGACGTCCAGCGCGGCGCTCGCCGCGCTCGCGAGGACGAGCGGCGCCAGCGACACGTCGGTGCGGACCTCGACGTAGCGGCCCTGGAATCCGACGAGCGATGCGAGCGCGCGGCCATCGACGGCCAGCCCGGCCACGTCGTCACGCAGGTGGACCGTGGCCACGCCGCGGAGCGCGGCGTCGTTCGCGGCCGCATCGCGTGCCACGCGCTCGGCCTCCGCGCGTGCCTCCTGCAGCGCGCGCGTCATCTCCCCCTGCACGATCGGCTCGTTCAGGGCCTCGCGCTCGAACGTGGTCGCCACGTGATACGTGCGCACGTCGTCGCCGTCGATGGCCGCGACCGCGCGCGTGGCCTTGTCCCGCCCTTCCGCGCTCGCGACCGCGTGCGCGATGGCCGAGCCGACCACGTCCCGGTCCATGACGAGCCCGCCGCTCATCGCGCCCGGGCGCAGGACGACCTGGGCCGCCCCGGTGATGCGCATCGAGCCTTCCTCGCGACGCCCGACGACGGCGCGGACCCGGTCGGCGGCCAGCTCGATCCCCGCGACCGCGGAGCCTGAGGCGATCCGCCCCCTAGCCAGGGCGATGGCGCTGCTCCCCGCCCGTCGCGGGAGCGAGCTTCTCGCGGACGATGCGGCGCGCCGCCTCGAGGGCCTCACCCAGGCGGGCGACGTCCTTCCCACCGCCGGTCGCGCTGTGGGGCTGCCCGCCGCCGCTGCCGCCGATGATCGATGCGACCTGTCTCACGATGGCGTCGGCGCTCATGCCCGGCGTGAGGTCCTTGGTCACCGCGATGGCGAGAGAGGCCCGGTCCGCGCGCGCGCCCCCGAGCACGACGACGCCCGATCCCATGCCGTCCCGGACGCGGTCGGAGAGCGCACGCAGCGAGCCTGCGTCCGCGTCCCCGACGTTCGCGACGACCAGGCGCGCGCCGCTGCCGTCGAGGGTCTCGGCCTTCGCGATGAGCCCTATCGCGGACGTCTCCATCCCGGCCTTGCGCGTCGTTTCGAGCTCGCGCTCCAGCCGCCCCCGCCCCTCGACCAGCTGCGCGACGGCGTCGGGGATGCGCTCCTCGGGAACACGGAGGAGCGCGGCGGACCGTTGCGCGCGCTCGCGCAGGTCACGGACCGCGCGCAGCGCACCCTCGCCGGTCAGCGCCTCGATGCGCCGGATGCCCGCACCGATGGAGCCTTCGCTGGTGATGAGGAAGAGGCCGATGTCGCCCGTCGAGTGGCAGTGCGTGCCGCCGCAGAGCTCGCGGCTCGGGCCCGCTTGCACGACGCGGACGTCGCCGCTGTACTTCTCGTCGAACAGGTGCAGCGCTCCCGACGCGAGTGCCGCGTGCAGGGGCATGACCTCGGCGCGCACCGGCGCGTTGTCGAGGATGGCCCGGTTGACCTCGGCCTCGACCTGGCGGATCTCCTGCGGGGCCAGCGCGCGGCCGAGCGTGAAGTCGAAGCGCAGGCCGGGAGCGTGGACCAGTGAGCCCGCCTGGTGCACGTCGTCGCCGAGGATGCGGCGGAGCGTCGCGTGCAGCAGGTGCGTCGCGGTGTGGTTGCGCATCGTGTGCCGGCGCAGCTCGGGGTCGACCTCCGCGCGCGCGGTGGCGCCGCTGCGGAGCACGCCGTCGACGACCGTGCCGATCATGACAGTGACCTCGGGCGCCGCCGACTGCGTGTCGGCGATGAGGGCGCGGCCCTCGCTCGTCGTGATATGCCCGCGGTCGCCGACCTGGCCGCCGCCTTCCGCATAGAAAGGTGTGCGGTCCAGGACGACCTCGGCCTCGCTCCCCTCCGGCGCCTCCTCGACCCCGCGCCCGCCGATGGCCAGCGAGAGGATCCGCGCATCCGTCCCGAGCTCGCCGTATCCGGTGAACTCGCTCCGCACTCCGGCCCGCTCGCGCAGGTCGGAATAGAACTGGCCGAAGCGCATGGCGTCCTGCGAGAACTTCGCGCCGGCCCGGCTGCGCTGGCGCTGCTCCTCGAGCAGCTCGCGGTAGCGCCGCTCGTCGACGTCCAGACCGGCGGATCCGGCGATCTCGCGCGTCATCTCGATCGGGAACCCGAACGTGTCGTAGAGACGGAAAGCCGTGTCGCCGTCGATCCCGCGCCGCCCGCCCGACCGTGCCGACGCGATGGCGCCGCTCAGCTGCTCGATGCCGCTCGAGAGCGTCTGATCGAACTTCTGCTCTTCGGCCTCGAGGGTCGCCGCGATCCGGTCGCGCTCCCGGCCGAGCTCGTGATAGTGGGCCTGCATCACGCGCGTGGTCAGGATCCCGAGCTGCGCGATGGTCCCGGTCTTGAGTCCGAGGCGCCGGCCGTGCAGGGCGGCGCGGCGGATCAGCCTGCGGAGGACGTATCCGCGGTTCTCGTTCGACGGCTCGATCCCGTCGGCGATGAGGAACGTCGCCGCGCGCGAGTGCTCGACGATGATGCGGATGGCCAGATCCGAGGTGCCGTCGCCGTACTTCACGCCCGCCAGCTGCTCGATCTTCTCGACGAGCGGCTTGAAGAGATCGGTGCGGAAGGTATCGCCGGGGACCCCTTGCAGCACCTGCGCTATGCGCTCGAGGCCTGCCCCCGTGTCGATGTTCTTCTTGGGCAGGGGCACGAGGGTGCCGTCGGCTTGCCGGTCGTACTGCTGGAAGACGTTGTTCCAGATCTCGACGTAGCGGCCGCAGTTCTCGCTGGGGTCACACGGGTCGTGCGGCGCGACCCCGGGCTGCGGCCCCTTGTCGATGAAGATCTCGCTGTCGGGGCCACACAGACCGGTCGGCCCGGGTGCCCAGAAGTTCGCCTCGTCGCCGAGGCGGAAGACGCGCTCGGGAGGCAGGAGATGGAGGTCCTTCGTCCAGATGTCGTAGGCCTCGTCGTCCTTCTCATGGACGGTCGCGACCAGGCGATCGCCGTCGAACCCGAACGGTCCGGTGAGGAGCTGCCAGCTCCACTCCAGCGATTCGCGTTTGAAGTAGTCGCCGATGGAGAAGTTGCCGAGCATCTCCCAGAACGTCTGGTGATACGCGTCGCGGCCGACCTCCTCGATGTCGCTGGTGCGGAGGACCTTCTGCACGGTCACGATCCGCTTGGCCGGCGCCTGCTTCTTGCCGGTGAAGTACGGGACCAGGGGCTGCATCCCCGCGCTGGTGAAGAGGACGCTCGGGTCGTCCTTCAGGACCAGCGGCGCGCTGGGCAGCCGCACGTGCCCCCTCTCTTCGAAGAACTTGAAGAACTCTTCGCGGATCGTCGAACTCTCCATGGCTGTGTGATCAATGATGACCTATGTGCCTCCCGCGGTAGTCCCTCTTCTGCTCATCGCCATCGGTGTTCCGGCCGCGTTCCGCGCGGCGCTCGGCCGTCCGCGCGCGCTCGGCAGCGCGTGGCTCGCGGCGGTCGCGGCCGCGGCGGTCGCGCAGACCATCGGAGAGGTCAGCGGTAGCCGTATCGGGGTGCTCGGCGACGCGCAGCTCCTCTACGCGGCGGTCGCCGCGGCGATCACCTCGGGCCTGCTGGCCCTCCGCGAGCGGGCATCGCGAGGACGGTGAGCGCGCCCGCGCGCTGGATCGCCGCGGGCTCGAGCTCACCGGCAGGCATCCGCACCAGTCCGGCGAACGCGAAGAGCGGCAGCAGGAAGAAGTACGAGAAGAGGCTCCGGTGCGCGAAGAAGAGAGGGACCATCGCGAGGACCACTCCGAGCTCGGGGCTCGTGTACCGCCGGCGCCACGCGACGACCACGGCGATCGCGGCGACGGCGACCTCGAGCGCCAGGTAGACCCACTCGGGGAAGAACGGCAGGACGCCGTTGGCCGACAACGTCACGAGGCCCGCGCCGCGAGCGAACATCGGCTCCGCGATCGGCGTGAGGATCCCCCGCAGCCACGCCGCCGGATCCCAGAGGACGAATGGCGCGTTCGCGACGCCGAAGACGGCCGCGGCGATCGCGGCGCGCCGCGCGGCCTCCGACCATCCCCGCTGCGCGGCGACCTGGATCAGGTAGAAGATCGCGAACGGCCACGCGAGCTGCTTGACCGCGCTCGCGACACCGAGCGCGACGGCGCTCCCGCGCCGCTCACGCCACAGCCACGCCGCGACGAGAGGCAGGGCGTAGAGCAGGTCGGCGCTCCCGCCGGCGGTGAATGCCGGGACGGACGCCGCCGCGAGAAGGCCGGTGAGGACCAGCGGTCTGGTGCCGGCGGGCGCGCGAAGCAGCACCAGCGCCGTGGCCGCGAGGAGGCAGAGCACGTAGATGAGGTTCGCGTCCCATCCGGCCGCGACCCACGGGAGGATCAGCAGGACCGAGAGCGCGGGATACGAGAGGCGCCAGGTGAACTCGAAGTCCGGAGGTGGCTCCCAGGAGATCCCGAGCGACGTGGCGATCTCGCGCTGGCGCGAGTCCCAGGCGGCGTCCAGCTGTTCCTCGGTCGGATAGACCTCGACGTCCGCGAAGGCGCCGAGCCGGAGTGGCGTCGTGCGGTCGGCGCCCAGGCGACGCTCGCCGTAGCAGCGGAAGAGCGTGAAGGTCGCGTAGGGATCCTCTCCACGGAGCAGCGCCTGAGCGGCGCACTCATCGAGCGCGATGGCGTCGTTGTGATACGAGGTCGCGTCGTGCTCGGGCGGATAGGGGATCCCGCGCAGCCAGAGGAGGCCGAAGAGGGACATGGCCGCGACGAAGACGAAGACGGCCCGCAGCGCTGGCACGTACGAGCGCGGCGTGGGGCTTGCCGCATCACCCAGCCCGGTCCCGGTGAGGGCCATGATCAGCAGCCAGATCGCCGCCGCGACGGCGATGAAAGTGAAGAGACCTCCGGCCGCCGCGGGCTGCCGCTGGGTCGCGCCGTTGACCGCACCGGCGGCGTAGAGCGCGGAACCGGCGACGGCGATCGCGGCGATGCGCAGGAGGAGGCGCACGGTCAGTCCGCGAGCGCCTGCCGGATCGTCCCTCCCCCGATCACTTCATCACCGTCGTACAAGACCGCCGCCTGCCCGGGAGCCGCGAGCGCCGGCTCGTCGAGGCGGACCATCGCGCCGTCAGCCACGATCTGGACCTCGCACCCGAGGGGCATGCCGCGGTAGCGCAGCGCCACGGTCGTCGTGAACCGGTCCGCCGGCGGGCGGTCCGCGGTGAAGCGGACGTCGCGCAACGAGTACGCGCGCGTCGCGACCTCGTCGCGCGTGCCGACGACGACGGTGTTGCGCTCGAGGTCGAGGCGCAGCACGTAGAGGCGCTCGCCCGTCGCGACGCCGACGCCACGGCGCTGGCCGACGGTGAGCGAGCCGATGCCGGCGTGCTCGCCCACGAGAGCGCCGTCCGTCCGCTCCACGGGACCGGAGACGAACGCTTCGGGAGCGCGGGCCCGGACGATGTCGTGATGGCCGCGCGGCGCGAAGCAGATGTCCATGCTCTCCGCCTTCGCGGCGTTGGGCAGGCCGTAGCGCGCCGCCAGCGCGCGCGTCTCGTCTTTGCCCGACAGCTCGCCGACCGGAAAGAGGATCCGCGCGAGCTCGCGCTGGCCGAGCATGTAGAGCGCGTACGACTGGTCCTTGGCCGCGTCCTGCGCGCGGCGCAGCCGGTAGCGCCCCTTCTCCTCGGTGATCCGCGCGTAATGGCCGGTGGCGAGACGCCGCGCGCCGAACTTCGCGGCTGCGTCTCCGAGGAGCGCGTCGAACTTCACGTGCGCGTTGCAGGCGACGCACGGATTGGGCGTCTCGCCCATCGCGTATGAACCGACGAAGCGATCCACGACCTCGCGGCCAAAGACCTCCGCGTAGTCGAGCGCATAGAAGGGGATGCCCAGATGGGCGGCCGCGCGGCGCGCCTCCTCCCCCGCCTCGTCGCTCCCGCAGCAGCGCGG
>JACPOT010000023.1 GCA_016191385.1 Chloroflexota bacterium | reverse complement strand
TCCGCGGCGAGATCGCCGCCACCGAACATGAGCGACCCGACGCGCTCGTCGGCTTCGGCGAGATCCAGAGCGACAAGCACGGCCCGCGCGGTCTCGATCATCGGCAGCACGGCGAGGTCGGACCCTTCCAGCAGAGCGCAGGCGCGGCGCACCTGGTAGGTGCCCTCGACCTTCGGCAGGATCACCGCGTCCGCGCCGCTCGCGACGGCGGCAGCGCAGTCGTCCTCGACCGCCGGCGGCGACCCGTTCACGCGCACGGCGATGAAGGGGCGCTCACGCTTTTCGAGAGCGAGGCCGCGCACGACCTCGCGGGCTCTCTCCTTCTCGCTCGGCGCGGTCGCGTCCTCGAGGTCGAGGATGACCGCATCCGCGCCGGCCGCGATCGCCTTCGGCAGCCATTCGCGCGCCTTGAGCGCGGGCACGAACAGCCACGACCGCGGTGGCGCGGCCCTCAGGCGCGCGACCGCAGCGGTCATCGCACCAGCTCCGCGCGGATCGCGGCGCCGTGCTCGTCAAGCGCTGGCACCGCGCCCATGCGCGCCTCGACCGCGCCGATGGGCGGCTTGAGAGCGCGCACGGGACCCGACGGCGTCGCCACCTCGGTCCAGCGTCCGCGCGACGCGAGCTGCGGGTGCGCGACGACGTCGGCGACGCTGCTGAGCCCGCCGAACGGGACGTCCGCCGCAGCGAGCTTGGTCTCGACCTCGCCGCGCGTCACGGTCGCGAAGATCTCCTCGATGATCGCCTCGAGCTCGGCGCGCGCTTTGGAGCGCAGCTCGTTGGTCGCGAAGCGCGCGTCGGCAACGAGCTCGGGACGCTCGAGGACGATCTCGCACAGCGCGGCCCACTGCCGCTCGTTCTGCACGCCGAGCGTGACGTGGCCGTCGGCACACCGGTATGGGCCGTACGGCGCGATGGTGTTGTGGCGCATCCCGGTGCGCAGCGGCGCGCTGCCGCCATATATCTGCCCGTAGAGCGGGACGGTCATCCATTCGGCGAGACAGTCGAAGAGCGCGACCTCCACGCGGCGCCCTTGCCCGTCCTGGTCGCGCGAGCGCAGTGCGGCGAGGATCGACACGAGGGCGTAGACGCCGCCGCTGATATCGGCGATGGAGATGCCGACCTTCGCCGGCGCGTCCGGCGATCCGGTGACGCTTCCGCGCGATCGATGAGGGCGTCGACGACGGCGCGGTCTCCCGCCGTGGCAAGGTCGAGGGCGATGCTGCGCTTGCCGCGGTTCAGCCAGACGAAGTAGGCAGACTCGCCGTGGACAACGCTGTCGTAGCGACGGGCGAAGTCGCCCTCGGGGCGCTCCACCTTGACGACATCGGCGCCCAGGTCGGCGAGGTAGCGCGTGCACAGCGGCGCGGCGACCGCCTGCTCCAGCGCGACGACGCGGATGCCTTCGAGCGGGAGCATGGCCCCGATCATGCTGCGAAAAGGCTCCGAACGCCACGAAGGAGGACCCCATGCGCATCTTCGGACAGCCCCGTGTTGCCTACGCCCATTGCGACCTGCCGTGCGGCGTCTATGACCCGGCGCAGGCGCGGATCGAGGCCGAGTCCTGCTACAAGATCATCGAGAAGTACGCCGGCTCGACCGACCAGGTCTTCCGGGCCCGCAAGGCTTCCGTAGACACGGCCGACGCCGCGCAGCTCCTCGACATGATCGACGGGATCGACAAGATCTGGCGCGAGACCGGCGGCCTCGAGAAGTCGCGCGTGATGAAGCCGCCGAAGGCAGCCTGATGCTGGGACGCGTGCGGGTCGCGGGACACTCGATGGAGCCGGCGCTCTATCACGGAGACCATCTCCTGATCGCGCGCATCCCGCCGCGTGTCGGCAGCGTGGTGATCGCGCGCGACCCCCGCGAGGATCGCTTGGTGGTCAAGCGCGTCGCTGCGATGAGCGGTGACGATCTGATCCTGGAGAGCGACAACCCGGGTCACGAGATGCTGGTGATGGACCGGCGCGCCGTCATCGGCCGCGCGATCCTTCGCTATCGCCCCCTCAACAGGAGCTGGGCGATCCGACGGAATGAACTTCATGCCGATCTGCCACCTGGTGCCACGGCTCGGGCTTCTCGTAGCGCTTCCAGCGTGCTCAGACGGGCGGCTCCTACAGAGCCGCGCGGACTTCCTTGACGGCACGATCGGCAAGCTGGATCGCCTGCGCGGCGAAGGCTGGCGTCACGCCACCGCTGGCGTCGTACTGCGCGGTGTTGCGCGCGGAGCGGATCTGGTCGATGAGCCCACGTTCGCCGGCGTAGACCGCGGGCAGCCGCGGATAGGAGAAGCGCACGACGTGCGAGTTCGCGCTGTAGCCGTCGCGCACGAGGAGCGCATCCCCGGCGTTGATGAGGGCCTGCTCCGCGAAGATGAGGGCGGCGTCGGCGTCCCCGGCGGCGAGATCGCGGACCGCCCGGCTCACATTGAGCTCAGCGAGATC
>JACPOT010000022.1:3444-18346 GCA_016191385.1 Chloroflexota bacterium | reverse complement strand
GTGGACGTCATCGAGCTGGTGGCATCGAGCATCCGTCGTCCCCCGGGCGCGCAGACCGAGGCGCGAAGCGACGAGGTCGAGCACCTGGGTCCGAAGCGAGGGGTCCCCCCGAGCGAGGATCCAATAGAGTCGTGAAGATCCTCGTCTGCGCCAAGCAGGTCCCCGACTCGACCGTGCGTGTGAAGGTCGCCGCCGACGGGCGGTCCGCGGACACGAGCGGCATCACCTGGGCCATCGCGCCGTATGACGAGTACGCCATCGAGCTCGCTCTCGAGCGCAAGGACCGCGATCCGCAGACCACGGTGAGCGTCGTGACCGTGGGACCGGCGCGTGCCCGCGACGCGCTGCGGCAAGCGCTGGCCATGGGCTGTGACGAGGCCATCCACGTCACCGGCGCCGACGCCGAGAAGGCCGAGGGGCTGGCCGTCGCGCGCGCTCTCGCGAAGATCGCCGACGAGGCCAAGCCCGACCTGGTGCTGTGCGGACGGCAGGCCTCCGACGACGACCAGGGACTCGTCGGACCGGCCCTCGCCGACGTCCTCGGCTGGCCCCACGTCGCCACCGTCACCAGATTCGAAACGGTGGAGGGCGGCACCGACGTCTGGAAGGAGGTCGAGGGCGGCCACGAGGTGTGGCGCGCGAGCGGGCCGGCAGTGCTCACGGTGCAGAAGAGCGAGAAGGACCCGCGCTACCCATCGCTCCCCGGGATCATGAAGGCGAAGACGAAGGAGATCCCCGAGAAGGACCTTGGGTCTCTCGGGGTCGACCTGAACGCGCCTCGGCTCGAGATCGTGAAGATGGAGCCGCCACCGGCGCGTGGGGGCGGGAAGATCCTCAAGGACGGCGACGCGCGCGCGGCGGCGCAGCAGCTCGTGCAGCTGCTCCGCGACGAGGCCAAGGTCCTGTGAAGGTCTGGGCGGTGGTCGAACGCGGCACGCGCGACCGTACGGGTGCGCACGGTCCGGACCTGCGCCGCGTGAGCCACGAGATCGCCGCCAAGGCGGCGTCGCTCGGTGACGCCACGGTGCTCGATCCCCACGGATCCGGTGAGCGGTCCTCGACCGTCGCGCTGGCCGCCGCCTTGACGGAGCGAGCGAAGACGGACCGACCCGACTTGATCCTGATCGGAGCGACCCCGGCCGGGCGCGATCTCGGCGCGCGCCTGGCCGCGCGCCTGGGATGGGCCTACGCCTCGGAGATCACCGATCTCAAGGTCGAGGCCGGCGCGCTCCTGATGATGCGGACCATGTATGCGGGGAAGGTGCGCGCGACGGTCCGCGCAGCGCTCCCCGCCGTGGTCTCGGTCCGGCCCAGTGCGTTCCCGCTCCCGCCGGATGCGGCATCACCTACGACCGAGCCGATCCAGGTCGACGCGAGCGCCGAGAAGCTCGGGTTCCAGCGGTTCGAGCCGACGGCGTCGGCGACCGGACGCGTCCCGCTCGGCGAGGCGCGCGTGATCGTCTCCGGCGGGCGCGGCCTCAAGGGTCCAGAGAACTGGAAGATGGTCGAGGAGCTCGCGGGGACGCTCGGCGCGGCGCTCGGAGCGTCGCGCGCCGTGACCGACGCGGGCTGGCGCCCGAACGAAGAGCAGGTCGGCCAGACAGGCAAGACCGTCAGCCCCGACCTCTACATCGCGCTCGGGATCTCCGGTGCGATCCAGCACCTGGCGGGGATGACGTCGAGCAAGGTCATCGTCGCGGTGAACAAGGACCCCGACGCGGACATATTCAAGGTGTGCGACTACGGCGTCGTGGCCGACCTGTTCGAGTTCCTGCCCGCGTTCACCGAAGAGGTGAAGAAGGTCAAGGGCGCGGGATGATCCCGCTGCCGGGCCGGGAGCAGCGCGAGATCGCCGCCGCCGTCGCGCGGTTCGCGGCTTCGCTCGCGCCGCGCATCGAAGCGGCGGAAGAGGCGGGCGCGATCCCGGCCGACGTCATCGCTTCGCTGGGAGCGATGGGCGTCCTCGGGATGACCGTCCCCGAGAGCGACGGCGGGCTGGGCGCGGGCAGCGTCGCGTTCGCCCTGGTGCTCGAGGAGCTCGCCGCGGCGTGGGCCTCGCTGGCCGTCGGCGTGTCCGTCAACTGCGGCATCACCGAAGGGACGCTCGTGCGCCTCGGCACTCCCGAGCAGAAGCGGCGGTGGCTGCCCCGCCTCATCGATGGCTCGGGCCTCGGCGCGTTCGCGCTGACGGAGCCGGGCTCCGGCTCCGACGCCGCGGCTCTGCGGACGACCGCGCGCCGCGACGGCGATGGCTGGGTCCTGAGCGGCCGCAAGATGTTCGTGACCAATCTCCGCTACGCGCCCGTCGTCATCGTCCTGGCGCGCGTGGGCCAGGCGGAGCCGGGCCGGCCGCACCGCGGCATCACCGCGTTCCTCGTGCCGACGGACGCGCCCGGCGTGACCGTCGCGAAGGCCGAGCGCAAGATGGGCCTGCACGCGTCGGACACCAGCGCTCTCGCGCTCGACGGCGCGCGGGTCGGTGGCGACGCAGTCCTCGGCCCGCTCGGCAATGGCTTCGGCCCGGTCGCCCTCGCCGGCCTCGACAGCGGGCGCATCGGCATCGCGGCGCAGGCGGTCGGTATCGCGCGTGGAGCCATCGAACGCGCGCGCGCCTACGTGGGCCAGCGGCGCCAGTTCGGACGCGCCATCGGCGACTTCCAGATGGTCCGCTTCGCTCTCGCCCGGGCGGCGACGGAGGTCTCCGCGGCGCGGATGCTCACCCTGCGCGCGGCGTGGCTCAAGGACGCGGGCCGACCGTTCACGCGCGAGGCCTCGCAGGCCAAGCTCTACGCGAGCGAGATGGCGCAGCGCGCGACGCGCACGGCCGTGCAGCTGCTCGGGGGCTACGGGTACATGCGGGAGGCGGTCGTCGAGCGCTGCGCCCGCGACGCGCGTGCGACCACGATCTACGAGGGCACGAGCGAGGTGCAGCGGCTCGTCATCGCGCGCAGCCTGGTGGCGGCATGAAGACGCAGCGCCGGCCGGGGACGAAGAGCACCTCGAAGCGCGAGTGGGCAGAGGAGACCTATGCGGCCGCGACCGCGAAGGTGCCGGAGCGCAAGCCGCGCTTTGCGACCCTCTCGGACCTGCCGGTCGCACCTCTCTATACGCCGGAGGACCTCGAGGGCTGGGACGCGAACGAGGAGCTCGGCTTCCCCGGCGAGTTCCCGTACACGCGCGGGGTCCAGCCGTCCGTGTACCGCGGACGCCTCTGGACGATGCGGCAGTTCGCGGGGTTCGGATCGCCCGAGGACACCAACAAGCGCTTCCACTACCTCCTGCGCCACGGGGTCACCGGCCTCTCGACCGCGTTCGACATGCCGGCGCTGATGGGCCGCGATGCCGACGACCCGCTGTCGCACGGCGAGGTCGGCCGCGAGGGCGTCGCCGTGAGCTCCATCGCCGACATGCGGATCCTCTTCGATGGCATCCCGCTCGACCAGGTCACGACCTCGATGACCATCAACGGCCCGGCCTCGATCGTGTGGGCCATGTACCTCGCGGTCGCCGAGGAGCACGGCATCCCGCTCGTCGCTCTGGGCGGGACCATCCAGAACGACGCGCTCAAGGAGTACATCGCGCAGCGCGAGTGGATCGTGCCCGAGAGGGCGGCCATGGGCCTGGTGGTCGACACGCTGCGCTTCGGCGCGCGCGAGACGCCGCGCTGGAACCCGATCTCCGTCTCCGGCTATCACATCCGCGAGGCCGGGGCGACGGCGGTGCAGGAGCTGGCCTTCACCCTCATCGACGGCCTCGAGTACGTGAAGTGGGGCGTGGACGCCGGGCTCGACCCGAGCGCGTTCGTGCCGCGCATCTCGTTCTTCTTCGACGTGCACAACGACGTCTTCGAGGAGATCGCCAAGTTCCGCGCGGCACGACGGATCTGGGCGCGCGAGATCCAGCGCCGCTACCACCCGACCAACGAGCGCGCGCTCATGCTGCGGACCCACGCTCAGACCGCGGGGGTCTCGCTCACGGCGCAGCAGCCCTACAACAACGTGGTGCGGGTGACGCTGCAGGCTCTCGCGGCGGTGCTGGGCGGTACGCAGTCGCTGCACACGAACTCGCTCGACGAGACCTATGCGCTCCCGACGGAAGAGGCGGTGACCCTCGCCCTCCGGACGCAGCAGATCATCGCGCACGAGTCCGGTGTCGCCGACACGGTCGATCCGCTCGCGGGGTCGTACTACGTCGAGCACCTGACCAACGAGATGGAGAAGGGGTTCGACCGCTATCTCGCCGAGATCGAGCGCCTCGGCGGGATGGTCGCCGCGGTCGAGCGAGGCTATCCGCAGCGCGAGATCACCGAGTCGTCTTTCCGGTTCCAACAGCAGGTCGACGCGGGGGAGAAGGTGATCGTCGGCATCAACAAGCACCAGGTCAGCGACGAGGAGGCCGCCATCCCCGTCCTGCGGATCCCCCCCGAGGTCGAGCGCCGCCAGGTCGAGCGCCTTCGCGAGCTGCGCGCGCGTCGTGACGCCGGCCGCTGGCGGGACTCGCTCGACGCGCTCCGCGCGGCCGCCACAGCCGCAACGGCGTCGAAGCAGGCGGAGCTGATGCCCGCGTTCCTCGAATGCGCCCACGCATGCGCCACCATCGGAGAGCAGGTCCAGGTATTGAAGGAGGTCTTCGGTGAGTACCGCGACCCCGGGTATTACTGAGAAGCCACCCGCCACACGCGACGAGCTGCTCGCGCGCATGGACGCGGGGTGGCGCCCCTTCCAAATGAAGGTCTGGACGCTCGACGCGAAAGCGATGGCGCGGCCCACTCCCGCGGGGTGGACCTACACGCAGATGCTCGCCCACGTGTCCGCGTGGCACGACCTCACCGCGCGACGGTTGCGGACCTTTGCCACCAGCGGCACGCAGGAGCCCGCTGAGGACGCCGACGCGTTCAACGCTCGCGTAGCGCGCGAAGCCACGGGCCGCACACGCGACGAGATCCTGCGCGAGCTCGACCGCTCGGCGAAGGACCTGCGCGGCGCTGTCGAGGCCCTGACCGACGAGCAGGTCGTGCGCGACACACGCGACACACCGCAGGGTCCCGCGGGCTGGGCGGTCGCGGTCGTCGCGGGCAACTCGTACGGCCACTACGAGGAGCACGTGGACGACATGCGCGCGGTGCTGCCTTCGTCGGCCGCCGAGCTCGCGAACCGCCTCGACGACGCGTGGGCCGGCTTTCGCGAGGAGATCCGGCATCTGGGGCGCGAGGGCCTGAGCCGGACGACCGCGACCGGTTGGACCAAGAAGGACCTGCTGGCGCACGTCATCGGGTGGATCCAGGACGTACCCGCGCGGCTCACGTCGCTGCGCGACGGGACCTTCAAGCCCATCGGCGGGCAGGCCGGCATCGACGCGTTCAACGCGAAGTCCGTCGCCGACCGAAAGCTCGTCGGACCCGAAGCGATCCTCGACGAGCTCGATGCGTCCTACCGGCTCACGCGGGCCGCCGTCGTGGCCATGTCGGCGAGAGAGGTCGCCGACCCGCGCACGCTCGTGGTCGTCGCGACGCGCACGTACCTCCATTGGGAAGAGCACGAGCCGGAGCTGCGCAGTTGAATGGGAGAGAGCGAGCGTCGGGCTCCGCCCGCGCGAGCGAACAACGACGAGCGGTGTCGGGGCGCGGGGCCGAAGGCCCACGCGCGAAGAGATGAAGCGACCCATCCGCGTCGTGGTCGCGAAGGCCGGCCTCGACGGGCACGACCGCGGCGCGAAGGTGGTCGCGCGCGGCCTGCGCGATGCGGGCATGGAAGTGATCTACACCGGGGTGCACCAGACGCCGGAGCAGGTCGTGGAGACCGCGCTGCAGGAGGACGCCGACGCCGTCGGCCTCTCTCTTCTGTCCGGCGCGCACAACTACCTCTTCCCGCGCATCGCGGAGCTGATGCGCGAGAAGGGCATGGACGACGTGCTGCTGTTCGGAGGCGGGATCATCCCCGAGGAGGACATCGCCGCTCTGCGCGAGCATGGGGTCGAGCGGGTCTTCACGCCGGGGGCCTCGCTCGAGGAGATCGCGGCGTACGTACGCGATGCGGTGGGCAGGCGGCGCGGCCAAGCCGCGCGCGCCTAGAAGGAGGCTCGTATGGCGAAGGTGGAAGACCGCCCGGTGGATGCCGGTGTCGCGCAGCTGCGCGGGAAGGACGACGCGAGCGCGGTCGAATGGTGGAAGGGGCGATTCGCGCTCCTGGCCGGAGTGCCGACCGAGGTCGCGCGCGCCGGCGCGCTCATCCCGCAGATCCGCGAGCTGTCACGCCTCCCCGACGCGGAGCGCCGGCGCCTGACCAAAGCGCGCCTCCAGGCGGCCGTCGCGATCCCCGCGGATCAGCGGCAGAAGGTGATGTCGGCCCTGTCCCTCGCGTCGGCGCTCGACCCCGCGCTGGTCAAGGGCGATCAGGACCTCGCGCAGCAGCTCGCGGCGGAGGTCCCGGGTGCCAGCGACATGCTCATGCGGCAGGGCTAGGTCCTGGACCTCCGCTACGGCGAGGATCAGGTCCTCGTCCGCGACTCGGTGCGCGCGTTCGCGCGCGAGCGCGTCATCCCCGCGGCGGCGGGGTGGAGCGAAGCGGGTGCGTTCCCGAGCGCGATCGTCCCGGAGCTCGCGCGTCTCGGCCTCCTCGGGCTCGCCGTCCCCGCGGAGCTGGGCGGCGCGGGGCTCGACGCGCTCACGATCGCGCTCGTGATGGAGGAGCTCGGCGCGGCCGACGGCTCGCTCGCGCTCACCATCGCCGCGCACAACTCCCTCTGCATCGGGCATCTCCTCGTGGGCGCGTCGGAGGAGCAACAGGGCCGCTGGCTCCCGCCGCTCACGTCGGGCGAACGCCTGGGCGCGTGGGCCCTCACGGAGCCGGGATCGGGGTCGGACGCCGCGGCGCTCCGGACGCGCGCCGTGCGCACGGGGGAGGACTGGGTGCTCTCCGGTGCGAAGCAGTTCATCACCAACGCGTCGCTGGCGGGCTTCTACGTCGTGGTCGCGCTCACCGACGAGCGCGAGATATCCGCATTCGGCATCGCCGCGGGGACGCGGGGCATCCGCGCGGGCCGGCCCGAGCGGAAGATGGGGCTGCACGCCTCCGACACAGCGCCCCTCCTCCTCGAGGACTGCCGCGTGCCCGGCGCCGATCTCATCGGAAGGCCGGGCCGCGCGTTCGAGGACGTGAAGAAGGTGCTCGACCGGGGGCGCGTCGGCATCGGCGCCCTCGCGCTCGGCCTGGGTCGGAGCGCGATCGAGATCGCCACCGCATACGCCAGGGAGCGCCGGCAGTTCGGGCGGCGGATCGGCGACTTCCAGATGGTGCAGTTCCCGCTGGCGCGGGCGCGGACCGAGCTCGACGCCGCGCGTCTGCTCATCCACCGCGCCGCTGCGCTCGCCGACGCCGGCAAGCCCATCCGGAAGGAAGCGTCGATGGCCAAGCTCTACGCGACCGAGGCCGCGAGCCGCGCCGCGAACGCCGCGCTCCAGGTGCTGGGCGGCTACGGGTACATGCGGGATCAGCCGGTCGAGCGCATCGTGCGCGACGCGCGCCTGATGGAGATCGGCGAGGGGACGAGCGAGATCCAGCGCATCGTCATCGCGCGCGAGCTGCTGCGAGCGGCGTCCTGAGCGCCGTCGCGACGGCGGATCTGCTCGCTCGCGCGCGGGAAGGCGACAAGCGCGCGCTGGCGCGCGTCCTCACCGCGGTCGAGAACGAGGAGCCTGGAGCCGACGCGATCGTCCGCGAGACCTTCCCGCTCACGGGTCGCGCGCTGGTCGTGGGCGTCACTGGTCCGCCGGGCGGAGGCAAGAGCACGCTGGTGTCGCGGCTGCTGGCCGCGTATCGCGCGCGGTCGCCGCGCGTGGCCGTCGTCGCGGTGGATCCGTCCAGCCCTTTCACCGGTGGCGCGATCCTCGGCGACCGCATCCGCATGCAGGACCGCTCGCTCGATGAGGGCGTGTTCATCCGCAGCATGGCCAGCCGTGGCTACACCGGCGGGCTGGCGCGCACGACCGCGCGCGTGGTCAACGTGCTCGACGCCCTGGGCCATGACGTCGTCATCGTCGAGACCGTCGGGGCGGGGCAGGAGGAGGTCGACGTCGTACGTGTGGCGGGCACGGTCGCGCTCGTGACGGTGCCCGGTCTCGGCGACGACATCCAGGCCATCAAAGCCGGCATCCTCGAGATCGCCGACGTGCTCGTCGTCAACAAGGCCGACCGGCCGGGCGCGGATGAGACCGCGCGCGACCTCGCGCAGATGCTCACGCTCGGCTCGTCGCGCACCGGGTGGAAGCCGGAGATCGTCCGCACGTCGGGCGCGACGGGCGAGGGGATCGAGGCGCTGGTGCGCGCCATCGACCGGCACCAGGCGTGGGCGGCCGAGAGCGGCGAGCGCGAGCGGCGGTCGGCGGCGGCCGCGCGCGAGGAGGTCGAAGCCCTCCTCCGCGACGCCCTTGTCCACCGCCTCGAGGACCGGCTCGGCGAGGAGCGCGTGCGGCGCGCGATCGCGCGTGTGGCCACCCGCCAAGCCGATCCCTATTCCGTTGTCGAGGAGCTCCTCGCCGAGAGTTAGGTCAGCTCTTGACGGCCGCTCGTGCTTTGGTCGCGTCCGCGGAGCCGATGGCCAGCTGCTTCTTGCCGCCGGCCGCGCCGACGACGTAGATCGCGTCGATGTTGATGTTCTGGTCACCCAGCTTGCGCGTCGCCGCCGCGAGGCTCCCGGGCTTGTCATCGAGGTCGACGAACGTCATGTCCCTCTCTCCCGAGACCGTCATGCCCGCCCCGGTGAGCGCCGTGCGCGCCTTGGCCGTGTCCTCGACGAGGATCCGGACGTCCGGGCTCGCGCCTCCGAGGCCCGACACCGCTTCGATGTTCACGCCCGCCTTGCCCAGCGCATCCGCCATCTTCGCGAGCGATCCCGGACGGTCCTCGAGCGTGACCCGCAGCTCCTTGAGATGACCTGCCATGGTGTTCCTCCCCGTAGTGATCCGGCGGATATTCTGCGCCCGTCGTGACATTCATCGATCGTCTTCGCGAGATGCGCACCACAGCGCTCCGCGGAGGCGGCGAGAAGCGCGTGGACCAGCAGCACGCGAAGGGCAAGATGACCGCGCGCGAGCGGCTCGACCTCCTCCTCGACGAAGGATCCTTCACCGAGCTCGACGCGTTCGTGATGGCGCGTCCTTCACCGAGCTCGACGCGTTCGTGATGGCGCGTCCCAACGAGCTCGTTGCCGCGGACGAGCAGGTCATGGGCGACGGCGTGGTCACCGGCTTCGGCCGGATCGACGGGCGCCCGGTCTGCGTGTTCGCCCAGGACTTCACCGTCTTTGGCGGCTCGCTCGCGGAGGCGCACGCGGCGAAGATCGTGAAGCTCATGGACCTCGCCATGAAGACGGGCGCGCCCATCGTCGGCCTCAACGACAGTGGCGGCGCGCGTATCCAGGAGGGCGTGGTCTCGCTCGCGGGATACGCCGACGTCTTCCTGCGCAACGTCCTTGCGTCGGGCGTCGTCCCTCAGCTGTCCGCGATCATGGGCCCCTGCGCCGGTGGCGCGGTCTACTCGCCCGCCATCACTGACCTCGTCGTCATGGTGCGCGACACCTCGCACATGTTCGTGACCGGCCCCGACGTCGTGAAGGCCGTCACGCACGAGGACGTGTCGTTCGACGAGCTGGGCGGCGCCACGGTCCACGCGACGAAGAGCGGCGTCGCGCACTTCGAGGCGGACGACGAGGTCCAGTGCCTGTTGCTGCTGCGACGGCTGATCGGCTATCTGCCCTCGAACAACCTCGATCCGGCGCCCCTGGTACCGACGACAGACCCCGCCGATCGCGCCGACCCCGAGCTCGACTCTGTCGTGCCCGGCGATCCCGCGAAGCCCTACGACATGACGGAGGTGATCCGCCGCGTGGTCGACGAGGGCGCGCACCTCGAGGTCCACGCGGGCTGGGCGCGCAACATCATCTGCGCCTTCGCGCGGCTCGACGGGCGCACGGTCGGAGTCGTCGCGCAGCAGCCCATGGTGCTCGCGGGGGTCCTGGACATCAACGCGTCCACGAAAGCCGCGCGCTTCGTGCGCTTCTGCGACGCGTTCAACATCCCGCTCGTCACGTTCGTCGACGTGCCGGGATTCCTGCCGGGCGTCGCCCAGGAGCACGGCGGGATCATCCGCAACGGCGCCAAGCTCCTGTACGCCTACGCCGAGGCCACCGTCCCGAAGCTGACCGTGATCACCCGCAAGGCGTACGGCGGCGCCTACGACGTCATGTCGAGCAAGCACATCCGCGGCGACCTCAACGTGGCCTGGCCGACCGCCGAGATCGCCGTGATGGGACCCGAGGGCGCGGTCAACGTGCTCTATCGCGACGAGATCGCCGTGGCCAAGGACAAGGAGCGCAAGCGCGCCGAGCTCGTCGCGGCGTACCGCGAGAGGTTCGCCAACCCGTACGTGGCGGCGTCACGCGGCTACGTGGATGACGTGATCGAGCCGCACGAGACGCGCCCGCGCCTGATCGCCGCCCTCCGGATGCTCGCCGGCAAGCGCGACACGAACCCGCGCAAGAAGCACGGGAACATCCCGCTGTAACAGCGCGCTCAGGCACCCAGGCCTCGCTCAATGTTCCTTGACAAAATAGGTAGCACGCCCCGGTGGCGGAACTCGGGCCCTTGGTGGGAGCGCGCCGCGACGCGTCAGCCGCCGCACAGCGACAGCGCGGGTGACGGAGTCCCCGCCGGCACCTGCGGCGTCGTGGCGCGGAAGCTCAGCGCGATCTGATCGAGCCAGCCGACGGGCGGCGGCTCCCCGGCGCCCCCGGCGTTGCCGGCGCTGGGCTGCGAGAACGCGAGCGGCGCGATCTCGTAGAGGCGATCATTCGCGCGGACGACGTAGTAGGCAGTGTCGCCGCTCGGGATCTGGACGACCCGCGCCGCGTCGTGCCCATCGATGGTCAGCTCCTCGACCGCAGTGAACAGGATGGGCCGCGCGCTCGCGTAGTCGGCCGCGGACATCCCGTTGCTCTTCTGCACCTCCACCTTCACGTCCGCGGCACGCTCGAACGACGGCAGGTGACTGCCCTTCTCGCGCTCGCACAGCGCGCGGTCGGCATCCTCGCCGCGGGGCGAATAGAAGTCCTGACCGACGCCCTCGGCCGTGACGTTCGAGACGGCGCGCCGGTACGTCGTGGGCAGGCCGACGCGGTAGCCGAGCCCGGCGTTCTCGAACGTCGCGAGCGACGCTGCCGGAGAGATGCTCCGCGCGTCGGGCGTCGGAGTGAACAGCACCGCCCGCCGCAGGCCGTTCATGCGGTCCTGCCATAGGAGCTCCAGAAGGCCCTTCGCCTCGAGCGCGAAGGGCCCGTCGCTCGTCGGCCGCGCGACGGGCACGTCCGTCCACGTCGCCGCATCGATGAGCACGAGGCGCGGGCCGGCGGTACCGGGTCCGATGCAGTCGAGCGCGAAGTACCGTGGGTTCCCCGTCAGCACAGGGCAGGAGCTGTCGTCGAGGGACCGCGTTCGCGTGGTGCCGGTCGCGATGCTCACCGCGCGCAGCGTCGACCTCGCGAACGTCGCGCCCGCCGCCGGTGCCGTCTCGTCCACCCACGCGACCCATTCGCCCGACCGCGCAACGGCCTGGAACGGCATGGTCGAGCCCGGCGCGCCCAGGGGCGCGGTCGCGAGGACCCTGTCCGCGCCCGAGTCGATCTCCCGCGCGCGTAGCTCAACGCTGCCCCCGCGCGCGATCGAGTAGACCAGCGTCGTGCGGGTGGCCTGCACGTCGATCGCGATGGGATGGATCGACACATCCGACGTGTCGATGAGACGCGCCTGCGTCGCCTGGTGAGGCAGGCCGATGCGCAGCTGGCCCGTGACCGCGCCGCCGCTCCCTTCGACGAGCCGGACCCACGCGATGAGCCCGCCGCCCATCACTGCCGAGCCCGTTGGGCGCGGCGGCCCGCCGCCTCCGCCGCGGTACGGCGCCGCGCTGAGCGCGTAGCTGTCGACGACCTGCGGTCGTCCGAAGGGGAGGTCGACGACGACGAGCTTCTCGGAGAAGGCGCCGCCGCCCTGCTCGCGGTACTCGTAGAACGCGAGGAAGCCGTCGGACAATGTCGGCGCGTTGTAGAGCGCGTCCGACGAGTACACGGTCCTCCACGGCCCGCGCACGGGCGCCGCGACCATCACCTTCGAGGAGTACGGCGGCGGTCCGTCGTTGGAGCTCGTCGCGACGAGATACCCACGGTCGGGGAACACTGCGCGCACCTCCTCGTCGATCGGCAACGCGAACGTCGCGCCGTGCAGGGAGACGGGCGTGCCCGACGGTGCTGGCGACGCGGTCGCGCTGGTCTGCGGCGCCGCGGTCGGCGTGCCTGCGGTGACCCTCGACGGCACTGGCGTCGTTGTCGGCGCGGCGGCGCTCGGCGGCGGCGAGACGTCCGAGGACGTGCAGCCCGCGACGACCAACAGGCAGAGCGCGATCGCCGCGAATGCGCGTCGCACAGGATCACGGTAGCCCTGTGGCCGCTGACCTCACCGTTCAGCCACGACCCGCGGAGGCGCGCGAGACCCGTCCGATGAAGGAGGGTCCGACCACCCAGGCCTCGCTCAATGTTCCTTGACAGAATTGGTCGCAGGGCATGGTCAAGGATCGCGCGCGAGGTGATCCGCGAATTCGTTAGGCGACTCGCGGCTGATACCGATACTTCGACCAAGACACCATGATCCGGGCGACCAATAGTCTTGGAGTGCGGCGGGCCGATCACGTCTTCCGGATGAGCGATCCATTTCAGGGCCAGGGAATGCCGAGTTCTCGTGCGGCTGTGCTCATCTTCATTAGCAGGCGGTGTGGATCGCCGGGGACGGGCACGAAGTTGTGGTGCTGATAGAACTTCGCAGCGTCATCGTCGATCGCATCCACGACGACGAGCTTGCCGCCGGCATGCTTCGCGGCATCAACGATCTTCTTAAGGGCACGGACCAGCAGCACACGCCCCAGCCCCGAGCCCTGAGAACGCTCGTCCGGGGCTAGCTTCGCGAGGAGGATCGCTGGGATCTGCCGTGGCGCTCCCCGAGCGATCCGTGTGGGCGTCAGATCGCGCTCCACAAGGTGCGGTGCGATGGCGAAGTAGCCAGCGATCGACCTGGTCTTCATGTCAACGAGCACGTGCGTCCGCGTGCCTTGACCCATGGCGTTGCGGGCGTGTTCCCTCAGCCATTCGTCGAGCGGTCCTTTCCCGCAGGCGAATTCATCGAGAACGTGCGAGGGGCGAAGCGCCTCGACGCGAAGCGTCAAGCGATGCGTCGATCCTTACGCGCGAGCTTCGCCGCTCGAGCGAGGCGAGGTGCCCGATCTGCGCGGTCGATCGCAGCGACGAGCCGGTCGAAATAGTCCGCGGGGACGACGGTCGTCGTTCGAGCAGCGATCACCTGGTCGGCCCTTTCGGTCGCGGCCGTCACCATGAAGGCCGAGACGGACTGACCCTCGAGGGCTGCAGCCTTATCGATACGCGCGCGATCAGGGGGCGCAACCCGAGCCTCGACCCGTTGTGTCCGCGTCGCCATCCTCGGCCTCCATCCCATACATTCCGTACAAATGTACGGCGCGTAGGCTACCACGCCATGCGAAGCACAATAACCTCGGGGCGGCACCGAGCGACCGCGACGCGGCGCGCGAAACGCCGAGCGCGAAGGATCACACCCGCGGCTCCCCTGATTCGTGGGCGCCCACGGGGGCAATGCCTAGACTGCCCCCATTGGCACAGGGAGGTCGACGATGGCGAAGCTCCTCATCACGACGCTTACGGGGCCGAACGACCCCACGAGAGCGAGCATCCCCTTCCACATCGCGGTTAACGGCGCGGCGAAGAACGGGACCGAGACGGCGATCGCGCTCGCCGGCGACGCGAGCGAGCTCCTGAAGCCCGGCGTGGCCGACGCGGTGCGCGGCGTCGGCGTCCCGCCGCTCGCGGACCTGCTCGCGGGCGCGAAGGCCGCGGGGATCAAGCTCTACATATGAAAGGGCTGCGCTGAGGCCCGTGGGGTCTCGGAGCAGAACTGCGCCGAGCGCGGCGGCGAGTTCATGACGCCGCCGGTCTACGCGCGGATGGTCATGGAGGCCGAGAAGAACCTCTCTTTCTGACCGTAAGCCTGCTCACGCGATCAGGGTAGGACGCGAGGATCGTCGTGTGACAGCGGCGCGCCGTGAGCGGATCCATCACATCCCGCCCGAAGGCGACTGAGCACGATCGTCACGCGAAACCGAGTGGGGACCGGAGGGATGGGACCTACCACCGCGACTCGTCGCCGGTCGGTATGAAAGGACGCTTGGCACCAGCGTGGTGAATGCGGGGTGACGATGGCGTCGGCACGCGCCCAGGCGTTGCTCAATGTTCCTTGACAGAAATGGTTGCGGCTAACAATTGGTCACAAGCGTTCCGCTTCCTCGGCGCCCCCGAGTCGCAAGCGCTGCCGGATCCCGCGCCGATCCCCGCCGCCGCGCCGACACCTCAGGCGCTCGCGGGTCTGCTCAAGGCGGCGTTCGAGGGCAAGGACATCGCGGCACTCGAGCGCCTCCTCGGGCCGTGCGTGAACGTGGGTGCGCAGAACGCCGGCGCGAGCAGTCTCAGCCGGGAGCGGTACATCTCTCATCTGCGCACGCAGTTCGCGGCGGGGCTCACAGTGACGGTGGACACGAGCGGGATGAAGACCGAAGAGGGCTTCCGGGGTACGACCGTGCGCTCGCGCTGGAACGCGGTGCCGGCCGGGGGGTCTGCGACGCCGCCGACCCCCGGACCGCAGGCTTACGACGTCGAACTCGTTGCGCATCCACTCGAGGACCGGCATCCGGCCGCTGCCGGGCTCGTCGTATAGAACTCGAGAGTGTATGGAGAGGCAGAGGGCGTATCCGTGGCGATGCGGAAAAGCGTAGGCGCT
>JACPOT010000022.1:0-3434 GCA_016191385.1 Chloroflexota bacterium | reverse complement strand
TCCAGGAGGGACCCGGAAGCGAACGCGAGGCGGCTCTTTCCCGCGTCCTTCGCTCGCCGCATCTGCTCGTCGGCCGCGTGTCGAACGGCATCGGGATCGTCGCCTGCCGCTCCGCTCCGGGCCGCACCGAACGTCCCGCCGAGACCGGTGTTGCGCTGCACCCCGACGACGCGGATCTCGGAGAAGGCGCGGCGCACCAACTGTTCGACCTTCGCCTCATCGTGCCCGGGCACCAGGAACGCGAACTCGTCACGTGGGGGAGGCACCTCGGCGAGGGTCTCGTCGAGTTCCGTGTGCGGCACAGCGCCGACGAGGTGATCGCGATGTTCACGGAGGGCTCCCCGCGCCGCGAGCCATCCCGCGGCAAGGTCGCGCTACGCGTGTTCGTCCACGCGCACGGCGAGAAGCTGCTCCTGCTGCTTGGCGGCTACGACAAGGCCGTGGACCCCAGTGATCGTCGGCAGGATCAGGAGATCGCGTTGGCGAGGAAGCGGCTTCGGGAATATCGGCAGCGGTAGGTCTTGACGTGTATGGGCTATAACCCATAGGATGGGGCTTATGGAGAGGCGGCCGAAAACGACCTTCGAGCACTTCTGGCAGGAGCTCCGGGCAGAAGCCCGGGCCGAGGGGCCGGACGCCCTGGCCGAGCTCGAGCAGATGGCGCACCGCTTCCGTATAGGTGCCCAACTCTCCGTGCTCCGCCACCGCCGTGGCCTGACCCAGACCCAGATCGCCGAGTTCACAGGCGTCGACCAGGCCGAGGTCAGCCGGATCGAGCGCGGCGCGAGCAACGCGACCGAGGACACCCTCGCGCGGCTCGCTCGCGCGCTCGACGCCGAGCTTGCGATCGTCCCCGCGAGGAGGCCGGTCGCCGTCTGACGAGCCGCCGCCGCGTTAGCGGCTCAGCTTCTTCGCTACCTCGCCGCTCACTTCCTCCTGATTCGCCTCATCATCGTCCACTCCACGTTCGTGTCCCTCGTCGTTCCCGGCGCCCCGTGAGAGGTACCGGCGCAGAAGCTGCGTAGGGACGTGGCCCTGGAACGAACGCGGCTGTGCACCCAGGCGTCGCTCAATGTTCCTTGACAGAAGTGGTGGCAGCGAATGATCTGAAGAACCATGTGTCGCCTGTTTGAGGCGATATCGATGGGCGCTCATACCATGCTCGGCCAATGGCGGGCGCCTACGAGGAACGCATCGCCGCAGCGGTGGCGCGCCGGGTCGGTCTGGCCTTCACGACCACGGTCGTCCTGTACAGCGGGACCAACGTTGTCGTGCACCTGAGTCCGACGCCGGTCGTCGCACGCGTGACGCGAATTGGGCATCTTGTGCGACCCGTGACCGACCTCGCGGGCTCGATCGCGCTCGCACGCTCCACGGCGGTCAGAGGCTGTGTCGTGGCGCCGAGCACGGCGGTCGATCCTGGGCCGCATATCGAGCAGTCGAGGTACGTGACGTTCTGGAGCCGGTACCCGTCCGAGGCGGCCACAGTGATGGCGACACCGGCTGAGGTGGGAGCGGGCCTCCGTCGCTTCCACGAGTCCGCGCGGGCACACGCTGGCCAGCTGCGCAGCTTCGACCCGAGGCCCGAGGCCTTGAAGATCGCCGACATCGTCAATCGGGACATCGGAGCGATCCTCCGGTCGGCGGCGACCTCAATGACCGTCCCCGACCTCGCTCAACAACCCATCCATGGGGACGCGCATGAGGAGAACGCGCTTGCCGGCGGGATCTGGCAGGACTTGGACGACGCGTGCCGTGGTCCCATCGAGTGGGACCTGGCCAGCCTTCAACATCGGCGCTTCTTCTTCGGCGAGCGTCAGCACGAGATCGCCGAGGCCCTACGCGCCTACGGACCGCACGCTCACGACGTGGTCGAGGCCCTCGGGCCGGCTGTCGTTCTCGCGATCGCGGCGTGGGGTTCGCTCGCCACGTACTTAGGAGAAGAGGTCGGGCCTCGAACGCGCCTGCGCCTCGCGTGGCTCAAAGAGCGTTTTGGTTAGGCCTGTTCCTACGTGACGGGCGCACGCGTCGACATCGCAAGATTTGCTTCGTTCTCAGGTGAGTGGCGACTCGGCGCACCCAGGCCTCGCTCAATGTTCCTTGACAGAAATGGTTGCAGCCATCCGTCCTGGCAATCAGCGGCACTGCGTCGTCGCTGTCAAGGGTCGTCGGCGTCAGCGAAGCGCCGGCGGTACCTCGCGGAGTGTCTCGGGGTTAGCT
This sequence comes from Chloroflexota bacterium, assembly GCA_016191385.1. Lineage (GTDB taxonomy): Bacteria > Chloroflexota > Limnocylindria > P2-11E > P2-11E > JACPOT01. The sequence goes on along the minus strand of JACPOT010000022.1, from coordinate 1,214 downwards.
CATCGCGCGGACGACGATTCCGATGATCAGGCCCGCGGTCCCGAGCCAGATCGCGATGATGACCACGGCGGCCGTGCGACTCGTCGGCCGCTCCGAATGCAACTGGGCCTTCGCGCGGCATTCGATGAGCACCGGCTCCGGGATGAGCTTCACCGCGAGGGTGATCGCCAGCGGCAGCAGGATGAGGTCGTCGAGGTAGCCCAGCACCGGAATGAAGTCGGGGATGAGGTCGATCGGGCTGATCGCGTAGGCGACGATGCCGCCCGCGAAGAGCTTCACGTACCGGGGCGTCCGCGGATCTCGGCAGGCGAGGTAGAGGGTGTAGGTCTCACGCTTGATCGCCCGCGCCCTCTGCTTGAGCTGGCCGATGTAGCCGACCGATGCGGTACTCACGTAGGCGCGCCGGCGCGCTGGGCGGCGCCACATTTCGTCGAGCCGATCAGCGGCCGCCCTTCGGCTCGGCGTACACGTAGGCGTTGACGCCCAGGTAGAGGTCCTTGCCCTCGATCTGGACCGCCGTCGTCTGGTTGCCGCGGGTCGAGGCAACGACGAGCGTTTTACCGCTGGCGCTCGGCGTGGGCGCGTTGATCGGAATGCGGATCACGAGCGTGTCGCCCTCGCGGGTCACGCTTAGGTCGTCGGCCATACATCTGCCTCCCTCGTTGGTCGCTCCATCATCGCGCGCCTTCTAAGAGAAGCTCGACTCGAGAGTGTCCGAAGGTAGGACGCAAGAGACCGCGAGACCATCCTTGGAGTACTGACCGGACGCAGGACCTAACCGCCGGTCTAGTCGCGTCGGTCAACGGAGTCCACGTCGCCGTCATGAATGACCGAGTCGGAACGAGGCGGGGCGACCGGTTGCGGTAGGTTCGAGCGATCTCGCCGTCGGTCTCTAGGCCGGCTTTAGGCTCAACACATGCGCCGCGGACCGCTTGTTCTCGCGATCGCGTTTGTCGGCCTCACCGGGGTCTTTGCCGCAGTGCTCCTTGGCTCGCCGCGTGAGGTCGGAACGCCATCGCCCTCGCCAGCGTCCCCAACAATGAGCCCGGGCTCGGCCGCGTCGCCAACCACCTCTCCAAGCCCGGTTCCGTCGCCCACGTCGCAAGGCCTGTACATGAGCAAGAAGCTCGGCTTCGCGCTCGAGCTCCTGCCGCCGTGGCACAAGGCCATCTGCGGGAACATCGACCCGGTCGAAGACGGATTCACGGGCGACA
>JACPOT010000120.1 GCA_016191385.1 Chloroflexota bacterium | reverse complement strand
TGCCCCGCGCCGTGCCAGGAGGTCTGCCGCCGCGGTCTCGTCGAAGAGGAGATCGCCATCCGCCAGTGCCACGGCTACGGTGGCGAGCTTGCCCTCGAGATGGAGGTGGCGCCGACGCCGTTCCCGCAGGAGCCCGCGACGGGGAAGCGCGTCGCCGTGATCGGCGCGGGTCCCGCGGGGATGACCTGCGCGTACTACGCAGCGCTCAAGGGCCACGCGGTGACGGTGTTCGACATGATGGAGAAGCAGGGCGGAATGCTCCGCTACGGCATCCCCGAGTACCGGCTGCCCAAGCTGAAGCTCGACAAGGAGCTGAACTCGGTGTGGCAGCTCGGCGCGGAGTTCAAGGGCGGGATGAAGCTCGGGCGCGACTTCAGCGTCGAGGACCTGCTCGCCCAGGGCTACGACGCGGTGTTCCTCGGCATCGGTGCGTGGCGGAGCAACGAGCTGCGCATCCCCGGCGAGGATCTGCCCGGCGTCATCGAGGCCATCAACTACCTGAACCAGAACGCGCGCGGCGAGCCCATCCCCGTGGGGGCCGGGACGCGCGTCGTCGTCATGGGCGGGGGCTTCACGACCTTCGACTGCGCGCGCACCTCGCGCCGCGCCGGCGCGGAGGTGACCGTGGTGTACCGGCGCGGCCGCAAGGAGATGGGCGCGCACTACACCGAGGTCGACGACGCCGAGCACGAGGGCATCCGGCTCGAGTTCTTCGCTGCGCCTGTGAGGTTCGTCGAGAAGGACGGCCGCGTCGGCGGCGTCGAGTTCCAGCGCATGCAGCTCGGCGAGCCGGACGCGTCCGGGCGGCGGCGGCCGGTCGCGGTCCCGGGCAGCGAGTTCGTCATCGAGTGCGACGTCGCCATCCCGGCCATCGGCCAGGTGCCCGACCTCGACTGGTACGGCCGCGACCCCGGCCTGCGGAAGAGCCGTCGCGAGACCGTCGTCACCAACGCCGCCCTCATGACCGATCGCCCGGGCGTGTTCTCGGGCGGCGACTGCCAGATGGGCGCGGTCACGGTCATCCAGTCGGTCGCGCAGGGGAAGCTCGCGGCCAAGGCCATCGACCGTTATCTCGCCGGCGCCGACATGGCCCAGGTGGCGGCGGAGATCACCGAGGAGGAGGCGGTCCCCGAGCTCATCGACATCGTCCCCTACAAGCCCGAGGAGCCGCAGGTCCGCATGCCCTTCCTGCCGTTCGAGGACCGCGTTCAGAGCTTCGAGCTCATCGAGCTCGGCTACTCCAAGGCCGCCTCGGAGAAGGAGGCCGCGCGCTGCCTCCAGTGCGTGTGCCCGGACGTGGGGCGCTGCCACCTGCAGCGGCTCTCCGTCGAGCACGGCCTCACCGAGAACAGGTTCCATCGCGCGGAGCCGCTCGACTATCACGACTACGAGTACGACCTCTCGCACGACTTCATCCTTCGGGACCTCAACAAGTGCATCAACTGCACGCAGTGCGTGCGGATCTGCCGCGACGTCATCGGGGCCAACTGCTATGGGCTCATGGGTGGGGGATACGACTCCATCGTGACGACGCCCTGGAACGTCTCGCTCTCGTACACCGAC
>JACPOT010000100.1 GCA_016191385.1 Chloroflexota bacterium | reverse complement strand
TAGCAGGGTGCTGAAAAACTGAGTTCGGGTGCTCGCGATCTGTTCGCGGGTTCGTCATGCTGCGGGTATGCGTGGAAGACCTGATCCGCAGTTGGCGATGTTGACGAGCTTGTCGACCGAGGACCTGATCCCGGCCGATCATCCGATCCGCCGGATCCGGGTGGTGGTCGACGCGGTGCTGGCGGAGATGGACGGCCGTTTCGACGGGATGTACGCGCAGGACGGCCGCGCGAGTGTGCCGCCGGAGGCGTTGCTGAAGGCCACGGTCTTGATGGCGATGTACTCGATCCGTTCCGAGCGGGCGTTCTGCGAACGGTTGAACTACGACCTGTTGTTCAAGTGGTTCTTGGACCTGCGGATCGATCAGCCGGCGTTCAACGCGTCGACGTTCTCGAAGAACCGCAAGCGACTCCTCGACCATGACGTCGCGAACGAGTTCTTCGCCGCGGTGGTCCGACAAGCGAAGCTGCGCCGGTACGTGTCTTCGGATCACTTCACGGTGGACGGCACGCTGTTGAAGGCGTGGGCGTCGCACAAGAGTTTCAAACCGAAAGACGGGCCGCCGAACGATCCCGGCGCCGGCCGGAACGCCGAGGCGAGTTTCCACGGCGAGAAGCGGTCGAACGACACGCACGCTTCAACGACGGATCCTGAGGCCCGGTTGTATCGCAAGAGCAACAACACTGCAGCGACGTTGTGTTACTCGGGGCATCTGTTGATGGAGAACCGCAACGCGTTGATCGTCGACGCGGACCTCACGACCGCGGACGGCTACGCGGAACGCGCGACCGCGATCAAGCTGCTCGGCCGGCTGCCGAAGTCGACGCGGCGACGGACCGTGGCGGGCGACAAGGCCTACGACACGAAGGGGTTCGTCGCCGACGTCCGCGAGCTCGGGTTCACGCCCCACGTCGCGCAGAACCACCGGTCCGCGATCGACGGACGGACCACTCGCCACGATGGTCACGCCGTGAGTCAACGCATCCGCAAGCGCGTCGAGGAACCCTTCGGATGGATCAAGACCATTGGCGGCGGCCGACAGTTGCGCTACCGCGGCAAGGAACGCAACCGGGCCTGGTTCCTGATCAACGCCGCGGTCTACAACGTGATCCGCATCACGGCGCTCGACACCGCGGCCACCTGAACCGGCCGCGGGCGAGCGCCGCCCGTGGAAGCGGACACGGCCAAGGATCCGCTGCAGCAGTTCTCAACGAAGTCCAAGCGCGACCGCACCGGCACCATGCCCCCGCTCAACACTCGCAGCACGCCGAACCGCGATTTTCAACACCCTG
>JACPOT010000099.1 GCA_016191385.1 Chloroflexota bacterium | reverse complement strand
GGGGAGGAAGCTCGCGCCCATCGCGACGGCCATGACGGTGGCGAACAGGTTCACGCCGCCGAGGTCGGGCGTGTAGTCGGAGATGCGGCGGTTCATCCCGTTCACGCCGAGCCAGAACATGGGCAGGAACGTGAGGTTGAAAGTGACGAACATCCACCAGAAGTGGACCTGGCCGAGGCGCTCGCTGTACTGCCGCCCGGTGATCTTCGGGAACCAGTAGTAGATCCCGGCGAAGAGGGCGAAGATCTCGCCGCCGACGATGACGTAGTGGAAATGCGCAACGACGAAGTACGTGTCCTGGAGCTGGACGTCGGTCGGCACGTCCGCGAGGAAGATCCCGGTGATGCCGCCGATGAGGAAGTTGAAGAACACCGCGAGCGCGAAGAGCATCGGTGTCCGCAGCCACAGCCGCCCGAGCCAGATCGTCCCCAGGGCCGAAAGGAAGATGAGGCCGGTCGGGATCGAGATGAGCTCGGTCATCACGAGGAAGATCGGCTGGAGGAACGCCGGCATCCCGCTCGTGAACATGTGGTGCGCCCAGACGACGCCGCTGAGCGCGACCACGCCGATCAGCCCTCCCACGGCCCAGCGGTAGGCGAAGAGACGCTTGCGCGCGAAGTGCGGGAGGATCTCGAGCGCGAGCACCCAACCCGGGATGATCATGATGTACACGGCCGGGTGGCTGTAGAACCAGAACAGGTGCTGGTAGAGGAGCGGCTGCCCGCCCCGCTCCGGCGTGAAGAACCCCGTCCCGACGACGCGGTCGAGCAGCGAGAGGAAGAGCACCGCCGCCACGGATTGCGTGAAGAACGCGCTCATCGTCGACGTGAGGAGGATCCCCCACACGAAGATCGGCAGCCGTGACCACGTCATGCCCGGCGCGCGCAGCATCACGATGGTCGCGAGGAAGTTGATGCCGCCGAGGATCGACGAAAGGCCCAGCGTCATGAACGAGAGGTCCATGAAGACCTGTCCGGGTCGGTTCCCGAGGCTGAGCGGCGGGTACGCCGTCCACCCCGAGTCCCAGCCTCCGACGACCGTGCTCGCGCCGAGGAGGATGACGATCGGCGGGATGAGCCAGTACGAGAGGGCGTTCAGCCGGGGGAACGCCATGTCCTCCGCGCCGATCATGAGCGGCACGAAGTAGTTCCCGAACGCCGCGATAACGACCGTGACCGCGACCGCGATCATGAGGAACCCGTGCAGGCTCATGACCTGGTTGAACGCCGCCGGGGCGAGCAGGTCCTGACCGGGACGCGCGAGCTCCGCCCGCAAGACGAGCGCGAGCAGCCCGGCGAGCAGGAAGATGACGGTGAACGTGACGAGGTACTGGATGCCGATCACCTTGTGATCGGTGGTGTAGGCGAGGTAGCGGCGCCAACCCTCTTCCCGCGGCGGGCGCGCCGGGCGTCCGAGCCACTCGCGGGCCCACGCGTCCCAGACCCCGACGCCCAGGAGCCAGGCCGGCAGCCCGAGGAGGTAGCCACCGAGGACGAGGGGCTCGAGCGCGAGCGGATCGGCCCCGCTGGCGGCGCGGATCGCGGCGACCAGCGCCGCGCCGAACGCGTACCCGACCGCGCCCCAGAGCAGGCCGCGACCGATCCAGCGGAGCGCGGCGAGGCCGCGTAGCGGCCGGCGCGGCGCGACGCCGCTGGCGACGGCGGTCACGGCGCCGCTGCCCGCTGCCGCAGCTCGGCCATGCGCCGCTCGAACGCCGCGGGCTCCAGCACGGTCACGCGGGAGACCATCCGCGCGTGGCCGGTGCCGCACAGCTCGGCACACTGCAGCCGGTACAGCGGGTCGGCCTCGAACGACCCGGTGCGCGTAGGCGTCGTCGACACCGACGTCGTCAGCCCGGGGACCGCGTCGATCTTCACGCGGAAGGCGGGTATCCACAGGGAATGGACGATGTCGGTGGAGGTGACATCGAAGCGGACGCGCCGGCCCGCCGGTAGGATCACCTCGGTCGCCTTCGTCAGGGTCACCCCCAGGCCCTCGTAGGTCACCGTCCAGTTCCACTGCTCGGCCTCGACCTTCACGACCAGATCGGCCGGGCGCTCCGCGAAGCCGCCCAGCCCGAGCGCGGCCATCCCGGTGATCCCGGGGTTCACGATCAGAAGGATCGCCAGCGCCGACGTCACGATGAGCCAGACGAGCGGGATCGCGCGGGTCTCGCGCACGGCGGGAGCGTCGGCGGTGGGCGCGCCGGGGACGCGGAAGGTCACGACGCTGTAGCCCAGCGCGACGACGACGAAAGCGAAGACCGGGACCGAGAGCACGACGAGGAAGCGGAACGCGTCGTCCACGACGACCGCCTCCTCGCTGCCCTGGACCGGCTCGAGGTCGGTGACACCGACGACCGCGAGGCCGATGACGGTCAGCGCCATCCAGAGGACGACGTACGGGATGACGTGACGGCGCATGGACGAGTCCACTCTATGAGACAACGAACGAGCCGGAGGTGACGAACGGCCTCCGGCCACATGTCCATCGGACCCTTCGCGTGCGCCGCCCGGCTCACTAGCGTCCCGCCCACCTGAGGATCGGCTGAGAGCCGGACGGGAAGGAGCGTGTCGTGCGGGAAGCGCCAGCAGGGCCCGAGGGGAGGACCGAGGGAGGCGCGCCGCCGATCGCGCGGCGCGACCTCTTCCGGAGAGCGGCTTCCGCCGCGGCGGTCGCGGCCCTGGTCGGGGCCGGTGGGTCTTCGGCGTCGGGGGTCGAGGCAGGCAGCCGTGTCCGGCGCTGGGCGATGGTCATCGACCTGCGCCGCTGCGACGGCTGCGCCGGGCTCGGCGTGCCGCCGCAGTGCAGCCAGTACTGCAACTGGGGCCGCTTCGTGCCCGAGGGCCAGCAGTGGCTCGAGGTCTTCCAGCGCGAGCTGGTCGCGGACGGTCCGGTCGCCGGGGCCGGCTACCTGCCCGCACCGTGCATGCACTGCCAGAACGCGCCGTGCGTGAACGTCTGCCCGGTGGGCGCGACGTTCCACGCGCCCGAGGGGACCGTCCTCATCGACCAGTCACGCTGCATCGGGTGCCGGCTGTGCATGGCTGCGTGCCCGTACGACCGGCGCTTCTTCAACTGGGGCGAGCCCGTGCAGCCCGCGCAGGTGCGCGAGACGGCGTACAACGTGGTGACCCAGACGCCGGCGCTGCGCGGCACCGTGATGAAGTGCGACTTCTGCACCGACCGCGCCGCCGCGGGCGGCCTGCCGTACTGCGTCGAGGCGTGCCCGCGCGGTGCGTACTGGTTCGGCGATCTCGAGACGGACGTCGCCACGAACGGCGAGGAGGTCGTCGCGCTCTCGAAGCTTCTCGAGGAGAACGAGGCCTTCCGCTTCAAGGAGGAGCTCGGGACGCGCCCGCGCGTGTACTACATCAACGGCCACGGCGAGGAGGCGCCGCGGGCCACCGCGCACGAGAGCGCCTTCCTGAAGGACCGGCTCGAGTGGCCATGGCGCGAGATCGCGGAAGCGACGGCATGACGGCCGCACCGGATCTCGAAGCGATCGTCCTCGCGCCCCTCGTCGGCATCGGCCGCCGCTTCCTCTTCCTGGCCGCGGCCCTGCTCGCGGTCGTGCTCGTCGGCGCCGGCGCCTACGCGCTCCAGCTCGCCGAGGGCCTTCGGGTCACCGGCATGGCGGACACGCAGAACAAGCAGATGTACGGCATCTACATCATCAACTTCGTCTTCTTCATCGGCATCAGCCACGCCGGCACGCTCATCTCGGCCATCCTTCGGGTCACGAAGGCCGAGTGGCGCCTGCCGATCACCCGGATGGCCGAGTTCATCACCGTCGTCGCGCTCACGGTCGGCGGCCTCATGCCGATCATCGACCTCGGCCGTCCCGACCGCCTCCTCAACCTCCTCATGTACGGCCGCTGGAACTCGCCCATCCTGTGGGACTTCTTCTCGATCACGACGTACCTCTTCGGGAGCCTCATCTACCTCTTCATCCCGCTGATCCCCGACCTGGCGCTTTGCCGCGACCGGCTCGCCGGGCGCGTTTCGCCTCCGAAGCGCGCCTTCTACGAGATCTTCTCGGTCCGCTGGCGCGGCACGCCGCTGCAGTGGCGCAGGCTCGCGACCGCGCTCACGGTGATGATGGTGGTCATCATCCCGGTCGCCGTGTCGGTGCACACCGTCGTCTCGTGGATCTTCGCGATGACGCTGCGCGTCGGATGGAACACCGCCGTGTTCGGCGCGTACTTCGTGGCCGGCGCGATCTTCTCCGGGACCGCGACGCTGATCTTGGTGATGGCCATCCTGCGGCGCACCTTCCGCCTGCACGCGGTCATCGCGGACCGGCAGTTCACCAACCTCGGGCTCCTGCTCGCCGGCCTCTCGGGGATCATGCTCTACTTCAACCTCAGCGAGCTCGTCACCGTCGGCTACAAGCTCGAGGAGGGCGAGGGCTTCTTCCTCGACTCGATCCTCGTCGGGGCGTTCGCGCCGTGGTTCTGGGCCTACATCCTCGGCCTCGCGTCGCCGGCGATCCTCATGCTCGTCCCGAAGACGCGCTCGTTCTGGGGCGTGATCGTCGCCGCCGTGGTGGTGGACGTGGCGATGTGGATCGAGCGCTACATCATCGTCGTCGCCACGCTGCGAGTGCCGCAGATGCCCTACACCGATCTCGCGAACTACCTGCCCTCGGCGGTCGAGCTCGCCATCACGGCGGGCGCCTTCGCGCTCTTCGCTCTGCTCATCGCGGCGTTCACGAAGATCGTGCCCATCGTGTCCGTCTGGGAGCTGCGCCACGGCGCTCCCGCGTCGCGCGCCGCGCCGGAAGCGATGCCGGCGGCCGCGGCGGTGCAGGCATGACGCGACGCCTCGTCTGCGCCGGGCTCTTCTCCCTCGCCCTCGCCCTCGCGCTCGGCGCGGCGGCGTCGGCATCCGGGCATCGCGCTGTCCCGTCGCTCACCGTCGCGATCGCCGGCGAGCCACGGCTCGGCGCGACCGTCACAGCGGAGGCGCGCCTCGCCGACGCCGCCGGCCGGCCGGTGCGGGGCGCCGAGATCGCGTTCGTCGCCCCCGCCGAGTGGGGCGAGATCCAGGGTGACGTCGCGCTGGGCAGTGCGCGGACGGACGCCGGCGGCGCGGCCCGCCTCGCGGTCCGGCTGCGCATGGCCGGGGCGGTCGAGGTCGGCGCGCGCTTCGCCGGCGACGACCGCTTCGAGCCCGCGGTGGCCGCCGCCGAGCTCGAGGTACGAGGAGACCAGCAGCTCTACGACGCGGTCATGCCGGCGGTGAGCACCCTCGCCGGTGCCGCCGGGAGCTGGTCCCTCGCCGCGATCCTCGCCACGGTGTGGGCCCTCTACGTCTTCGTCGCGCGGCTCGTGCTCAGCATCGCCACCGCGAGCGATGACGCGCCGCTCAGCCCTGCCCCGATGGAGCGCCGCCGCGTGCTCGGCCTGCTCGTCCCCGCGGCGATGCACGCGCTCACGGTGCCGGTCGGCCTCGGGCTCGTCACCGTCGTCGCGCGAAGCCCGTACACCCACACCAACCTCGAGGGCCACCGGCCGGGGAGCGCGTACGCGCGCACTCCGTACGCGCACGTGCCACCGCGCGAGCGCATGACCATGGCGATGCCGCGCGATCTGCCGGCCGTGCTCCAGCGAGAGGTGAGCTTCGCGGGCGAGGTGCTGCCGCTCTTCCGCCGGCGCGCCGGGCCTCACGCGCACCAGCCGAAGAACTCGCCGCCTCCGAAGGGCGTCCGCCTCGACGCGTACGCGCCGCTCATGGAGCACGAGGGCCTCGTCGTGCCGGGGAAGCCCGCGGAGAGCGAGCTCGTGCGCGTCCTCGTGGACGACGCGATGCGCATGCCGCCCTCGCTCCCGCCGCTGCCGGACGGCGAGATCCAGGTGATCGTCTCTTGGATCGCGCAGGGCGCGAAGGACAACTGAGCGCGTCGAGCGTGCGCCCGCTGTTGCGCGGCTACCTGCACGCCGGCGCCACGGTCGCTGCCGCGATCGGCGGAACGTACCTCTTCGTCCTGTCGAGCGGCGACCGACCACGGCAGCTGTCGCTGCTCGTCTACGGCGCCGGCCTTACCCTGCTCTTCGCCGTCAGTGCCGCCTATCACTTGCGCGCCTGGCCGGCGCGCTCGACGATCCTGCGACGGCTGGATCACGCGAGCATCTTCGTGCTGATCGCGGCGACCTACACGCCGATCGCGTTCAACCTGCTCTCAGGGTGGTGGCGCGCCGGCATCCTCGGCACCGTGTGGGGTGCGGCGCTCGCCGGCGCTGGCGCCGCCGTCGCCGGTGTGCGGCTGCGCCGCCGGACCCGATCAGGCCTGTACGTGGGGATGGGATGGATCGCCCTGGCCGCGCTCGGGCAGGTCGCGGCCGCGCTCCCGTGGTCCGCCATCGGGCTCCTCCTCGCCGGAGGGGTCCTCTACTCCGGGGGTGCGGTGCTCTACGCGCGCCGGTGGCCGGATCTCTGGCCGCGTGTCTTCGGCTACCACGAGGTCTTCCACCTGTTGACCATCGCGGCGGCGACCGCCTTCTACCTTTTCGTCCTCGTCTACGTTCTTCCCGCGTCCCGCCCCTAGCGCTCCGGCGCCGAGGTGCCGTAGCGGCGGATCCCCTCGAGCTTCGTGCGCTTGAGCAGCAGCGCGTTGACCGCGACGAGGAATGAGCTCCCGGCCATGGAGAGCGCCGCGATCTCCGGGCGCAACAGGAGCCCGAACGCGGGGTAGAAGAGCCCCGCCGCGATCGGGAACGCGATGGTGTTGTAGCCGACCGCCCAGAAGAGGTTCTGGCGCATCTTGCGTACCGTGGCGCGACTCAGGGCGATCGCGCCGAGCACGTCCAGCGGATCGCTCTTCATCAGCACGACATCCGCCGTCTCCATTGCCACGTCGGTGCCCGCGCCGATCGCGATGCCCACGTCCGCCTGCGCGAGCGCGGGAGCGTCGTTGACGCCGTCCCCGACCATCGCGACGAGCTTCCCCGAGCGCTGCAGCTCCTGCACTTTGGCCGCCTTGTCTCCGGGGAGGACCTCGGCGAAGACGGTGTCGAGGCCGAGCTCGCCCGCGATGCGCTCCGCCGTCGCGCGGTCGTCCCCCGTGAGCATCGCGACCTGGACGCCGAGCACGTGGAGCCGCGCGATCGCCTCCTTGGCCGAGGGCCGCACCGCGTCGGCGATGGCGATGATCCCGGCGGCGGCGCCGTCGACCGCGGCATACACGACCGTGCGGCCGGCGCCCTCGAGCGCCGCGGCGCGCTCGCCGAGACCGTCAAGCGCGATCCCGCGGTCGCGCATCAGCTTGCGGTTCCCGACGACGACGGCGCGGCCGTCCACCTCGGCCTCGAGGCCGTGTCCCGGGATCGAGTCGAAGCGCGTGGCCGCGGGGACATCGAGACCCTGCTGCTTCGCGGCGTCGACGACGGCGACGGCGAGCGGGTGCTCGCTCGACGACTCGGCCGCGGCGACCAGGCGCAGCAGCTCCGGCTCCGAGAGCGGGTTCCCCGCGGCGACGATCTCCACGACGCGCGGCTGGCCCACGGTGAGCGTCCCGGTCTTGTCGAAGATCACGGCCCCGACCTTGGAGGCCTGCTCGAGCGCCGTCGCGTTCTTGAACAGGATGCCGTTGAGCGCTCCGAGGCCGGTGCCGACCATGATGGCGGTCGGCGTCGCGAGGCCTAGGGCGTCCGGGCAGGCGATGATCACGACGGTGATGGCGAGCGTGAGCGCGAAGACGAAGGTCGCGCCCGCGAGCCAGTACCAGCCCGCGAAGGTCGCGAGGCCGAAGACGACGGCCGCGGCGACGAGCCACTGCGCGGCGCGGTCGGCCAGG
>JACPOT010000052.1 GCA_016191385.1 Chloroflexota bacterium | reverse complement strand
GCGCGCATCTCCTCTTCCAGCTCGCGGATATGCGCTCCGGCCGTCCGTGCGTGCGCCTCGACGGTACCGGGCAGGTCGGCAAGGAGCTCCTGCTCGAGGAGCGCGACGCGGCTCCCTCGGGCGATCGCGATGTTGCCTTGATCGGGCTCGTCGCGGCCTCCGGCGATGCGGAGCAGCGTGGACTTGCCCGTGCCGTTCGGTCCGACGAGCCCGACGCGATCGCCGTGCGCGAGCCGGAACGAGACCCCACTGAAGACGCGGCGCTCTCCGAACCACTTCCCGACCGCTTGGACAGAGAGGAGGCTCACCCGCGTGGCGCGCGCTGGCAGCGCGGGCAGTGGAACGTGCCGCGCCCGCCGACGACCATGCGGACGACCTCGCTGCCGCAGCGCGGGCAGACCTCACCGGCGCGTCCGTACACCTGGAACTCCTGTTGCATGCGTCCCTCTTCGCCTCTGGCATCACGGTAGTCGCGGCGCGAGGCTCCGCCGAAGCGGATGCCCGTGCGCAGGACCCAGCGGATGGCCTCGTGCAGCCGGGTGACCTCGGCGGCGCGGAGCGACCCGGCGGTGCGCAGCGGATGGATCCGCGCGCGCCACAGCGCCTCGATGGCGTAGATGTTCCCGATGCCCGCGATGAGCGTCTGATCGAGCAGGAGCGGCTTGATGGCGGAGCGCTCGCGCCGCCGCAGAGCGTCCCGCAGCCAGCCGACGGTGAAGCGGCGCGACAAGGGCTCGACGCCGAGATGGCCGTGCAGCGGCTCTCCCGCGCGGCGGCGCCGCTCGAGCATCCCCTCGAGCGCCGCGGTCTCGACGATGGCCATCCGCCCGAACTTGCGCGTGTCCGCGAACTCGAGCGCGGTCCCGTCGGCGAACGAGATGTGCGCGCGGCGGTACGGATGCGCCCTCTCCTTGACCTCATGGAAGAGCAGCTGGCCGGTCATCCGCAGCGAGACGATCAGCGCCTCCCCGCCCTCGAGGTCCAGCACGACGAACTTGCCGCGCCGCCGGACCCCGCTGATACGTCGGCCGCCGAGGCGCTTCGCGAACAGCGCCGCGGGCTCGGGCTCGGTGAGGCGGTGCCAGTACGAGCGGAAGCGCGAGATGGTCCGTCCGACGACGAAGCCGCGCAGCTGCCGCGCGATCGTCTCGACCTCGGGGAGCTCGGGCACTAGGCCAGCACGGGGGTCGCGATCCGCGTCATCTCGTCCCAGTTCTGCCCGGTGCGGACGTCGACGACGAGCGGCACGTCGAGCGCGTAGGCGCGGGACATCTCGCCGCCGACGAGGTGGACCGTCCGGTCGACGTCGGCCTGCGCGACGTCGAGAACGAGCTCGTCGTGGACCTGCAGAACGAGGAGGGCGTCGAGCCCGCTGGCGCGCAGCTTCTCGCGCACGCGGATCATGGCGATCTTCATGATGTCCGCCGCGGTGCCCTGGATGGGCATGTTGATGGCCATGCGCTCTGCGGCGTTCCGCACGCCGTAGTTCGCGTGGCCCATGTCCGGTATGTACCGCCGCCTGCCGAGGAGCGTCTCGACATAGCCCTGCTCGATGCACGCTGCCTTCGTCTCGATGGCGTAGCGCCGCACGTGGGGATACCGCTTGAAGTACTCGTCGATGAACGCGGCAGCCTCGTCGCGCGCCATCCCCATGCGGGCCGCAAGACCGAAGTCGGTCATGCCATAGGCGATCCCGAAGTTCAGCATCTTCGCCACGTCGCGCTGCTCGCGTGTGACCTCGTCCTCGGAGACGCCGAACCCCGCGGCCGCCGTGCGGCGGTGCACGTCGACGCCCTGGCGGAACGCCTCGACGAGCCCGGGATCCTGCGTGATGTGCGCGAGGATGCGCAGCTCGATCTGCGAGTAGTCGGCGGCAACGAGGGTGCGGTCGCGCGCGCCGGCGACGAACGCGCGTCGGATGCGACGCCCCAGGGGCGTTCGGATGGGGATGTTCTGCAGATTCGGGTCGCGCGAGGAGAGGCGTCCGGTCGACGCGACGGCCTGCTCGAATGTCGTGTGGATCCGGCCGTCGCGATCGATGAGCCTGCTCGAATGTCGTGTGGATCCGGCCGTCGCGATCGATGAGCGGGCCGAGCCCGTCGGCGTAGGTGGACCGCAGCTTCTCGACCACCCGGTGCTCGAGGATCTTCTCGACGACGGGGTGTGCGCCGCGGAGCTCCTCGAGGACCCCCGCGTCGGTCGAGAAGCCGGTACCCGTCCGCCGGCCGCGCGGGAGCTTGAGCTCGGTGAAGAGGAGATCCTGCAGCTGCTTCGGGGAGTTGATCCCGAAGTCGTGGCCGACGCTCGCGTACGCGTCGCGCTCGATGCGCGCGATCTCGTCGCGGAACTCGACGGCCAGCTTCGCGAGGTATCCCTGGTCGACCGCGATGCCCGCCTCCTCCATCTCCACGAGGACGTCGACGAGCGGAAGCTCGATGTCGCGATACAGGCGCTCGAGGCCGAGGCGGGCGATGTCCTCGCGGAACAGGTCCGCCAGGCGCGCGGTGGCGGTAGCGGACGCGCCGCTACGTGCCGCGCGCTCGGCGACCGTCGGCACGCGGCTCGGATCCTTGCGGTCAGGACCGGGCAGAGCGGGGATCGAGATGCCGAGCCGCTCCAGAGCGACGTCATCGAGCAGGTGCTGTCGCCGGCTCGAGTTGATCAGATACGACGCCAGCATGGTGTCCATCTCGACGCCGGCCAGGTCACTTCCCGCGCGGCGCAGCGCGCGGCGGGCGGTCTTCACGTCGTGGGCGGCGATGCGCACCTTCTCGTCGCGGAGGAGGGCGCCGACCTCCGCGGGCACGCTGCCGGAGACCGGCAGGTACCAGCACGCGTCTCCGCCGACGAGGCCGAGGCCCACCAGCGCGGGATGCCGACCGGACTCGGCGTCCGCGAAGACGGCCACGCTCTCGGCGCGCCGGAGCGCGCGCATGGCGTCGGCGATGCCGGCCTGGTCGAGCACGTTCGTCGGGACGGGCGGCGCGCCGGCAGGCGCGGCGTCGAGCCCGAGCGAGAGCTGCCCCGTCCGCGACGAGGCCGGCGCCACGGGAGCAGAGGCGACGTTCCCATCGGCGGGCGGGAGGCGCGGCACGAGGCTGCGGAATTCGAGCTCCTGGAAGAGCTCGAGGACCGCCGGGCGGTCGTACGGTCCGAACCGGGTGCGCTCGGGCTCGAGGCGCACCGGGACGTCGCGAACGATGCGCGCGAGCTCGCGGCTGGCGAAGACCTGATCGCGGTGCTCCTCGAGAGCCTTGCGGATGCGGTCGGTGAACAGCGCGAGGTTCGCGTAGACGCCTTCGATGGTCCCGTGGTCGGCGATGGCCTTCGCGGCGGTCTTCTCCCCCACGCCCGGAACACCGGGGATGTTGTCGGTGGTGTCTCCCTTGAGCGCTTTGTACTCGATCATCTGATCCGGCCGCAGGCCGAAGCGCTCGGCGATGGCGGCCTCGTCGTAGATGACCGTGTTCTGGAAGCCCTGCCGCGTGGTCATGAGCCGTGTCTTCGGCGTGACCAGCTGCAGCGTGTCGAGGTCGCCGGAGACGATCATGGTCTCGAGGCCCTCTGCCTCGGCCTGCTGCGCGAGCGCGCCGATGACGTCGTCGGCTTCGAAGCCGGGCACCGCGTAGATGGGGATGCCCATGGCGTCGAGGAACTGCTTGCACCGCTCGATCTGGGGACGGAGGTCGTCGGGCATCCGCTTGCGCGTCGCCTTGTACGTGGCATCGCGCTCGTGCCGGAAGGTCGGAAGGGGGAGATCCATGGCGGCCGCGACGTGCTCGGGCCGCACCTGCTCGAACGCCTTCAGCAGGATCGCGCGTTGGAGAGCTCGCCCTTCGTCGTCGTGAGCGGCGGAACGGCGAAGTACCCGCGGTAGATGAGGCTGTTGGAGTCGATGAGAAGGAGACGCTCGGGCATGGGTCGAGGATAAGAAGTGCCGACTCGTTCCACTCGTCGGCCCCTGTACGTGCACCTCCTGACGGAGGTGCTGTAAGAAGGTGGGCTAGGCCTGGCTCTCCCGCAGGCGAACGTGTGCGATCAACGCGCCGATCGCGGCCACGATCGCGAGGCCGAGCCACAGTGGTGGCTGGCTGAGCGGCGATGGCTCGATCCCATATGCGAGCGGCCGATCGCGCGCGTCGCCGAGACCCGTGGACGCCCTGGATGCAGCGGCATCCTTCTGCGCTTCCGCGGGCGGCGGCTGCGCGGCCGCGGTCGGCGCCGCGGTGGCGGCGGGGGCGGCGGCTCCCAAGGGCCCAGCCGGTCCCGATGGCGCAGGCGCCGGCGCCGCGGCCGGCGCGTTGTTGCTGAACGACGTCGGTGAGAGCTGCGATGCCGGGGCGCCGAGGCCGCTACTGCCGGCAGCCGTCAGCAGGAACATGAACAGGAAGGCCGCGCTCGCGACCGCGGACAGCGACCGCGCCGGGCGCAGCCACGTCCAGCGCGTGGCCACGCTCGGGACGAGCGAGCGCGCCGGGCGCGGGCCTGGAAGCGACGCGATGAGCGATGAGGTCGCGCGCAGGTCGGCCAGGCGGGCGGCGCACCGCTCGCACGTCGCGAGATGGCCCGCGACGCGAGCGCGGTCGGTCGGCGCCAGCTCCTCGTCGAGGTAGGCGGACAGGTCGTTATCGACGTGCATCTCCATCACTTCCCATAGGACGCGGCGGTGGCGTTCCTGGTTCCCTCCGATGTGCGCCCGCTGCGCGGTGCGCCGAGCCGCAGGCGCTTCATCCGGCGCTGCTCCGCCAGCCCTTGAGGACGAGCTCGTTCCGCACCGCGAGCCGCGCCCGATGTATGCGCGACTTCACGGTCCCGACCTCGACGGCCGTGATGCGGGCGATCTCCGCGTAGTCGAACCCTTCGACGTCACGGAGCAGCAGCGCGGCGCGCTGCTCCGCCGGGACCGTCTTGAGCGCCTCCTCGACGAGCGCCAGGGCCTCGCTCCGGCTCGCGAGCTCGGCATGGTCGGGTCCGGGCGCGACCGGCTCGGCCCATCCGGCCTCCTCGTCCTCAGCGGGCTCGAGCGGAAGCTCACCGCGCCGCCGTCGCGCGCGCACGGAGTCGATCGCGCGGTTGGTCGCGATGCGGAACACCCACGCGCGGAACGACCCGCCCTGCAGCGACCCGATCGATCGCCACGCCGACACCAGCGCGTCCTGCACCACATCCTCGGCCTCCGCGGTCGTGCCGACGATCCGAAGCACATGGCGGTAGAGGGCGGCCTCGACCGCGCGCGCGAGGTCCTCGAATGCGCGACCGTCCCCGCTACGCGCGCGGTCGAGAATGGCGACGCCGTCGGTGTCGGGCACTATCGCGCAGGATGATGCCCGTCCAGCGATATGCGGCTCTCGCGGCGCTGGCGGCGTCGACGGCGCACGAGGTCGGCGACGCGATCGACATCGCGCAGGTGGGCATCGTCACGCGCAAGAGGGGACGCGCCAACTTCGCGACCGCGGCGGATCACGCCGCGCAGGAGGCCGTGATCTCTCGGCTGCGGGCACACGATCCCGCGATCCCGGTGCTCGCCGAGGAGGGCGCGGTCCGTTCGCTCCGCCGAGCCGAACGTGTGTGGGTCGTGGACCCCATCGACGGCACGCTCAACTTCAGCCACGGGATCCCCTTCTACGCCGTGTCGATCGCCTACGTGGAGGACGGCGCGGTCCGCGCCGCGGCGGTGCACGCTCCGCGGACCGGCGAGACCTTCATCGCGCACCAGCGTGGCGGCGCGACGCTGAACGGCGTCGCGATCTCCGTGTCGTCGGTCAGCCGCATGTCGCAGGCATTCGTGGTGACCATTCCCTCGCGCTTCGCGCTGGTCCACAAGCACGCCGCGCGGCTGCGGGCGCTCGGCGCCGCGAGCGTCGAGATCTGCTACGTCGCCGCGGGGCGGTTCGACCTCTTCATGCACTGGGTGCTGAGCCCGTGGGACATCGCTGCGGCCGGCCTCATCGCGCGCGAGGCCGGCGCTTCGCTGATCTCGCTCCGATCGGGCAAGGACGCGGCCTGGGACGAGAGGCAGGTGATCATCGGCCCGCGCGCGCTCGTGCGCGATGCCCTGAGCGCGATCCCGGGCCTGGTCGGGCCGGCTAGACCACCAGCGCGAACGACAGCCCGTCGTAGCCCTTCGACCCGACGGTCTGGATCACCGTCGCGCTGAGCCGCGCTTCCGCGGCGACCAGCTCGTGGAAGCGGCGGATGGCCTTGACGTTCGCGTCCTCCGACACGGCGTCGAGGATCGCGCCCTTGCGCACGACGTTGTCGGCGACGATGAGCGTGCCCGTGCGCGACAGCTTCAGGGAGAGGTCGAGGTACTCGGGATAGCCGGGCTTGTCGCCATCGATGAAGACCAGGTCGAACGGCGCGGCCTTCTCGCCGATCAGCGCGCGCAGCGAATCGGCTGCGCGCCCGACCCTCACCTCCGCTCGATCGCCGACCTTCGCGCGCGCGAAGCTCGCTTGGGCGACCTCGGCGTGCTTCGGATCGAGCTCGAGGGTCACGAGCCGGCCATCCTCTGGAAGCGCCGTCGCGAGCCACGTTCCGCTGTAGCCGCCGAGCGTCCCGATCTCGAGGATCCGCTTCGCGTTCATCGCGCGCGCGATCAGATGGAGGAGCTTCCCCTGCGGCGC
>JACPOT010000111.1 GCA_016191385.1 Chloroflexota bacterium | reverse complement strand
TTCAACCTCACGTTCCTGCCCATGTTCTGGCTCGGCGTGAACGGGATGAACCGCCGCATCTCCGACTACACGCCCGACCTCGGCGGCGTGAACCTGTTCGCCACCGTCATGGCCGTCGCGATGGGCGCGAGCTTCCTCCCCTTCGTCTGGAACGTGGTCATGTCGTGGGCTCGCGGGCCGGTCGCCGAGGCCGACCCGTGGCGCGCGCGCACGCTCGAGTGGCGGACGTCCTCGCCGCCTCCCGTGGAGAACTTCCCGGTGCCACCGGTCGTCGTCGCCGGCCCGTACGAGTACGGCACGGCCGGCCCGCACGCCGTCTTCGCCGGCTCCGGAGGCGAAGGGTGACGGCGACGGCCGGCGAAGCGCGCACGGGCGCCGTCCGTGCGGCACGTCCGCATCGGGACGGCGTCGCCACGCAGAGCCTCGGCCTCTGGATCTTCATCGCCTCCGAGGCGTTCCTCTTCCTCATCCTCATCGCGACCCGCTACTTGCTGATCGGCCGGGAGCGGCCCATCGAGGTCGAGCAGCTCCTCGGAGCGGCCGTCACGACCGTGCTCCTCTCGAGCAGCGCCACCGCGTACACCGGCCTGCGCGCGCTGCGGCGGGGGGACGAGGCCGCCTACCGGCGCTGGATCCGCCTCACGCTGGCGCTGGGCGTCGCGTTCCTCGTCGGGCTCTCGCTCGAGTGGGCCGAGGGCTTTGGCGCTTTCCCGCCGGGCCGCGGCTACGGCTCGGTGTTCTTCGCGCTCACCGGCGTGCACGGGTTCCACGTCGCGAGCGGACTCGTCGTTCTTGCCCTCGTCCTGCGGTCCGGACGCACGACGTGGCCGGCGACGGCCGCGGTGCGCTACTGGACCTTCGTCGACGCGGTCTGGCTGTTCATATATCCGACCCTGTACCTGGTCTAGCGAAAGAAGGAGGGACTCTCATGCGAGCGTTCACGACGATCCTGGCCGCCGCGGCGGTGGTGGTGGGTGCCTGCGGAGGCGGTGGCGGCGTGGCCGCGCCGAGCGGCTCCGTGACCATCACCGGGAGCGAGTACAAGTTCAGCCCGGACACTGTCCGGCTCAAGGTCGGACAGGAAGTGCGCATGACGTTCAGGAACGATGGCGCGAAGGACCACGAGATGATGATCGGGAAGGGCGTCAAGATGACCGGCGGCAAGCCCGATGGCTACCAGACGTGGTTCATGCAAGGGATGCAGATGCGCTTCGAGCGCGACGGCAAGGCCATCGACGCCATGGCGGCCATGGGAGGCGGCATGGACGAGCCCTCGGACATCGGCATGATGCTGGTGGACAAGGGCGGCTCGCCGGTGACCCTCGTCTTCACGGTCCCCGACAAGGTCGGGGAGTGGGAGATGGGCTGCTTCGAGGACGATGGCACGCACTACGACGAGGGCATGAAGGGGAAGGTCATCGTCGAGAAGTGACGTCGAGGATGTGAACGGCTTCGACCCAGGCAGTTTCCTGGCGGGCGCGTCAGTCGTGCTCCTCGCGCTCCTCGTGCTCGACTTCGTCCTCGCGGGCGGAGCGATAAGCATGGGCATGATGGGCGGGATCGGGGGGACGATGGGGACGCCCTTGGGCTGGGTGCTCCTCGTCGTCCTCGTCGCGATCCTCGTCGCGACATTCGCTGGACCGTTCCGCTAGGAGCCCGCCCGTCCGACCCACTGGATCGTCCGCTGCGGTCGCGTACCTCTCGATGGAGATCGCCCTCGACGCGCGTATGCGCACGTACGCCGGTGGGCTCGGTGTCCTCGCCGGCGACACCGTGCGCGCGGCTGCCGACCTCGGTGTCCCGCTCGCGGCTGTGACGCTTGCCCACCGCTCGGGGTACTTCACGCAGCAACTCGACGCTGAGGGTCAGCAGTCGGAGGCTCTGGCTCCGTGGTCGCCGGAGGAGCTCCTCGCGCCGGTGCCCGCGCGGGTCTCGCTCACGCTCGACGGCCGGAGGGTGCATCTCCGCTCGTGGCGAAAGGACGTCCAGGGCAGCGGGGGCAGCGTTCCGGTCTACTTCCTCGATACCGACGTGCCCGAGAACACCGCTGACGACCGCGCGCTCACGGGCGCGCTCTACGGCGGGGACCAGCGTTACCGGCTGCGGCAGGAGGCGGTCCTCGGCCTCGGCGCCTTCGCGCTGCTGCGTGCGCTCCACCCCGAGCGGCCGCGCGTGTACCACCTCAATGAGGGTCATGCG
>JACPOT010000051.1 GCA_016191385.1 Chloroflexota bacterium | reverse complement strand
ACGCCGTCCACCGCGCGGACGACCCCGTCGCGCGTGAAGAACTGCGTCTTCAGGTCGGTCACTTCGAGAAGCGCCACGCCCTCACCCCTTCCCTGTGTCGCGCGAGAGTACCGGAATGTCGACCTAGATCTTCATGCGCGGGTCGAGCGCGTCGCGCAGGCCGTCCCCCACGAACGTGAAGGCGAGCATGACGATGGCGATGAACACGGCCGGCAGGATCGCGGGCCAGGGCGTCGTCGAGAACACCTGGAACCCCTCGTTGATCATGACGCCCCACGTCGCCGTCGGAGGACGGATGCCGATCCCGAGGAAGCCGAGGGTCGCTTCGGCCAGCATGGCGCTGGGGATCCCGAACGCCACGGCGACGATCACAGGCGCGAGGGAATTCGGCAGGAGATGCCGGATCATGATCCGCCGGTCCGGGACGCCGATCGATCGCGCCGCTTCGATGAACTCCTTCTCCTTGAGTGACAGCACCTGCCCGCGCACGAGTCTCGCCATCCCGACCCAGTTGACGATGGCGATCGCCGTGAACATGAGGATGAGCCCGCCCATGATGTTGCCGATGTCGGTGTTCCGGACGGTCGCCATGATGATGATCAGGAAGAGCAGGTCCGGGAACGCGTAGATCACATCGGTGAGGCGCATGAGGATCTGGTCCGTCCAGCCACCGTAGAAGCCGGCCGCCATGCCGATGCTGACGCCGACGACGAAGATGATCGCGACCGGCACGAAGCCGACGAGCATGCTCACGCGGGCACCCCAGATGAGCCGGCTCAGGATGTCGCGCCCGATCGCGTCCGTGCCGAAGACGTGGGTCGGGTCGTAGTACTTCGGATCACCCCAGAAGGGCTCCGCGAGGGTGGGCGCGGCCTTCCCGTTGTTGGTGAAGTAGTCGGTCGGGCTGTAGGGCGCGATCACCGGGGCGAGGATCGCCATGGTCGCCGCGAGCGCGATGACGATCAGGCCCGCGATGGCGGCCTTGTTCCGGAAGAGGCGGTACATCGCGTCCTGCCAGAGCGAGCGCTGCTTTCGGGTGATGACGTTGAGCTCGGCCGCGCGCTCGGCGCTGGAGAGCGGCCGGGTGATGGTGGCCACTACTTGGCGACCTTGATGCGCGGGTCGATGAGGCCATAGACGAGGTCGACGGTGAGATTGGCGACGGCGATCAGGAACGCGTACAGCAGGAAGACGCCCATGATCAGCGGGTAGTCCCGGCGGTTGATGCTCAGGATGAACTCACGTCCGATCCCGGGAACGCTGAAGAGCGTCTCGATGATGAACGACCCCGTGATCAGGCCCGCGGTCGCCGGACCCAGGATGGTGGCGACCGGGATCATCGCGTTCTTGAGGGTGTGCCCGACGATCACGACCTGCTCCGACAGCCCCTTGCTCCGGGCAGTACGGACGTAATCCTGGCGGATGGCCTCGAGCATGCTCGCCCGGGTGATGCGCGTGAGGAATGCCATCGCGCCGAGCGAGAGGATGATCGTCGGCAGGATCATGTGCTTCGGCGTCCCCCAACCGACGATAGGGATGAGCTTCAGGTTCACCGCGAAGATGTAGATGGCGACTATGGCGATCACGAACGAGGGCACCGTCGTTCCGATGGTCGCGAAGAGCATGCTGGCGTAGTCCACGCCGCTGTTCTGTTTCAGCGCGCTGATCACCCCCAGCGGAAGCGACACGGCGAGCGCGAGCAGCAGCGCCTGCAGGCCCAGCTGCGCGCTCACGGGGAACTGCGAGCTGATGATCTCGCCGACCGTCCGGTCCTTGACCAGGCTGGAGCCGAGGTCGAGCCGCAGCAGGTTCCCCATGTAGAGGATGAACTGCTCGTGGATGGGCTTGTCGATGCCGTAGAGGCGGTTCAGCCGATCGATCGTGGACTGCGGCAGGGGCCGGTTCTCGTTCTTGTCGAAAGGCGAGCCGGGCGCGGCGTGAGCGAGCGCGAAAGTGATCAGGGCGACGAAGAAAAGCGTCGGAATGAGCAGCAAAAGCCGCCTGATGACGTATCGGAGCACGTCCGCCGAGTGTATACGGGACAACAGAGGAGGCCGGCCTCGCGGCCCGGCCTCCTCGGCGTCTCGTTCGTAGAGGGCTTAGCCCTTCTTCGTGACGAAGATCTCCCAGAGCCGGAACTGACCCAGCGCGGCGTCGATCGCCGTCGTGGTCACGCCCTTGACCCAGGGCTTGGTGAGCGTCTTGCCGGCGTTGTAGTAGAGCCACGCTGCCGGGGCCTCGCTCGAGAGGATGCGCGACGCCTCCTGATAGGTCTTGTCGGCATTCTCCTTGTTCGTGTCCTGGTCAGCCTGCTTGGTGAGCTTGTCGAACGTGTCGTTCTTCCAGCCCGTGCGGCTGAGGGACGTGCTGTGGAACACCGTGGTCAGCCAGTTCTGCTGGTGCGGGAAGTCCGCGCACCACCCGAGGATGAACATGAGCGGGAGGGTCTCGGGCTTCTTGACCAGCTGCGTGTACGCGGTCGAGTCGACCGGGTCCGGCACCACATCGATGCCGATGTTGGTCTTCAGCTGCTGCTGCAGCCACTCGACGCGCGTCTTCGTCCGTGCGCTGGACGAGTAGGTGAACTTGATGTTCGTCAGCTCGGGCTTGCCGCTGTACTTCGACTTGGCCAGAGCCGCCTTGGCCGCTGCCGGGTCGTACTTCTGAGCGGAGTCGTCCTTGTCGTACCCGGGGAATCCGGGCGGGATGAACCCGCCGTTGGCCGGGGCACCGACCTTCTGGACGTCCGTGATGAAGGCGTTGCGGTCGAAGGCCTTCGAGATCGCGAGGCGCGTGTTGACGTCATCCATCGGCGCCTTGCGTGTGTTGAAGCCGATGTAGAAGGTGCAGGAACCCGGAACGTCCTGGGCCTGGGCCTTCAGCTCCGCGTCGGAGTCGATGGTGCGGAGGTCCTCGGCGGCCGCGCCGAAGACGTCGAGCTCGTTGTTGCGGTACGCGGCGAAGGCGACGGCGCCTTCGTTGATCATGACGCGGGTCCACTTCTTCAGCTTGGGTGCGCCACGCCAGTAACCGTCATTGCGCTCGAAGACCATCTTCTCATTGTGCTTCCACTCGGTCAGCTTGAAGGGTCCGTTGCCGATGTAGGTCGCCGGCTCGGTCCACTTGTCGCCGCCCGTGTCGAGCGACTTCTGCTGGACCGGCATGCCGACCCACATGTACGCGATGGAGCCGAAGTAGCCGGCCGGCTCGGTGAGGCTGAAGGTGATGCTGGTGGCGTCGGACTTGATGCCCACCTTCGCCTTGGCGGCGTCAAGCTCGGCCGGAGTGGCCTTCTTGACGTCCATCCCGTTCCAGGCCTCGCAGCCCGCGATGATGTAGAGGACGAACGAGTACTCGCCGGCGGTCTTCGGGTCACAGGTCCGCATGAAGCCGCGCGCGAAGTCGGCGGCCGTCACTGGCGCGCCGTCCGAGAACTTCACGTTGTCGCGGATGGTGAACTTCCAGGTCTTGGCGTCGGCCGAGACCTCGGGCTCCTTGGCCGCGACAGCGGGAACGGGCTTCAGGGTCTTCGGGTCGAGGGTCATGAGACCCTCGAACACCGACATGATCACGGAGATCTCGCCCACGAACGACGCCTTGTGCGGGTCGATCGTGTCGGGCTCGGAGCCGAGGTTGGTGACGAGCTCGCCGTTGGGGTCAGCTTGACCGCCGGCCGCCGTTGCCGACGGCTGGGCCGTGCTCGGGCCTGCCTGGCAGGCGCCGATGACGAGGGCCAGCGCGACGAACGGCGCGACGAACGACCAGGGGGCCTTACCGCGTTGGGTCATGCGCTCCTCCTTATGCCGAATGGGTACGCGAACGGGTCGCGGGCGTTCAGGTATGTGTGATCGGCGAGTGGACCCCGACCGCACCACCCTCCCTCCGGGTGACGCCCGCGAACCGGTGAAGACCGCGGGCAGACCCGAGCATTCTAGGCGGAGGCACCCGGAAGCCGGGTATCCCCCTTCGTGACCGATACCCGCGGGCAACGCGAGGGGTTCAGCGGCCCGAAACCATCTTCCAGCTCGCGATATCCCACGTCAGCGGGGCGGAGTGCGAGGCTGGCCGGATCCCGCCCGAACGCACGGTCACGACGTCGACCTTGAGGACCTGGTAAAGGGGCAAGGCCGGCGCGGCGTCGGCCCACAGGCGCTGCAGCTCGACGTACAGGGCGCGTCCCTCAGGTGTCCGGCCCTCGGCCGCGGCGGCCGTCGCCAGGACATCGGACCAGGGTGATACCGCGCCCTGCCACCGCTCGGTCGCTATCAACGGGTCGTCGGCCGACTCGACCGTCAGCGCGAGATCGAAGTCGCCCCGGAGGACGCGCTGGTCGATCTCGCTCGGCGGGCGCTCGCTGACGTCGGCCGCGATGCCGAGGATCGCGAGGTCCGCGGCCACGCCGCGCCCGGCTTCGATCATCGCGCTCGCACCGGCGGGTACAAGAAGGGTCAGGACGAGACGGTCCGTTCCACGCTGGGCGATCCCGAAGTTCCCGCGCCCGAAGCCCGCCGCCCCCATGAGACCGCGCGCGGCCGCGCGATCCAGGTGCGGCGGCTCAGTCGTCTCGATCGCCGCCCACTGTGGAGCGACCAGGTACGACGAAGGGATCCGCGCCCGGCCACCGAAGACGGCCCACCCGATCCGCTCGCGATCGACCGCGAGCGCGATCGCCTCTCGCACCCGCGCATCGCCGACGCGCGATCCGAAGCGCAGCATGACCAGAGCCTGCGACTGGGTGTAGAGCGCGCTGAGAGAGCGCTGGCCCACGGAACGATCGAGAGTGGCCGCCATGTCGGCCTCGAGCCCCGGGGATGGCGCGACATCCACGTCGCCCGCGAGCAGCGCTCCGAGCAGAGCCGACCGGTCCGCGAACGTCCGCACGACCACACGATCGAGTCCGGGCGGGCCGAAGGCATAGCCCGCTCGGTGATGCGGAATGGCCCTGCGTGGACCGGGGCTCGCGCGTACTGCGCGCGCATCGCAGCGGTGGCTCCCTGGAGCAGATGCCGCGGCAGCGCGCGAGGCGCTAGAGCGAAGAGGTCCCACCGCTCACCGGCCCGGTACGCGACGCGAACGCGCTGGTCGTCTAGGACGTCCATCTGATCGACGCGGTCCGCCATCGCGCGCGCCGAGGTGCCCGCGGCGGCCGCGCGATCCTCGGCGAACGCGAACGCCACGTCGGCTGCCGTGACCGGCATCCCGTCCTGCCACGTGAGGCCATCGCGGAGACGGAAGGTCGCGACGAGCCGGCCCTGCGGCGCGCCCGCGTCCTGCGCGAACAGCAGGTCGCCGGTCGCGAGCGAGGGGACGGTGAGCGCGAGCCGTGGCTCGAGGTCCTCGGTCGCGGTGCGGCGGACGAGGGGCTCGACGACGGCGCTCCCGATGACGCGCCCGGCAGGGTCGTCGTCGAGCAGGCTCGCGGGATCGCCGACAACGCCGATGACCAGAGAGCGCGGCGGGGCGGCGGGCGGCGGAGCGCACGCGACGAGGACCGCGGCGACCGCGAGGAGGGCGGCGCTCGTGGCTAGAAGGGGCCGGGGTCGGATCGCGGTGCGGGTTGGACCAGCGCGGGCGCGTCCTCGTGTCCGCGGCCGGAAGGGGCGCGCTGCCGAACGCGCCGACGAAGACGAGGGCCGTCATGCCGACGGCGACCGACATCTCCGAGACCCGCGCCACGACGCGCGCCCAGCGCATCTGACCTGGCGGCTGCCCGCGGCCCCAGCGCACGGCCGCGCGGACGCGCAGCGGGGACAGGTCTGTTCCCGCGGCGCGCAGCGGCCCGAAGGCGTGCTCGAGGGTCGCCTCGACCGCCAGCCGCTCGGCGGTGCTGAGTCCTGTGTTCACCGTTCCCCCATAGCCTCCTCGTCGCCCTTTGGTTCGACCGCGAGGCCCGGGTGTCGCGAAAGATGCGTTCGCAGCCGCCGCAGCGCGTAGAAGAGCCGCGACTTCACCGTCCCGACCGGTCGGCGGACGATGTCCGCGATCTCCGCCAGCGCGAGTTGCTCGAGGTAGTGCAGGACGACGACCGTGCGGTGCTTGTCATCGAGGGTGTCGACGGCCGCGAGCACGACGCGCCTCCGCTCGGCCAGCTCGGCGAGCGCAGCCGGGGATCCGTCTTCGCTCGCCGCGAGCTGCTCGGCGGCGTCGTCGAGCGATGACGTCTGGCGCAGCGGCCGGGGGCGGCGGTCATAGGACTCGTTGATGGCGACGCGGTAGAGCCAGGGCCGCAGCGTGTCGTCCGGTTCGAGCCGGGCCAGCGCGCGGTACGCCCGCGCGAACGTGTCAACGACGATCTCCTCCGCGGTCCGGGGGTCCTTGGTGATGGCGAGCGAGATCCGGAAGATCCCGTCGCGGTACCGGTAGAAGAGGGCGTCGAAGGCGCGCTCATCACCGAGGCGCGCGGCGTAGACCAGCTCCTTGTCGTTGCGCGCATCGGCCTCGTCACCCGGCCCGAGCCGCGACGACGAGGTCGGGCGCAACGAGCGCGTCATCCCGGTAAGTACCGCCGCATGGCGAGGACGTTCCGGCTACCGAGGTCATCGAGCTGCACGCGCTTGCCGGTCTCGGGCGCGTTGAGGAAGGAGCGGTCGCTGACGGCGATCCCGACGTGGGTCACGCGCTCCGTGCCGAAGAAGACCAGATCGCCGCGGATCGGTGCGTCCACGGACCTCCCCTCGACGGCCTGCTGGTCGGCATCCCGATCCAGCCCGATGCCGTTCAGACGATAGACCTGCTGGACGAACCCGCTGCAATCCAGGCCTAGGCCGGTCGTACCACCCCAGAGGTACGGGACGCCGACGAACGCTTCGGCGGTGGCGATGAGGTCCAGGGCGGTGGGCGGCCGGTGCGGCAGGTCGTCGAAGCGCGCCGTCGCATCCCTCGCGATCCAGCCCTCGGGGTGGAACAGCCAGCCTGCCTTGTCGAGCCGCGGCTGCGCGGGCAGCCATGTGCCCGCGGGCAAGCGATCTACCACCGCGGACCCCGCGTCGGGACGCTCGTGGACGTCGGCGAGCGCGACCACGATCACGCGCGCGCTGGTGTTCGGGCTCGCGGCCGCCGCGGCGTCACCTTCGGGGATCCACCCGAAGTAGTGGTCCTCCGCCTGGACGTAGACCCAGCCGCCGCGACCGGCCAGCAGTGTCACGCCCTCACCGAAGTGCAGCTGGTCGACGAGCTCGGCGTCGTCGCGCGGCTCGGCGCGCATGTCGACGACCCCGCGCGCGACCGCGGCCCGACGCGGGACCACCATTGCGACGCGCGTCGCCGCTAGCTGGGCAGCTTCCACTTGAGGACGGGCTTGCGCGCCGCGCTCACCTCGTCGAGACGCCGCAGCGGCGCGCGGAGCGGCGCCTGGTGCAGGGACTCCGGATCCGTCCCGGCCCGCTCGGCGACGCGCAGCATCGCCTCGGCGAACGCGTCGAGCGTCTCCTTGGGCTCGGTCTCGGTCGGCTCGACCATCATCGCCTCGGCCACGATGAGCGGGAAGTACACGCTCGGGGGGTGGAACCCTTCGTCGATGAGCCCCTTGGCGATGTCGAGCGCCGACGCACCCTTCTTCTTCTGCGGCGCGGCGGTCAGCACGAATTCGTGCATCGGCGTCCGGTCGTACGCCACCTGGTAGGTGGGGCGGAGCCGCGCGAGCAGGTAGTTCGCCGCGAGGATGGCGTCCTCGGAGGTCTCGACCAGGCCCTCGTCGCCGAGGCTCTTCATATAGGTGTAGGCGCGCGCCAGGACACCGAAGTTCCCGAGCCGCTGCTTGATGGTGCCGATCGAGTCGCCCACCGTCTCGGGGTCCCGATCCTCCCTGGCCGTGTCGTAGTGGTAGGAGCCGTCGGCCTCCCGGACGATCCACGGCTTGGGCAGGAATGGCCGCAGGTGCGCCTTCACGCAGAGCGGCCCGGCGCCGGGCCCGCCCGCACCATGCGGCGTCGAGAAGGTCTTGTGCACGTTGATGTGCACGCAATCGAAGCCGAGGTCGCCGGGGCGCGCGATCCCCAGGAGCGCGTTCATGTTCGCGCCGTCGCCGTACACGAGACCGCCGGCCCTGTGCACCGCGTCGCACACCTCGCGCACGCGCTCCTCGAAGAGACCGAGCGTGTTCGGATTCGTGAGCATGAAGCCCGCGACGTCGGGACCCAGGGCGGCGCGGAGCGCCTCGAGGTCGACATTCCCGCGCGCGTCGCTCTTCACCGTCGTGACCTCGTAGCCGCACATCGCCGCCGACGCGGGGTTGGTCCCGTGCGCCGAGTCGGGAACGATGATCCGCCGCCGCTGAGCGGCCTGGCCGCGCTTCGCGTGGTAGGCCTTGAACACGAGCAGTGCCGTGAACTCCGACTGCGCGCCGGCCGCCGGCTGGAGCGAGACGAAGTCCATGCCGGTGATCTTGACCAACATCTGCTCGAGCTCGTACGCGAGCGCGAGGACGCCCTGGGTCAGGCGGTACGACTGCCGCGGATGCAGATCGGCGAAAAGGCCGGCCACGCGGTCGTTCACCTTGGGGTTGTACTTCATCGTGCACGATCCGAGCGGATACATGCCGGTGTCCACCGCGTAGTTCAGCTGAGCGAGGTGCGTGTAGTGCCGCACCACCTGCGGCTCCGTCAGCTCGGGCAGGCGCAGCGGGGCGCGCCGCGCGAATGAGGTGGGGATCTCGGCGCTGCCATCGGCTCGCACGTGGCCTCCGCTGCGGCCCGGGCGGGCGAGCTCGAAGAGGAGCGGCTCGAGCGCTTTCACGACGCCATCGCCGCCGCGCCGGTCCGCATCAGTGCTGACACCGCGTCGACGAGAGCGTCGGCGTCGCCGTCGCTCGTGAGCTCGGTGCACTGGATGATCACGTCGTCGCGGCCGGCGCGCTTCCCGTCGAGATAATGCGCGGCCGTCGCCTCGACCTGGACGCGCCGGTCGAGGAGCGCGGAGCGCAGGGCCCATCCGCCCAGCCGGGTGCGCAGCGTGAACCGGTCGAAGAACGGCCCGTCGTTCGCGATCGCGCATCCCGGGATGGCCGCGAGACGAGCGGCCAGCGCGTGCGCACGGGCGACACCGGATCGGGCAGCGGCGCGCAGGCCCGCGGGGCCGAGCAGCGACATGTAGACCGCCGCGGTGATGCCCGCGAGCGCTTCATTCGTGCAGATGTTGCTCGTCGCCTTCTCGCGCCGGATGTGCTGCTCGCGGGTCTGCAGCGTGTTGACGAAGCCGCGCGTTCCGTTCGCGTCGAGGGTCTGGCCCGCGATGCGGCCCGGCATCTGGCGCACGAGCGCCTCGCGGCACGCGAAGATCCCGAGGTGCGGCCCGCCGTACGACATCGTGATGCCGAGGGGCTGGCCCTCCCCCACCGCGATGTCCGCGCCGAGCGCGCCGGGCGGCTCGAGCAGCGCGCACGCGTGCGGCTCCGTCACCTGAACGCACAGTCCGCCCGCGGCGTGCGCCGCGTCGGCGATCGCGCGGACGTCGACGAGGGTGCCGAACGCGTCGGGGTGCTGGGCGATCAGGCACGCCGCGCCCGCGGCGCTCGCCGCGAGCTGGGCGCTCGGGACCTCCACGATCTCGATCTCGGGGCCGCGCGCGTACGTGCGCAGCGTCCGGCGGTAGGTGAAGTCGACCTCGGTCGCGACGACGACCTTCTTCCGTCCGGTGAGGCGCACGGCCATGAAGGCGGCTTCTGCGACGGCGGATCCGCCGTCGTACATCGACGAGTTGACGACGTCCATCGCCAGCAGCTCGGCCATGAGCGACTGGTACTCGAAGACCGCCTGAAGGGTCCCCTGGCTCACCTCGGGCTGGTACGGGGTGTAGGCCGTGAGGAACTCGCCGCGCAGCGCGAGCACCGGGACGGCCGCGGGGATGTACCGGCGCTGGATGGGTCCGCCGATGAAGAAGGCGGTGTCGCCGGCGCGGACGTTGAGCGCGGCCAGCCCCTCGAGATGCCGCTGCACCTCGAGCTCCGAGAGGCCCGGTCCGATCCCGATGCGCGGCCGGCGCGCGTCCGCGGGGATGGCGGTGATGAGCTCGTCGATGTTGCGCGTTCCGATCGTGGCCAGCATCTCGCGCCGGTCCTCGTCGGTGTGCGGCGAGTACGGGTTGCGGCCCACTACGTCCCGGCGGAGCCGGGCGGAGCAGGACGGTCAGGCGGAGCGAAGCGATGCATGACCACCTACATCAGCCCCCGGAGGGCGCGGTCTCGCCGATGTGCGAGCGGTAGTCGTCCGGCGACAGCAGCTTCTCGAGCTCGCCCTTGTCGGCGAGGCGGACCTTGATGAGCCACCCGTCCTGATACGGGGACTTGTTCACGAGCTCGGGGCTCTCGATGACCTTGACATTGCGCTCGATGACCTCACCCGAGAGAGGCGCGTAGACGTCCGACGCGGCCTTCACCGACTCGACGACACCGAGGCTCGCGTACTGGCGGACGGTCGATCCCTGCTTGGGGAGCTCCACGAAGACGACGTCGCCGAGCTGGTCCTGCGCGAAATGCGTGATCCCGATGGTGGCGGTGTCGCCCGCGAGGCGCACCCACTCGTGCTCCTTTGAATAGCGCAGGTCGTCCGGGACGGTGCTCACGAGGCTTCTCCCCTTTTATGGAACGGCGTCTTCACAACCCTAGCGGGGACGTCGCGGTCGCGGATGCGCACCGCCACGTCCGTCCCCAACTTCGCGAGCGGGGTCGGCACATACGCCAGCGCGATGTTCTTGCCGACGGTCGGGCCGAACGTGCCGCTCGTGACGGTCCCGACCTGCTGCCTGTCCTTCATCACCGCGTGGCCGTGGCGCGCGACCCCGCCGTCGACGACGAGCCCGGCGATCTTGCGCGAGGGCCCGCGTTCCTTCGCCCGGGCGATGGCGTCGCGCCCCACGAACTCCTTGTCGAGCTTGCACGTCCAGCCGAGGCCGGCCTCGATCGGGTCAGTGGTCTCGTCGATCTCGTTCCCGTACAGCGAATAGCGCGCCTCGAGGCGCAGCGTGTCGCGCGCTCCGAGGCCGATGGGGATCACGCCCATCGCACCACCCGCGGCGAGGATGCGCGACCAGGGGCCCACGGCGCGGTCCCATGGGAGGAAGACCTCGAAGCCGTCCTCGCCCGTGTATCCCGTGCGCGCGATCCACGCGCGAGCGCCGCCCACGCGCGCGCCGATCACGCCGAACGGCGCAAGGGCCTCGATGGTGGCCTCGCGGATCTCGAGATCGGTGACCGAGGCCATGATCACGGCGGCGCGGGGTCCCTGCACCGCGAGGAGCGCGGTCTCCATTGACGCGTCCTCGAGGTCGACGCCCTTATCGAGGTGCGCGCGGACATGCGCGAGGTCCTTCGACGCGTTCGAGGCGTTCACGACCACCAGGTAGTTCTCGGCCTCGAGCCGGTAGACGATCACGTCGTCGACGATCGTCCCCTTCTCGTTGCAGAGCAGCCCGTACCGCGCCTGTCCGACCTGAAGGCCCGCGATGTCGCTGGACACGAGGCGATCCAGGGCCGCCCCGGCCCCCTGCCCACGCAGGTAGAGCTCGCCCATGTGCGACAGGTCGAAGATCCCAGCGGCGCCGCGCACGGCACGGTGCTCGGCGACGATCCCGGTCGGGTACTGGATGGGCATCTCCCACCCCGCGAACTCGACCATCTTGCCGCCCAGCGCGACGTGCTCGTCGTGCAGCGGCGTCCTGAGCAGCGTCGCGGTGCTCACGCCGCGGCCGCTTCGGCGAGCGCGCGGTCGAGCATCTCGCGGTAGGTGTCGAAGCTGAGCAGGCCGCGCGCCTGCTCGACCGGCACCCAGCGCACTTCCTCGTACTCGTGGTCGTGCCGCGAGGTCTCGCCGCCGGTCGCCTCCATGAGGAAGAAGTGCACGGTCTTGTGCACGCGGCGCCGCGGCAGCGCGAACCAGTACTCGATCGTCCCCAGCGGCCGCACGATCCGCACGTCGAGTCCCGTCTCCTCGCGCACTTCGCGCGTCGCCGTCTCCTCGATGCTCTCGTTCGCATCCGGCGTTCCCTTCGGGAGCACCCACATGCCCTCGCGCCCGGCGAGCACGACCTCCGGGCCGCGCTCGCCCTTGCGGATCACGACGCCGCCCGCCGCTACGGCATCACGGCCCTTCGACCGACGCGTGGGCACCTAGAGCAGCCTGGTGTTGTTGATGACCAAGGCGAAAGCGCAGTGCAGGAACTCCGCCGCCCGGCGGCACAGCACCATCCGCGAGAGGAAGATCTCGAAGTACTCCATGAGCGGCGCGACCTCCGTGTCGATGGTGAGGTCGAGCGTGATCAGCTTCTCCTTGCGCGAGACCTTGATCTCGGCGGAGGTCGCCGCGTAGTTCACGCGGTCGTGGATGTCGAAGGACGTCGTCTTGGGGTTCCGCACGCGACTGCGGTGCACGTCGCTCTTGTCGGCGAGGATCACGGCAGCGGAGACCGCGCTGATCGCGGTGCCGCCCTCGTCCTCTTCGTGGTTGGCGATCGCGCCCATGACCGTGGCGATCTCCTCGAAGTCGAACCCGAGGTCCTCGAGGATGTCCTTCGCGATGAGGGCGCCGGTCTGGCCGTGCTTCTCGCGGGTGACCACGTTCCCGATGTCGTGCAGGTACGCGGCGATGGCGCCGAGCTCGCAGCGGCGGGCCTCGTGGCCCAGTGATCGCAGGATGAACCGCGCGCCGTCCGCGCAGGTGTTGGCGTGGCGCTCGCCGTGCTCGGTGTAGCCGATCGCGCCGGTCTGCGCGTTGGCGGAGCGGATGAACGTGCGCACGCGGTGATCGCCCCGAATGGCCTCCAGCGTGGGGCCTTCCCGCTTCGCTTCCGCCGGCGTCTTGGTCTTGGTCTCCGCGCGGTGGACCTTGGCCTGCGTATCCGCGGCCGCGGCCTCTCCGTGCTCCGCGCCCGGGCGCGCGGCCGTCTCGGTCATGCCCGAACTCTAGTGCCGCGTCGCCTCGTAGCCACGCTGCAGACGCTCGGCGACCGTCTGCATCCAGCGCAGCTCGGTCAGCCCCGCGCGACATATGACGAGCCCACGCGTGAACGCGAGCCAGGGGCGCAGCGTCCCACCGAGGAGGCCGAGCCACGTCCTCGCGGTCGCGTCGACCTTGGGCCCGCGCCCCTTCACGTCGGCACTCTCCGCGTGGAGGCGTCCCTCGCCGGCCTGGAATTCGATCGCCGCGGCCGCGTCCGTGATGCGCAGCAGCGCGCGCGCCGCCGGGACGTCCGCCAACTCCGCCAATACCTCCGGCGTGTCCGAAGCCGCAGTGAGGATGCGCAGGAGAAGCGGCGCGATCGCCGGAGCGTCAGTGATCGGCGCGGTCTCGATGATCGGCCCCATCGCGAGGGTCCGAGCCTCGTCGAGGGCGACGACCAGGTCGGCGCGGCTCACGCGCGCGCCAGAGGCATGTGCGATCGGACGAGGGTCGGGATCCCGCTGCCGCGGTGCTTCAGCGAGAAGTACCCCGCCGCCCCGATCATCGCGCCGTTGTCGATGCAGAGCTTGGGTGGAGGCACGCGGAGCGGCAGCGACACGCGGCGCTGGATCTCCTCGCGGAGCGCGAGGTTCGCGGCGACGCCGCCGCCGAGCATGACCGTGCGGACGTCGAACTCCGCGGCAGCGCGCGCAACGCGCTCCGCGAGCATCTCGTTGATCGTGCGCTGGAACGACGCGGCGACATCGGGAACGGGGACGCGCCCGCGGCCCTCCAGCTCCCGCTCGAGGCGGAGCACGGCCGTCTTCAGTCCCGAGAACGACACGTCATACCGCGCGCCGGTCTCGCCTTTCGGCAGCGCATAGGAGCGGCTGTCGCCGTCCCGCGCGGCCTTCTCGATGAGCGGCCCGCCGGGGAAGCCCAGACCGAGCAGGCGCGCGACCTTGTCGTAGGCCTCGCCGGCGGCGTCGTCGATGGTCCGGCCGAGGAGGCGGAAGCTGCGGTGGTCCTCCATGAGGACGAGGTCGCTGTGCGCACCGCTGACGACGAGGACCACGGCCGGGAGGACCGGCTCGGGAGGAGCGACATCCCCCTCGTACAGCCAGTTCGCGTAGACGTGCCCCTCGAGATGGTTCACGCCGATGAACGGCTTTCCGCTCGCGAGGGCGAGCCCGCGCGCGTAGGTCGCGCCGACCAGGAGGGCGCCGATGAGCCCCGGCCCCACCGTGGCCGCCACGGCGTCGACGTCCCTCAGGTCCATGCGCGCACGAGCGAGCGCCTCGCGCAGGATGGGGTCGAGCTGGCGGAGGTGCTCGCGCGCCGCGACCTCGGGCACGATGCCGCCGGTCTTCTCGTGAACGGTCTGCGAGGCGACGACGTTGGAAACGATGCGGCGGCCGTCCTCGACGACCGCGACGCCGGTCTCGTCGCAGCTGGTCTCGATGGAGAGGATGATCACTCGCCGAGCGCCTTGCGCAGCTCCGCGAGGCGGTCCTGTACGGCACGATCGCGGATCTTCTCCGTCCACATGATCAGCGCGTCCTCGTTGTTGTCCGAGTAGTAGCGCCGGCGGACGCCGGCGCGGCGGAACCCGTACTTCTCGTAGAGGCGCTGCGCGGGCAGGTTCGAGACGCGCACCTCGAGGGTCAGCCACTGACCGCCCATCACCTCGGCGACCTCGAAGAGGCGCTGCAGCATCCGCTCGCCGATGCGCTTCCGCCGATGCTCGGGCAGCACGGCGAACGTCGTGATGTGCGCCTCGTCGATCGCTGATCACGACCGGCGCTAGCGAGACCATTTATCGGCCGCCGGCTCGCCCAGAGGGCTCGCTTCGTGCCACCAACACGCCGGTCGGTCCGCGGATGCCCGGCGGCCGCAGGTAGACGGGCTCGAGCGCCTCGGGCGCGATCGCGCCACCTGCCTGCGCCACGATCCACGCGAGCTCGGCCAGGTGGCCCGCGCGGCGCGCGGACATGCTCGCGGGCGGGAACTGCGCGCGAGCGTCGAGCCGGTCGACGATCTCCGCGCGCGTCGCGTCGTCGATCTCTCCCGCGAAGAGCGCCCCCGTCATGACGAGCGGCGCGAGGTCAGCGATGCTCAGGGTGAGGATCCCCAGGACCCGCTGCCACGCTCCGCCGCGCGACCGATAGACGGCCGCGTGATGCTCTCCCCGACCCGCCGGGATGAGCGCGCAGACGCGCGACGTCCCGCGGAACGGATGCGCGATCGCGTCGAGCGTGCCGACGCCGACGACGCGCGCGCCCGCCGCGCGCGCGATCCCCTGCGCCGCCGCGATCCCGACGCGGACACCAGTGAACGACCCCGGTCCGCGGCACGCCGCGACAAAGCGGAGATCCGCCGCGGAGAGCGTCGCGAGCGCGAGCACGCGCTCGATGGCTGCGAAGAGGTGGTCGTCGCTGTGCTGTTGCGCCCGCCACGTCTCCTCCGCGAGCACGGCGCGGCCGTCGAAGACGGCCACCGACGCGGACCTGCCGGCGGTGTCGATAGCGAGAAGGGTCACGACGCGCGCTCGGCGAGGGCCGACCCGCGCGGGCCGGTCGGCTCGATGCGGATGCGCCGCTCGTCGCCACCGGCGTGATCGAGCCGAATGTCGAGGCGATCGGCCGGGAGCGATCCGGCGACGCGATCGGGCCACTCGATGGCGGTCACGGCACCCGCCGCGATCCCCTCGTCCCATCCGGTCGACGCGGTCTCGTCCGGCCCGAGGCGGTAGAGGTCGACGTGGAACAGCGGCAGCCGCCCCTCCTCGTGCTCGTGAACGATCACGAACGTCGGGCTGGTGACCTCGCCCTGCGGGAGACCCAGGCCTCGCGCGATCCCGCGCACGAGCGTCGTCTTGCCGCTGCCGAGCTCACCCCAGAGGGCGAGCACGTCACCCGCGACCGCACCGCGTCCGAGCCGCTCGCCGACCTTCTCGGTCTCCTCGCGCGAGCGCGTCACGATCTCGTTGACCGGCGGCGCGCTCACGCGGCGGACATCTCGCGCTCGAACGCGCGGCGCTCGCGCCACAGGCGGACGGTGAGCCCCAGGAACGTCCCGAAGATCGCCGCCCACAGACCGAGGTAGATCTCCCGCGGGATCCCGCACGGCCCGCTCCCGCCCGACCCGCAGAACAGGGAGATGCCCAGCGGGATGAAGCCGAGCACGCCGACCAGGGACCGCACGCGGCGGATCCGCGCCTGGGACGCCTCGAAGTCCGCGCGACGGCGATCCGTCTTGACGCGTGGCGCCCGCGGCGGCATCGGGTGATCGCTCGTGCGGCGGCGCTCCCGTTTGCGGCGCTTGGAGGTCACGCGACCATGCTGCCTCAGCGGTCAGCGTCGAGCGCCAGGGCTTCCGGCGATGCCGCCTCGGGATCGACGATGCGGACCGAGGCATGGTCGTCCGCGAGCGCGATGCGGGATCCCGCCGCCGGAAGGCGTGCGGCGGTGGCGGGCGCCATCACGAAGAGGCTCGCCGAGGCGACGTGGATCGAGGCGCGCTGGCCCGCGAATGAGGCGAGAGGATCGAAGATCTCGCGTGGCAGCTCCGCCGAACCGAAGCCGATGAGGCAGAGGACCGTCGGCCGATCGTCGAACGTGAGCAGGCCGCGCGCGTCGAGGTCATCGCCGTAGACGACACGCAGCCCGCCCGCGGGAGCGGCACCGACGACGACGCCGCTGACGCCGCATGCGTGCGCGCGCGTGATCGCCTCTGCCGCGGCGCGCGCTCCACCGACGAGGATGCGGCCCTTCTGAAGGACATCGATGCGGGAAGGCGCGAGCGCGTCGGCCGGACCGTCGACCGCGACAGCCAGGACGCCGAGCGCGTCGGGGCCGTACGCGGCCAGACCCGCGAGCGCCCAGCACTCGCCTTCGACCGCGAGCGCGGCGGCATCCGATCGGGCCACGATGCCGTCGATCGCGCTCCGGACTCGCCAGTCGTCGACGACGGGCGCGATGCACGCGTCACCGCCGATGGTGATGTGGACGAGCCGGCCGTCGATCGGCGACGCAGCCGCGCGCGTGAAGGTGCGCCCGGTGCGCGCGAGGATGTCGTTCCGAGCCACGTCGGCGACCGGCCGGACGCGCAGCACGCGATCGAGGTCGCCGGGCTCGACACCGACGCGTCGCGCCACGCTCACGACGAGCACGCGTGTCACCGTGGCGCCGCTGGCGATGACGTCGCCCGCGCGTACGACGGTGCCTTCCGGCGCGAGCCGTGCCGCGCCGACGGGCAGGGGGTGCTCGACCGTCCGCGGGCCGTAGCCCCAGGTCACGCGGTCGCCTCGACGGGCACGCCCACGGCCTCGTACCAGCGCGCGACCGCCGGGACCCGCTCGGCATCGCGGACCGGGATCACGAGAGGTCGCGGCCGGCCATCGACCAGGATGCCGACCTCTCCGGCATCCTGATCGCGCGCGAGCGAGAGCGATCCGCGTCCGTCCGACGCCGGCGCGATCACGCCGAGCGGCCGAAGCGTCGTGCCGTCGGCGCCGCTGGCGCGGTGCACGGCGACCCGCTCGGCAAGGTCGAGCGTGTCGGCCACCACGAGGAGAGAGATGGGCGGCGGCAGCTCCGCGAGCCCGCCGCTGACGATGACGTGGCCGACCGTACAAAGAGCGGGACCGATGCCGGCGGCGGTCGCGTCGGCGAGAGCGTGCGCGATGGCCTCGTGCGCGAGCGCGATCTCGACGGCGCGGGCTTCGGCGGCGGACGAGAGAACGCCGGGCCAGCGTGCGCGATTGAAGACGCGCTCGAGGAGGGTCGGCTGATCCACGGCCCAGGGGATCCAGCGCCGGACCCGGTCGAGGCCCGCGCGCGCGACGACGCGATCGGCCGCGGAGCCGATGCCCAGCGGGCGCGCGTGGACCGCGATGAGCGCGGCGCCAGGCTGTGCGCGGACGATCGAGGTGGATGCGCCGCTGACGTCGACCACCAGCACCGCGGCCGCGTGCGCTTCGGCAGCCGCGAATGCGAGCGCCTCGAGGGCGTCGTCGCGCTCGGCCGCGGCGACGTCGCGCCGCATCGCCCGAAGGTGGACGGCGAGCGCGCGGCGACCCTCATTCGCTCGAACGTCCGGCAGGATCACGACCTCGAACTCCGCGAGGAGCGGCCGCATCCGGGAGACGGCGCCCGCGTCGCCCGTGACGACGAGCGCGTGGGGAGCGGGTCGCTGCGCCGCACAGCCGAATCGCAGCGCCTCGGCGACCAGAGCGAGACGGTCCGCGTCCGCGCCGTCCGCGGCGCCGAAGAGCGCCACGTCCGGATGCGCGTCGCGCAGCGCTTGGGCGCGCTCGCCGAAGGATCGCGGGTCAGCGGGGTCGAGGGCGACGGCGAGCTCGGCGCCGGCGGCGAGGATGGCCCGCCGCATCGAGCGGCTCACGGGCCCCGCCTGCGCGGCCGCCATCGCGACGCGCAGCGGACGGACGGTCACCGGGCCGGGACGCGCTCCGCTGCCCGGACGAACTCCCGGAAGAGCCCGACGGCCGGTGCCTCGCCGAGAAGTGCATCGCCCTTGGTCTCCGGATGCCACTGGACGCCGAGGATCCATCGGCCGTCGGTCGCCTCGAGTGCCTCGACGAATTCCCCGACTGTTGCCGTCGCCCGCAACCCCGGCGGGAGAACCTTCACTACTTGGTGATGGCGCGAGTTCACGGAGAACTCCTCAGTCCCGCAGATCTGAGCCAAGAGGCTGCCTGGAACGGCTCGGATCTTGTGGTCGACGATCGGACCGTTCTCCGGCCGATGTCCCTCTGTGTGCCCGACGAGCTTGCCCCCGTGAACGACAGTCAACATCTGAAAGCCTCGACAGATCCCGAGAACAGGGCGGTCCTTCGCGATCGCCGCCTTGATCAGTTCCTTCTCGAGTTCGTCGCGGACGGTGTCGACCCTCTCCCACTCGACCTTCGCATCAGCGCCGCCGTACTCGTGGGGATGAATGTCGCCACCGCCGGATAGCAGAAGACCGTCGAAGTCGGTCGGCACTGGATCGCCCGGATGCACCAGTTGCATCACGGCACCTGCTGCCACTAGTCGGTCCCGATAGTTGCTTTGACCCTTCGACAGCGCGCCGCCTTTGATCTCAGACAAGCTGAGAACGATCCGCGGCGGCATGCGATGAGTATCGCGATCAACGAACCCTCGCGCACGACGCCGGCGCGAGGCCGGGCGAGGTCGAGGGAAGGGCAAATTCGCGCGAAGCGACCAGAGGTGTAACGCAGGGGTCGAAGCCGCGCGGTCGCTGAGCGCGAATGCCCGACCCGAGGCAACGTCGCCCGGCCGAGCGCTCCGTTAGCTGATCGACGCGCGGTCGATCAGCTCGATCAGGACGCCGTCGGCGGCGCGGGGATGGAGGAATGCCACCATGCCCTCGACACCGCGGCGCGGCTGGTGATCGACGAGCTCGGTCCCGCGTGCCGCGAGGTCGCGCAGGACGGCGGCGAGATCGTCCACGGCGAAGCAGACGTGGTGAAGGGTCGCCCGGCCGCGCTCCGCCAGGAAGCGAGCGACGCCGGACGACGCGTCGAGCGGCTCGAGCAGCTCGATCTTCGGCTCGCGCTCGCCGATCATCACGACGCGGACCGCCTGGTCGGGCACCTCGCGGATCCGTCCGGCGCGGAGGCCGAGGACGTCCACGTACGCAGGGAGGGCGGCCTCGAGGGAAGGCACGGCGATCCCGACGTGGTGGATCTCCCTCATCGGCGCGGCTCGTAGGTGCCGAAGATCCCGCGCAGGTCGTCCGAGATCTCGCCGAGGGTGACGTCGGCCTCGACGGCCGCGAGGATCCGCGGGAAGATCTCGTCCGACCCCGCGGCCGCACGACGAAGGTCGCCGCGTGCGCGCTCGACCGCGGCCGCGTCCCGACGCGCGCGGATCGCGGCCAGGCGCTCGCGCGCGCGCCGGATGACCGCTTCGTCGACCTTCTGGAGCGGTGGGACGGCCTGGTCGTCGGTGCGATAGGCGTTGACCCCGACGACGACCTTCTGTCCGCGCTCGATCGCGACCTGCTGCGCGTAGGCCGCGCTCTCGATCTCGGACTGCTGGTAGCCCTTCTCGATGGCCGCGAGCGCGCCGCCGCGCTCGTCGATCTCGGCGATCCGCGCGAGCGCGCGCTCCTCGATCTCGTCCGTGAGGCGCTCCACGAGATACGAGCCGGCGAGCGGGTCGACGGTGTCGGCGGCGCCCGATTCCTCGGCGATGATCTGCTGCGTCCGCAGCGCGACGCGCGCGGAGGTCTCGGTGGGCAGGCCAAGGGCCTCGTCGAACGCGTTCGTGTGGAGCGACTGCGTGCCACCCAGGACGGCCGCCAGCGCCTCGATGGCGGTGCGAACGATGTTGTTGTGGGGCTGCTGAGCGGTCAGGGTCGAGCCCATGGTCTGGGTGTGGAAGCGCAGCTGCCACGAAACGGGGTCCTGCGCGGCGTAGCGCTCGCGCATGATCCGCGCCCAAATGCGCCGCGCCGCCCGGAACTTCGCGACCTCCTCGATGAGCGTGGAATGCGCCGCGAAGAAGAAGGACAGCTGTCGGGCGAAAGTGTCGACCGCGAGCCCGCGCGCGAGCGCCCCATCGACGTAGGCGATCGCGTTGGCGAAGGTGAACGCGAGCTCCTGCACGGCGTCGGCTCCGGCCTCACGGATGTGGTAGCCGCTGATCGAGATGGGATTCCAGCGCGGGAGGTGCGCGGCGCACCACGAGATGAGGTCCGTGGCCAGCCGCAGCGAGGGCCGCGGCGGATAGATGTACGTGCCGCGCGCGATGTACTCCTTGAGGATGTCGTTCTGCGTCGTCCCGCCGACGCGATCGAGGGCGACGCCTTGGCGCTTCGCGAGCGCGACGTACATGGCCAGGAGGATCGGCGCAGTGGCGTTGATGGTCATCGAGGTCGTGACGTCGGCGAGCGGGATGCCTTCGAAGAGGCGGTCCAGGTCGGCGAGGCTGGAGATGGAGACGCCCACGCGGCCGACCTCTCCGGTGACGCGGTCGTCGTCGGCGTCGTAGCCCATCTGCGTGGGCAGGTCGAACGCGACGGACAGGCCGGTCTGCCCGTGAGCGAGGAGGTAGCGGTAGCGCTTGTTCGTCGCCTCCGCGTCCGCGAAACCGGCGTACTGGCGCATCGTCCAGAGACGTCCGCGATAGCCCGTGGCGTGGATGCCGCGCGTGTACGGCGGCTCGCCCGGGAACTCGGCGCCGTCCCCCTCGGGTGGATGCGCGACGGGCGGGAGCGGCGTGCCGTACGTGGTGGTGAATGTCGCGCGTTCGGGCACCTTCGCCACGGCGTCGCGGTAGGTGGTGCTCTCCCACTCGCGCGCGTCGCGGGACTTGCGCGGCATGCTCGTCACGTTAGCGCGGCCTGAACACCAGCACCCCGTCGGTGACGCCGATCGCGCTTCGCGAAAGCGCCAGGCGGTGCACCTGACCGATCTCCCAGATGGCCGCCTGATCGTTGAAGTGCGGCGACCGGGGATGGCCAGAGGCACCGCTCGACACCGCCGACCGCGACAGGTCGACCTCGGCGAGGTCGACGATCAACCGGGCGCCCATGCCCGTCGCCGGCTTGCCGAGCATCGCGCGCATCAGCTCGACGTCCACGCGGCTTGGAACGTCCAGGTGCGCGGACGCTCCACCAGCGAGATCGGCGGCGCATCCCATGAGGCCGTTCGCCGACACGAAGCGGAACGCTCCCGCCGTGCGCGCGTCCAGGGCTCGAACGAGCGCGTCGAGGACCGTGACCGCGTCGGCGCCGTCGGGCTGGAGCGCCCACGCGGTCCACGCATTCGTGCCTCCGATCAGGCCTGGCACCCCCGCGAGCGATGCTCCGATCGCGCGGGTCCCTCCCGCTTCGAGCCCGACCTCGTAAAGGCCCGGACCCGCGACATCCGCGAAGACATCCGCCCCCAGGATGGGCCGTCCTTTGAGCGTCGCGACCGCGACGAAGCATTTCGATCCCGACACGGATCGCCCGAGGTACGCGCCGGCGATCGCGACGCTGTCCTCCGGCAGCCACGGCGTCGGACGGATGCCCGCGAGGACGATCTCGCCCGGCAGGGCCCCGGCCCCCGTGTACTGCGCGATGAGCTTGCTCACGCCCGCGGCGTACGCGTCGAGCGCGGCGCGCGCCGCCGGCGAGGATCGGCCCGCGAGCTCGGCGGCATCTGGGATCTTCTCGCGCGCGGCCCTGCGAAGGATCTCCATCTGCGCGAGCCGATCCTGCGCGGTGACGTAGCCCTGCATGAAGAACATGTCGCGCCGCGTCGCGGCCGTGATGTGCGGGATCCCGTACGCGTCACGAGCGACCTCGACCCGCTCCTCGAGCCCTAGCAGGCGGTAGTTGCCGTCGATGGTCGGGAGCGACCGCTGGAACAGGAGGCCGTAGGTCACGGTCAGGGTCACGAGCGCTACCACCAGGCCCACCCCGGCGGCGCGCGCGAGGCGCGCCGGCGTCACGCGGGCTCTTCGACCAGCACGGCGATCAGCGACCCGCTCTCGACCTTGGAACCGGCGACCGCCGCGAGGCGCTGCACGGTCGCGCGCGCCGGCGCGCGGAGCTCGTTCTCCATCTTCATCGCCTCGAGCGTCGCGACCGCGCCGTCGCGCTGGACGATGTCGCCCTCCTTGACGTGCACGGCCTTCAGCAAGCCGGGCATCGGGGCGCGCAGCTCGTGTCGCCCACCGGCGACGAGGCTGCGGTCGGTCCGCGCTGCCAGTGCGCGCTCA
The DNA here is from genome assembly GCA_016191385.1 of Chloroflexota bacterium. Taxonomy (GTDB): domain Bacteria; phylum Chloroflexota; class Limnocylindria; order P2-11E; family P2-11E; genus JACPOT01. Next base: position 3,057 of record JACPOT010000051.1, on the reverse strand, counting down.
TCGGCGACGGCGAGCGCGACCTCCGACCCATCGATGTGCGCGCGTCCGTTCCCGAGGAGGACGACCTCGTGCGACCTGCCGTCGACGACTACGGACCACGTCCCCGGCGCTATCTCGCGCGCGTCATATGCGACGACACGGCCATCGATGAGCAGGCGCCCCTCCGGTGTCGCGTCGATGCCGATCCGGCGGTCGCCGACCGCGACGCGGTACCTCACCAGCCGCCCTCGGGCGGCCAGGCCGCCGGCGCTCGCAGCGCATCGGCGCGCGCGGCGTCGGCCCACGCGCTCCGTGCGCTGTCAACGACGGGGAGCCGCGCGGCGGAGACCCGCTGGGCAAGGACGGCGGCGATGGCGCCCGCCAGCGCCGCATCGTCCTCGAGCGCCGGCGTGCGCCGCGGCTCGCGTGAGGCGACGTACCCGGTGTCGTAGCGGCCCGCGATGAACCTGGGATCCGCGAGAACGCTGACGTGGAACGGCAGCGTCGTCGGGATGCCGGTGATGACCGTCTCCGCGATGGCGCGCCGCATGCGCGCGAGCGCCGCCTCGCGGTCGCTGCCCCACGCCGCGACCTTCGCGATGAGCGGGTCGTACTCGTCGGGGATCCACGTGCCGGGCTCGAGAGCCGAGTCGACGCGGATCCCCGGTCCCGCAGGAAGACGGAGAGCCGCGACGCGGCCACCCGCCGGGAGGAAGCCCGCGCCCACATCTTCGGACGTGATGCGGCACTCGATGGCCGCACCGAGCCGGACGATCCCGTCCTGGCCGAACGGCAATGGCTCGCCGGCGGCGATGCGCAGCTGCAGGGCGACGAGGTCGAGCCCCGTGACCATCTCCGTCACCGGGTGCTCGACCTGGAGGCGCGTGTTCACTTCGAGGAAGACGAACGAGCCATCCGGCGCGACCAGGAATTCGCACGTCCCGGCGTTGCGGTAGCCCGCGGACTTCGCGATGCGGACCGCCGCGTCGCCGAGCCGCGCGCGCAGCGCGTCGTCCACCGACGGTGCCGGCGTCTCCTCGATGAGCTTCTGGTGACGGCGCTGGATGGAGCAGTCGCGCTCGCCGAGCCACACGACCGCGCCCTGATCGTCCGCCAGGATCTGCATCTCGACGTGGCGGCCGCGTTCGATGTAGCGCTCGATGAGGAGTGCGGGTGCTCCGAACGCCGTGGTCGCCTCACCCGTGGCGCCGCGCCAAGCCGAGGCGAGCTCCGTCGCTTCGCGCACGACGCGCATGCCCTTGCCGCCGCCGCCGCCCGCGGGCTTGAGGATGACCGGATAGCCGATGCGATCCGCGATGCGCCGCCCTTCGGCCTCGTCGCCCACGGGATCCAGCGTGCCTTCGGCCACGGGCACGCCCGCCGCAACGGCGATCTTGCGCGCCTCGGTCTTGGATCCGAGCGCACGCTGGACGGTCGCCGGCGGCCCCACGAACGCGATGCCCGCGCCAGCGACCGCCTGCGCGAAGTCGGCGTTCTCCGAGAGGAACCCGTAGCCCGGGTGCACGGCATCGCAACCCGTGCGCTTGGCGACCGCGACGATCCGATCGATCCTGAGATAGGAGTCGCTCGGCGGCGCCGTCCCGATGAGGTAGGCCTCGTCGGCCATGCGAACGTGCAGCGCGGTCCTGTCGATGTCGCTGTACACGGCCACGGTCGGGATGCCCATCTCGCGACACGTCCGGATGACGCGCACGGCGATCTCGCCGCGGTTCGCGATCAGGACCTTGCGGAATGGAAGTGCGCTCAGAGGTCCGCTGGTCCTATCACGATGCCGAAGCGGTCGGCCCCGCGACGGAGTCTGTCGTCAACGGTAACGAGCCGGCATTTGAGCAGCACGGCCAGCGCGAGGTACTCCGCGTCGTACGTCTTTGCCCACCCGAGTTGATCGGCGATCTCCCATGCCTTGAGGGACAGCGCAGCCGGTGCGCGTGACGCGATCGGCGCGACCGCGAGCTTCGCCAGGGCGTCGAGCGCGCGCTCCGCCGGGAGGTCTCCTCGCCAGACCGACTCGTGCAACGACGACCTGATCTCGGACCAAAGGAGTGGCGGCGCCACCAGCTCCTCAGAGCGGTACGTCGCGAAACCGGTCTCGGCCAGACACGCGTTGGAAGCCGCGCTCGCGTCGATGACGAGCGTCAGTGCCCTCGCCGCGAGCGATGGATCCAGGCGACGACATTCGGCATGGGCTCACCCCAGAACGTCCGTCGCATCCCCTTCGGCAGCGGAAGCATCTTCGGCTCATCGATGAGCGCGGCGAGATCCGCTTCCTCGATGACGTGCTGGGTGCCGACCTTCTTCGCGCGCAGCCGGCCGGAGCGGATCCAACGGCGAACGGTCTCCGGGTCGCGGCGGACCCGTCGTGCCGCCTCGGGCACAGTCAACATAGTTGCATGCTACTACATCGACCACCCCAAGCCCGGCAATCGTCCGCGCTCAAAGTGAGAGCGCACTCGCATGCGCCGAGCCGCCGCTTACCTGAGAACGAATCAGGTGCTCGAAGGAGACCTCACTCGGATCGTCCAACTTGCCCTTCGACGACAGCGATGAGCGTGATCGCGATCGATAGCGGTATGCCTCGCATGGCTCGACTTAGCCCGGCCGCGGGAACGTGACGAGCGTCCCCCTCCAGAAGAAGCCGCCGGCGGTCTTGCCGAGCACGAGTTCGACGTCGTAGGTCTGCGGTCCGGGGGTCGGCGCCGTCGCAGACGCCCCGGCCGGGACCGCGTTCCAGCGTGAGCGCACGGTCGTACCCCAGAAGCCCTCTTCGGTCTTGATCCCGCTCGCGTCCACCGTCACGGTGAGCCCCGCCGCGAACTGCGTGCGCAGATGAGAGATGTAGCGCTCCCGGCTGAGACTGCTCGCGCCGGCGCTCTGGGCACCGACGTTCACGCATGGACCGAGGAGACGCTCGAGCGTCGCGACGTCCTTCGCTTCGAGGGCGGCCTTCAGCATGCCCGCGAGCGCCTGCGCCGTCGGCGCGGCGGCAGGGATCGGGGTGGGATCCGGCAGCGCTTGCGACTCGGAGGCGCTGAGGAAGCGGAACGACCGCACGATCCG
>JACPOT010000095.1 GCA_016191385.1 Chloroflexota bacterium | reverse complement strand
TCGAGGGTGGCGCCGGTACCGGCAGCGATGGCGGCGTCAACGCGACGCCATGCGCCGGGTTGGAGCAGGGTGACGGCGACGACGGCGGCGAAGGTCGCGACGCCTAGGATCGCAATCGCCGCCTGCACGCCGAGCAGCCCGCCGAGCACGCCCGCCGCCAGGGCGCCCACCGGCATCAGGCCGCGGTTCATCATGTAGATGCCCATCACCCGGCCACGCACGGCTGGTGGCGTCACGCTGAGGATGGCGGCGTTGCCGATCACCATGAACACCGTGTTGGACGCGCCGGGCACAAGCTGAAACAGCGAGGCCATCCACAGGTTGCGGCTGTACGCGAACCCGACCAGCCCGAGCGCCAGCACGAGCGAGGCGGCAACCGCGCCAACACCCCAGGCGGCGAAGGTCAGCCCCAGCCCCTTGGCATTGGAGCCGAGCACATCCTTGATCAGTACGGGCGCAAGGTTGGTAAAGGACATGCCGAGCATCGTGATCGCGAAGGTGGCCGAGATCAGCCACAGCACCACCGGCTCCCCGCGCACATACGCCAGCCCCTCGCGCACCTCCGCCACCATCGACCGACGTACAGCACTGGAGGGGTGGGAGACGGTCCGCATCAGCGTCACCGCCAGCATCACGCCGAGATAGGTGGAGGCAATGAAGAAGTAGGTTCCCGCGAGTCCGATCCATTCGATCAGGAAACCGGACAACGCCGGCCCGATCGCCATCGCGCCGAACATCGCCATCGAGTTGAGCGCGACCGCGTTCGCAACTTCATCCCGGCGCACCAGGTCCGGCACCAGCGCCTGCCGCGTCGGCTGGTCGAACGACATCACCGTCGAGCTGGCAAGCGCGAACACGACCACCAGCCACAGGTTGATCCACCCAACCGCGATGAACAGCCCGATCGCGACGGCGACCACCAGTGATGCGAGCTGCGACAGGAACAACAGCCGTCGCCGGTCCATCCGGTCGGCCGTGACGCCGCCGTAGAGCGAAAGCAGCAACAACGGCAGCCCGCGGGCAAAGCCGGTGATCCCCAGCCACAGCGGCGCGCTGGACCTGTCGGCCAGCTCGATCACGAGCCACATCTGGGCGACCCACTGCATCGGCATCGCGAGGCTGCTGATCAGCATCCCACTGAACAGCAGCCGAAAATCACGGTAGCGCAGCGCGCCGAACGGGCCGGAGGGTCGGGTCGCGG
>JACPOT010000041.1 GCA_016191385.1 Chloroflexota bacterium | reverse complement strand
GATCGACGAAGATCTGTAGGAGCAGAGCCCTCTGATCCAGCAACATCTTGCGAACGATGTTGCAAAGGCAGGCGCAACCCCGGCCGCAGTCCTGACCACCGGGTGCCCCCTCGGTTAAGGCGTCGCGGAAGATCCCGCTCGCTCACGTGGGGCTCGGGGCCGTGGGGCTCCTAGGCCCGCCGAGAGCGCGGGAATGCGTCGCGGCCCGGATAGCGCGCGGCGTCGCCGAGCTCGAGCTCGATCTCCATCAGGCGGTTGTACTTGGCCACGCGCTCGCTGCGTGACAGCGAGCCGGTCTTGATCTGGCCGGTGTTGAGGGCGACGCAGAGATCGGCGATGGTGGTGTCCTCCGTCTCGCCCGAGCGGTGTGAGATCACGGCGGCGTAGCCCGAGCGGTGCGCGAGATCGACCGCCTCGATGGTCTCGGAGAGCGTCCCGATCTGGTTGAGCTTGATGAGTACGGCGTTCGCGACGCCCTCGGCGACGCCGCGCCGGATGCGGTCGACGTTCGTGACGAAGACGTCGTCGCCGACGAGCTGCAGCCGGTCGCCGAGGCGCTGGGTCAGCATCTTCCACCCCGCCCAGTCGTCCTCGCCCAGCCCGTCCTCAACGGACACGATGGGGAACTTGAGGTGCCACTCGGCGTAGAGCCCGCACATCTCCTCGCCCGAGAGGTCCTTCCCGTCCCGCGCGAGGTGATACGCGCCGTTCTTCGTGAACTCGCTGGCCGCGGGGTCGAGCGCGATGGCGATGTCGTCGCCGGCGCGATAGCCCGCGCGCTCGATGGCGCGGACGATGAGCTCGATGGGCTGCGCGTTGCTCTTGAGGCCCGACGGTGCGAAGCCGCCCTCATCCCCCACGCCGGTGGACATTCCGCGCTCGCGCAGCTCCGCCTTGAGCGCGTGGAACACCTCGGACCCGGCGCGCACGGCCTCGCTGAGCGAGGGCAGGCCGAGCGGCACGATCATGTATTCCTGCATGTCGGCGGAGTCCGTTGCGTGCTTGCCGCCGTTGAGGATGTTCATCAGCGGCACCGGGAGCGTCCGCGCCAGCGGTCCGCCCAGGTACCGGTACAGCGGCAGCCCGACCGCGTTCGCCGCTGCGCGCGCGCATGCGAGCGACACGCCGAGGATCGCGTTGGCGCCGAGCCTCGACTTGTCGTCGGTACCGTCGAGCTCGCGCAGCATGCTGTCGATGGCCGACTGATCGGAGGCGTCCTCGCCGATGAGCTCAGGGGCGATCACATCGTCCACGTTGCTCACCGCTTTGAGCACGCCCCTGCCGCCGTAGCGCTTGCCGCCGTCCCGCAGCTCGACCGCCTCGTACGTCCCGGTCGAGGCCCCCGACGGGACCAGCGCGGTGCCGATGGCGCCGCCGGAGAGGAACACATCCACTCCGACCGTCGGATCGCCGCGCGAATCGAGCACCTCACGCGCTCTCACCATCTCGATGGTCGTGTCCATTCGGGGTCGGAGCCTATCCCAGCGGAGGCATAAGGTGCCCGCGTGGCGAAAGGAGCCGTTGCGGCTAAGCGTTCACAGCTCGAGAGGTCCCTGGTCGGCCCGGCGGCAGAGCACTTCGTTCTCTACAAGCTGCACGGGCGTGGCTTTCTCGCGACGCTCGCGCCGGAGAATGCGCCGACGGTTGACATCTTGGTCATGAATCCGGACGAGACGATCACCGCCCTGATCCAGGTCAAGGCGCGCACTCGTGGCGCGGACAAGGGTTGGCACATGCAGCAGAAGCACGAAGGATTCATCGGGAAGACCCTCTTCTACGCTTTCGTCGATCTCGAAGAGGATCCGCCGATCACGTACATCGTGCCTGCTGCCGTGGTCGCTGATGTGATCAACAAGACCCACGCGGTCTGGCTGAGTCGCCCCGGCCTGAAGGGGCAACCGCATCGTGATCACCCCATGCGACGAGTCCTACCGAGCTACGAAGGCGTCGAGGGTTACCCGCCAGGATGGCTAATGAAATATCGCGAGCGTTGGGAGGACCTGCGCGGAAAACCGCGAACGTAGGGAGCCTGTGTCAGACGAACTGGTTGCGGTCGAAGTAGAGCGACACCAGGCGATCGAAAAAGTTCTCGATCCGCAGCAGAGGCTGGGTCTTGGGATCCGGATACGGCATCAACTTGGGTGGCTTCGTTGAGAAGTCGATGAACAACAGTGCGCTGGCGTCATAACCGCCCGGAGGTTCGTCACTCTTCTCGCGCGCGTTGGATCGCTCAAGGAGGGCCCCGATCCGGCGCAGGCCGGGGGTCGGTTTGCCCGCAGACCAGGTTTCCGCGACGACGGGTACGAGCATCACGAATCCGAAGACCAGCATCGAGAAACGTGTGTGGAGATTCGTCGCATCACCTACGTATTCCTCGAAGCGGTTGATCGTGTTCTTCACGATCGAACTCATCTGTGACTTACAGGACACAGCCAGAAGCGGACCGCTATTCGGCGGGACGAGTGCGACATCTACCTCCTTGGGCATGTAGGCACCGAGAATCCTGAGGCGCTTCGGCTGTTTGGTGATCGCCGCTTTGATACGGCGCTTCGCTTCTCCGGCGGTAGAAGGTGGCGCAGGATGGATGAACTCGGTTGGAAGACTGCGGCCCGAGTTGGTCGTTCGACGCAGCTCGTACGCGCAGTACTCGTGTAAAGGCTGGATCACCTTCCCGGTCCGAACGGATGTCGTCTTCGGGTCATAGACCGCCTGCATTGCTTTCAGCGTTTCGATCAGCTGTGCTTGGTCGATCGGCATCAGGCCTGGGACCGTCCTCGGTTGACGCGACGGTTCCGCAGCAGGTCGCGGGCGCGTCTCACCTGCTCGAGCTCGATAGGATCGAGAACGCCCTCGTTCATGAGAAGGTCGTCGACAAGGGCCGCCGCGGCCTCGGGACCGTTCTGGCGAAGAGCCATATCCGTGCGGCATTTGTATCCACGGTGGATCCCGAGTCGCTGCCCGCGGCGCAGGTAGCGTCCCAAAGCCGTCGTTTGTTCCGCGAGACCTGATGCCGACACGTTCAGCACGAGGCAGTCATCCGAGGCGATGAGCTGCGCAGCGTCATGCTCGGTGAGGACCGCCCCGGGCAACTGACTTGGCCGGACGATCGCGGGTTGGAACCGGCGCCGAGAGAGACCGTGACGCTTGATCTCGGCTGCATCGAGAACGAAGAATTTGTTCGCCCCGCTCACGAAACCGATGTCCACGGTCGCAACGTCGCCGATACGACGAAGCAGGCCGCGCGCGCGAAGGCGATCGAGCGCGGACGCTCCCTCGATCGACGTGAGCATCCCAGACCAGCGTCCGATCGGACTTGCGCTGACTGACGCTCGCGTGGGCAGGCTGGAGAGGTCCGCGACATCGTTGAGCTGCACGCTGTGAAGGCCCCTTGATCCAGAGCCGTCGGCCAAGAGGAGGACTGTGTCGATCGCCGCCCCCGGGAAGACAGCTCGCTCGAAGGTCACGACGGTGACGGAGCCGAACCGCTCGAGCAGGAACTCCCTCACCGGACCGGCGTAGTCCGCGCGTAACAACTCTGCAGGCAGGACGAAGGCGAGGCGCCCGCTGGGCGCAAGGAAGCGCGAGGCGTGGACCACGAACGGAGCCCATGAACTGGCGAGGCCGCTGAGAGTGACTCCCACTGATGCTGCGGCTGAGCGACCGCGCTCCCGAGCGTCGCCGCGGAAACGGTGGTACCTGACGTACGGCGGATTGCCGATGGCGACCATGAAAGGCGCCTGCTCATCGGGCACCAGCTCGAAGAAGTCCCGACAGATGATCGAAGCCCGCTCACCAGCAGCTGCAAGGACATCCGTGGCCGAAGCGCAAGAGTCGGGGTCGATGTCGACGGCCAGAACCTGCTCGGCGGGATGCAACGCACCCAGCGACCTGAGACGGCGGAGGCTCTCAAGCACGAAGACGGCTTCACCGGATGCGGGTTCAAGGACCCGATCCGTTGGCGAGCGGATGGCCCACTTAGCGAGGGCGTCGACGATCTCCGGCGGCGTGTAGAACGCCCCGAGCTGCTTGCGGCGCTCCCCGGCGACGCTCGCTACGGCCATCGCGGGCTCCTTCCGTCTCACCGCATCAGGAAGCGCCTGCGGTGGCCACAGTGTAGGGACGTCTCCTGTCTCGGGCGAGCGGTCCGGCTCCAACAGCGCAGGACATCGCTCGCGAGTTGCAGGCGCTTCCTCAGAGGTCGGGGATGGCGGCCACGCCGGGCAGCGTCTTCCCCTCGATCAGCTCGAGCGACGCGCCGCCGCCCGTGGATACGTGCGTCATCCGGTCGGTCAGGCCCAGCTCCTCGACGGCTTGAACGGACTCGCCGCCGCCGACGACGGTCGTGGCATTCGCGCGCGCGAGCAGCTCGGCGACGCGCCGCGTGCCGGCAGCGAAGCGCGGCACCTCGAACACGCCGACGGGGCCGTTCCAAAGGATCGTCTTGGCCTTCGCGATCGCGCGCTGGTAATGCTCGAGCGTTCGCGGCCCCACGTCGACGACCATGAGGTCCGCGGGGATCGCGTCCACGCCGACCGTGCGCGCGCTGGCGGCGCCGGCGGCATCCGCGGACGGCGCGACGACGACGTCGACGGGGAGGACGAGCTCGCCGCCGCGCTTCGCGAGCGCCGCCGCGATGGCGCGCGCCTCGCCTTCGCGGTCCGCTTCGCGCAGGGATCGGCCGACCTGCGTCCCGTTCGCCGCGAGGAACGTGCTGCCCATCCCGCCGCCGACCGCGAGCACGTCGACCCGCTCCGCGAGCGCGCGCAGCACCCCGATCTTCGACGACACCTTGGCGCCGCCGACGATCGCGAGGAAGGGACGCTCCGGCTTGGCGAGGAGTCGTCCCAGGACAGCGAGCTCCTTCTCGAGCAGGAAGCCCGCGTATGCCGGCAGGAGGTGCGCGACGCCCTCGGTGGACGCGTGCGCCCGGTGCGCCGCGCCGAAAGCGTCGTTGACGAACACGTCGAAGCCGGCGGCGAGCGCTTTCGCGAACGCAGTGTCGTTGGCCTCCTCCTCGGGATGGAAGCGGGTGTTCTCGAGGAGGATCACGTCCTCCCTATTCATCGCCTTCACCGCGCGCAGGACCGGCTCGCCCACGCAGTCCGGCATCAGCGGCACAGTGCAGCCGAGCAGATCCGCGAGGCGCCGGGCGACCGGGGTGAGGCTGTATGTCGGGTCCGGCCCCGAAGGCCGGCCGAGATGCGAGCAGACCGCGACCATCGCGCCGCGATCACGCAGGTAGGTGATGGTCGGCAGCACCGCGCGGATCCGCGTGTCGTCGGCGACGTCGCCGTCCTTGAGCGGGACGTTGAGGTCGGCGCGCAGGAGGACACGCTTGCCGGCGACGTCGGCGTCGCGGATGGTGCGCTTCAAAGGGCTAGGCGCGCGCTCCGGCGGGCTCCTTCTTCGTGGAACCGATCTTCGAGCCGACGAGCGCCGTGATGTCGGCGAGCCGGCAGGCGTAGCCCCACTCGTTGTCGTACCAGGCGATGACCTTGACCATGTTCCCGAGGGCGACGGTGTCGAGCCCGCTCACGATGGTCGAGTGCGCGTCCCCCTTGAGGTCGGAGGAGACGAGCGGCTCCTCGGTGTAATCCATGATCCCCTTGAGCTTCCCCTGGGACGCGGTCTTGAACGCCGCGTTCACCTGCTCCTTGGTCACCTCGCGCTTGAGCGTCGCGGTGAAATCGACGACCGACACCGTGGGTGTCGGAACGCGGAACGCCATCCCGGTGAACTTGCCCTTGAGCTCGGGGATGACGAGCGCGACGGCCCGCGCCGCTCCCGTTTCGCTGGGGATGATGTTCTCGGCCGCCGCGCGCGCATCGCGCGGGTCCTTCGCGACGGTGTCGAGGAGGCGCTGGGTGTTGGTGTACGAGTGGATCGTGGTGAGGAAGCCCTTCTCGATCCCGAACTCGTCGTTGAGGATCTTGGCGACGGGCGCGAGGCCGTTCGTCGTGCACGACGCGTTGCTGATGATGTGGTGCTTCTCGGGGTCGAACTCGCCCTCGTTGACGCCCAGCACGATGGTCTTGTCCTCGTTCTTGGCCGGCGCGGAGATGATCACGTAGCGCGTTCCGGCATCGATGTGCGCTCTGGCCTTGGTCGCATCGGTGAAGAAGCCGGTCGACTCGACGACGATGTCGATCCCCAGATCGCGCCACGGCAGCTTCGCCGGATCCTTCTCCTGGACCACCTTGATGCGGCGGCCTTCGATGACGAGCGAGTCGGCGGTCGCGGAGACCTCGCCCCCGAAGTTCCCGTAATTGGTGTCGTGCTTGAAGAGGAAAGCGTTCATCTGCGGATCCGCAAGGTCGTTGACGGCGACGATCTCCATCTCGGGATGCCGCTCGAACGATGCCTTGAGGAACTGGCGGCCGATCCGCCCGAAGCCGTTGATGGCGACACGTGTCATTGGGACCATTCTCCTCTCCCGCTCGCGCGCTCGCGCGCGGCGAGGACCGCGCCGATCATGCCCACATCCGCGCCCAGCTCCGCGGGCACGACGCGCGCCGCCGCGGCGGGCACCTTGAACGCGCGCTCGCGGATCGCCTTCCGCATCGGCTCGAGGACGTGCTCGGGCTCGTGCTCGCTGATGCCGCCGCCGACGACGATGAGCGCGGGGTTGAGGCCGTTCACGAGCCCGACCGCGAGCGACGCGAGGGCCGCCTCGGCCTGCGCGACCAGCTCCTTCGCGCGCGCGTCGCCCGTGTCGGCGGCGCGGAAGACCTCGCTCGCTTCGGCGACCCCGAACCGCGTCGCGAGGTTGCGCCCGCCGGCGAAGGACTCCACGCAGCCGACCGCTCCGCAGCCGCAGGGAGGCAGTCCCTCGATCCCTGCGGTCGCTCCGCTCCCGCGGGGGCCCATGAGAGCGATGGGCCAGTGGCCGATCTCACCCGCGGTGTTGGTCGCGCCGCGCACCATGCGTCCGCCGCTGACGATCGCGCCACCCACACCTGTGGACACGGTCACGTAGACGAAGTCGCGCGCGCCGCGCGCGGCACCCGCGAGGCCCTCGCCGATCGCGGCGATGACCGTGTCGCGGTCGAGGAACACGGGGATGCCCTCGAGCGCGGTCGACAGCCGCTCCGAGAGCGCCACGTCGGTGAAGCCGGGGATGTTGGGAGCGACGTGGACCTTGCCCGTGCGCGGGTCGAGAGGGCCCGGTGCGGAGCATCCGACGGCCACGACGTCGTGAAGCGCGCGCTCCGCCTTGTCGACCGCGCTGCGGATGGTGTCGGCGAGCGCGGCGATCACGTCGGTCGGACCGCTCCGCGGTGTCGCCCGTGACGCATCCCCGAGGATCCGCGGCCGCTGGCCCTCGACCGGCTCGGCCGCGACGGCGCGCATGTGCGTGCCGCCGAGGTCGAGCCCGACGAAGAGCGTCACACCTTCGGCAGGCGCGCGGCGGCGTCGGGCTGCTGGAGAACGGAGAGGTCCTTGCCGAAGACGCGCGCGCGCGTCTCGCGGTACGCGCGCTTCGCGCTGTCCTTGCCGAGGACGCGCTCCGCTTCGGAGTGCACCTCGCGGATGAGCAGCGCGACATAGGGCACGGCCTGCTTCTCGGGAAGCTCCCGCTCGATGGCCGCGACATCGAGGCGGTCGGCCGCGAGCGGGATGGGACGGTCGAGCGGGTCGGCCTGCTCGTCCGCGCGCATGACCCACGGCCGGATCGCGCTGTCGATGCGCGCCTTGCTGTAGCGGCCGCTGCTGTAGGCGTCGACGAGGTCGTTCGCGAACTGCGCGAGGCGCCCGGCGCGGGACGCGGCCGCGGGCGCCCCGCTCGGCGCGACACCGATGGACGCGGGCGTCCGGCCGAAGCGCCCGAAGAGCCCACCCTTCTTGAGAGGCTCCACGGGGGGCGCGACCGGCTCCGGAGGGACAACGACCTCGGCAGGGACGGCGGCGACCTGCTCCGCGACCGGGGGCGTGCCCGGGGTCACGACCTCGGCAGGTGGCGGCTCCCAGGCCGGCGGCGGAGGCGCGGGCTCGGCGGGACCGAAGATGCCCGCGAGCGCGGCGAGGCGATCGTCGACGACCGTCTCGGCCTCCCGATCGATGGGCGTCTCCGCGAGCGGGGTCTCGACCTCCGCCGGGGCGGCTTCCATCGCGGCGGGCGCGGATGCCGCCATGGCCGCCTCGGTGGCCTCGGCGGGCGCGTCGACGGCGTCGATGGCCCCGCGCCGCACCAGGTCCGCGAGGAGCTTCACCGCTGCGAGGCGGCGAAGGCCGAGGAGCTCCGCCATCGCGGCGACGTCGCGCTCGCCGTTCGCCGCGAAGACCGCGCGCCACTGCGCGGGATCGAGGCGGATCTCACCCGTGCCCGCCGCGCGCTCCGAGAGGCGGAAGCGCATGCGGTCGCTGGGGATGAGCGCGCGATCGGCGAGGATGCGCTCGCGGTCCTTTCCCGCGCGCGCGAGGAGCTCTTCCACGTCGCCCTCGAGGTCGTGCGCCGGCGCGGCGGCCATCGGGATGAACTCGAACTCCCCGGTCTCGACGGCCATGATCTCGCCGAGCGCGCTCTCGCCGGTCTCGCCGCTCGAGCTCGCCGAGACGAGCCTGCCGCCTTCGAGGCCGAGGACGTGGACATCGCGACCCGCGCGCACCTCGATCCGGCCGGTGCGCGCCGTTGCGGCGCAGAGCTGCACGACGGGGTCGAGCGGCAGGTCGGGCATGGATCCGCGCAGCTCGACCGGCTCACCTGAGGCGGATCGTCCGAGCGGCCGCATGCGCCCGGTCGTGCCGTCGGTCCGAGCCGCCCGTTCGGACCCGAGGGGATGCACGACGTCCACGAGGCCCTTGCCCACCAATCCCGCGACCAGCTCGCGCGTGCGCAGGCGCTTCAGGCCCAGGCGCGACGCGATGCCGGCCACGTCGTCCTGACCCTCGGCCGCGAGGAGCGCGCGCCATTCGTCCGGCGACAGCCGGATCTCCTCGCGCGCCGCGGCGCGGTCTGACAGCTTGAAGCGCACGCCGTCGTGCGGGATCAGCTCGCGCATGGCGATGAGGCGGTCGCGGTGCTCGACGGCGCGGTCGAGGAGCGCGTCGAGGTCGCCCTGGAGGTCTGCGTCGCCGACCGAACCCATCGGGATGAACTCGAAGTCGCCGCTGCGGATCGCGAACGCCGCTCCCAGGGCGAGATCGCCCGACTCGTCCTCGTACTTCGCCGACACGAGGCGGCCGCCCGAAAGGGAGAGGATCGCCACGCGCTCCTGATCGCGGGCCTCGAGCTCTCCGGTCTTCGCCGTGACCGCGAGCAGCTGCAGCACGGTCTCGAGCGGGAACGCGTCGAGCGCGCCGCGCAGGGTCACGAGCGCAGAGCCCGCTCGGTGGTGCTGTCGAAGAAGTGCAGCCGGCGCGGGTCGAGGCCGACGCGGAGCTCTGCTCCCGGCTCGGTCCGCGCGTCGGTGGGAACGCGAGCGATGAACGACCGCTCGCCGGCGCGCAGGTGGAGCTGCAGCTCATTCCCGAGGTACTCGACGACCTCGACCTTGGTGGTGACCGGCACGCGGCCGCCCTCCGATGTGGTGCCGATGTCCTCGGGACGGATGCCGACGATGAGCTCGCGCGCGCCGCGATCGGCGCCGTTCAGAGGTACCTGCGCGAACCCGGTGTCCGCGACGGTCTGCCCGCCGGCCGTGGTCACGGTCGCCGGGAAGAAGTTCATCGCCGGCGATCCGATGAATCCCGCGACGAACAGGTTCACCGGACGGTCGTGCAGCTCCTGGGGCGACCCCACCTGCTGCAGGACGCCGTCGCGCATGACGGCGATGCGGTCGCCCATGGTCATGGCCTCGACCTGGTCGTGGGTGACGTAGATGGTCGTCTTCTTCAGGCGCTGGTGGATGCGCTCGAGCTCGGCGCGCGTCTGGATGCGCAGCTTCGCGTCGAGGTTCGAGAGCGGCTCGTCCATGAGGAACACGGCGGGCTCGCGCGCGATGGCGCGGCCGAGCGCGACGCGCTGCCGCTGACCGCCCGACAGCTCCTTCGGCTTGCGCAGCAGCAGCTCGGAGAGGACGAGGATCCCGCTGACCTCGCGGACGCGGCGCTCGATCTCGGCGCGCGGCGTGCCACGGAGCTTCAGGCCGAACGCGATGTTGTCGTAGACCGTCATGTGCGGATAGAGCGCGTAGTTCTGGAAGACCATGGCGATGTCGCGGTCCTTGGGAGGCACGTCGTTGACGCGGCGCTCGCCGATGCGGATGTCCCCCGACGTCGGGTCCTCGAGCCCGGCGACCATGCGCAGCGCGGTCGTCTTTCCGCAGCCCGACGGACCGACCAGCACGAGGAACTCGCCATCGTTGATCTCGAGAGAGAGCTCCCGGACCGCGAAGACGTCCCCGAACGACTTCGTGACGTGGTCATAGGTCACACTCGCCATCGGGATCGAGTATGGCGCGAGCGAGGATCCGGCTCCGCCGGTCCGAAGCGAGCTCAGCAAGAGCGGAGCGACCGGCCGCGAAGCGAGGCCGAAGGCCGAGCCGACGGCCATTGATCAGGCCAGCTGGACCACCCAGGTGCCGATCTCGTACGGGCCGAGGCGCGCGATCGCCGTGCCCTCGGGCAGGACGCTGAGAGGCGCGGCCGTGCGGATGACGTCGAGGCCGTTGTTGCCGAGGTCGTCGACACCCTCGCGCAGGTCGACCGGGCGCGCGGCGCCGATGAGCCGGTCGGACCGCAGCGACACCTCGGCCGGACGGCCGGTCAGCGAGGCGATGCGGACCACGAGCGACCCGAGCGGTCCGGCGCGCAGCGCCGTGAGCTGCGCCACGGCGTCAGGGGGCTCCGTCGTGAGGGTCAGGTACGTGCGCCGCTCGCCGTCGCCACGGCCGACCCAAGGAGGCGAGAGCCACTCGCGGACGCCGCGCGCGGCCGCCGCGAGGCCGCGCTCGCGCACGAGGGGGATGACCGTGTAGCGGAACCGCCGCGTGCCCGGGAGCTGCGCGCTCGGCGTCTCGAGTCCGGGTCCGGCGTGGCCGCGCCGCTCGCGAAGATCGCCGCGCGAGAGCCAGCCCATCGCTCGCAGGAGCGTGATGGAGATGCGGCCGCCATCGCCCGCGACGGCGTAGTCGCGCAGCCCGTCGACCCCGACGGCGAGGCCGCGCGTCGCTCCGCTCACCACGACGATGTCGTGGAGGCATCGCTCCGCGGTCGGCGGCTCGACCCAGCCCGGCCGCACCGGGACGCGGTTGGGGCGCTCGAGGAGGGCGAACGCCGCGCCGGCGTGGTGCGTGAGCGTTCCCGTCGCCGTGGCGAAGTCCGCTCGCAGGCGGTGGTCGCGCGCCGCGTTGTCGATCTCGAGGTCCACGTCGACGTGCTCCGCCGCGCGATCGAGCGAGATGGCGATGCGGAGCGCGCAGTCGACGGTGGCGCTGTCCCGGGCAAGGCGATCCTCGCGCAAGCCGACCGGGAGCCGCGCGTGCGTCGTGACCGTCACCGTCGCGCGGTCGCCGACGACCTCGGTGGCGACCGACCCGGGCTGCGCGGCGCCCGCGACGGTGGGGCCCGCATAAGAGAAGGTGTACTCGTCGCCCCGGTCGCCCTCGTCGACGAGGACGTTCTGCCGATCCCAGCGCTCGCCGCTGGCGATGTCGGCGAGCGCGAAGGTCCCGTCGGGCGCGACCTCCACCCGCAGGCGGCCGTTCTCGATCACGCCGCTCCCCGTGCTCCGGACCGCGTCGGCGCTCACCTGCTCGATCGGGCCGCAGCCGAAGCCCGGGCAGCGAACGAGGGTCGGCCGGCCGCCCACCTCCGCCACCGCGGTCCGATCCCAGGGGAGAGCGCTCCAGACGATCGGAGCGTCGCCCTCGCCGGCGAGACGGCGCGTGAGCTCGGCGACGAGCGCCTGACCCTCGCGCCGCACGCGGTCGAAGCGTGGCGCCATGTCGAGGTCGTGCACCTCGTCGATGCCACAGCCGCAGATCGAGTCGTGCGGATGGTTCTCAAGGAGCGTCCGCCACATCGACCGCAGGGCGTCGCGCGCGACGCCGCCGGCCACGGCGTCCAGCGGCTCGCACCGCTCGAGAAGAAGACGCTCGCACTCGGCGTTGGCCTGCTTGATCCACACGCGCGTCGAGTTGACGCCCCGGAGGATGGGCCGGTACTTGCCCGCGATCATCTCGCCGCTGAGCACGCCGGGCGGCGTCGAGAGGGACGCGGCGAAGGCTTCCATGCCCGTGACGCGCGGCGCCGACGCGCGCAGCTCGTCGGCTATGACGGCCACCACCTCGGGCAGCCGCTCGTAGGGCTCGGTGTGGTCCGTACCGACCATGAAAAGGAGTGAGCGCGACTGCGCGTAGGGGACGGTCTTGCGCATCAGCTCCGGCAGGACGCGGCGCACGCGACGGCTGAGGGCGGCGGGGTCCTCGTCGCCGTCACCCACCAGGACCAGCGCATTGTCGTAGTGCGCGACCTGGTGCGACGCGAGCACGCGGTCGCCCGAGGGCGACTCCCACTGGAACTCGCTGCCGAGCTCCTCGCCCTCGTCGCCGACGCCGCGCGCGAAAACGTAGGTCGTGTAGCCGAATCCGCGCGCGATCTGCGGCATCTGCGCCGGATGTCCGAAGGGGTCGGCCACGTAGCAGACGCGCATCGCGCGGCCCAGCTCGCCGCTGGTGCGAAGGCCCTCCTGGAAGTTGCGCACGATCGACTCGCCCGAGACCAGCAGATAGTCCGCGAGGACGTACCACGGCCCCACCAGGAGCCGGTCGTTCTTGATGAGCCGCTCGATGCGTGGCCGGTCCTGCGGCATGACGGCGAGGTGGTCCTCGATGGCGATGGTGTGGCCGTCGAAGGTGAACGCGGTGAACTGCTCGTCGCGCTCGAGGAGGTCGAGGAGCTTGCCCATCATGCGCACGAGCCGCACGCGGTACGCCTCGAAGCGCGCGTACCACTCGCGGTCCCAGTGCGTGTGCGGGACCACGTAGATGTCCCAGGGCAGGCGGCGCAGGATCTCGGCGACCACCCACGGCGCGAGAAGGCCGAAGACGATGCCGACGATAGCGCCGCCGATCACGTCCGACGGGTAGTGCGCTCCCACCGCCACGCGCGCGAGCCCGATCGCGGACGCGATGAGGATCGCCGGCCAGCGCAGCCGCGGCAGGGCATGACCCAGAGCGACCGCCGCGCCGAACGCACCGGCGGTGTCGCCGGATGGGAACGAGTACGTGGTCGGCGTCGTGATGAGCAGGTCGATCCCGGGCAGGTCGAGGAACGGACGCGGCCGCTGGAAGACGAGCTTCAGCAGGTCACCCGTGACCCACGCCGGGATCAACCCGAACGCGATGGTGAGGACGATCGCGAGACCGCGGCGGCCAAGGCCGCGCGCGCGGAGACCGGCGAGGCCGAAGGCCCACCACACCGCGCCCACGACGTTGACCGTCGCGACGGCCACGGCGAAGAACGCGACGACCGCGCTGCGCGACGTGACGATCGCCAGGTAGAGCCGCCGGTCGAGATCCGCGAGGGCCGCGAGGACCTCGCTCATCGCCTGACGTGCCGGTACACGAACACGGCGACGAGGGCGAGGATCGCCGCGACCACGACATAGTCGAGGCCGCGAAGCGAGCTCTTGATGCTGACCCAGTTGTCGCCGAGCACCGTGCCGCCCCAGACCAGCAACATGATCCAGGGGACCGCGCCGATCACCGAGAAAATGACGAAGCGCCACACCGGCATGCGCGCGATCCCGGCGGGCACCGAGATGAACGTGCGCACGACCGGCAGCATCCGCGAGAAGAGGACGGTCGCCTCGCCCCAGCGCGCGAACCAGCGGTCCGCGACCTCGAGGTCGTGCGCGCTGATGAGGACGTAACGGCCGTAGCGCTCGAGCAGCGGACGGCCGCCCACGCGGCCCACCCAATAGGAAAGGAGCGAGCCCAGCGTGTTGCCCGCGACGCCGGCCGCAACAGCACCCCAGTACGACCACGCGGTGCCGGTGAGCGGCTCAGCAAGCCCTCGCGACACCATCCACCCCGCGAACGGCAGGACGATCTCGCTCGGGAGCGGGATCGCGGCGCTCTCGATGGTCATGGCCGCGACGACCCCGAGATATCCAAAGGTGAGGTACACGCGCTCGAGGAACGGGATGAGGATCGCCTCGAGGGCTTCGATCACGTGCGTGCCATCATCGCGTAGTGAAGGGCGTGACGGCGCTCGACGACGACATGGCCCGCGCGGCGGAAACGATCGGGCCGGTCGAGCTTCTGGTGGGCATCCCCTCGTACCGCAACGCGGCCACCATCGGCCATGTCGCGCGCACCGTGCGGGAAGGCCTGTCGCGCTCGTTCGGCGGAATGCGCGTGGCCGTCGTCAACTCCGACGGTGGCTCGGAGGACGGGACGCGCGACCGCGTCGCCGAGGCGCTCGACGGCACGCCGCGCATCGTCGGCCGCTACGTCGGCCTGCCGGGCAAGGGCTCGGCCTTCCGCGCGATCTTCGAGCTCGCCGGCAGGCTCAACGCTCGCGCGTGCGCGGTCGTGGACAGCGACCTGCGAAGCATCACCCCGGAGTGGATCCAGCGGCTCCTCGCGCCGATCGTCGAGGACCGCGCCGACTACGTCGCGCCGCTGTACGCGCGCCACAAGCACGACGGGACGATCACCAACACCATCGCCTACCCGCTGACGCGCGCGCTGTACGGGCTGCGCGTGCGGCAGCCGATCGGCGGCGAGTTCGGGTTCAGCGGCGCGCTCGCGCGTGACTTTTTGGAAGGGGGAGCTTTCGTCCCTCAGGCGCGCAGGCCGAGCGAAGGCGAGGCCGAGCACCTGAGCGCGAGGGAGGAGTCCCCCCGACCGAGCGTTCAAAACGAGGTCTGGGAGGGTGACGTCGCGCGGTTCGGGATCGACATCTACATGACCACAACGGCGCTGGTGCGCGGCGCGCGGGTCGCGCAGGCGTTCCTGGGCGCGAAGGTCCACGACCCGAAGGATCCCGGTGCGGACCTCGGCCCCATGTTCCGACAGGTCGTGGGTACGGCGTTCCGGCTCGCCGCGGCGAACCGCGCGAAATGGGCCGCGGTCAAGGGATCGCGCGAGGCGCCGGTCCTGGGTGACGTGCATCCGGTCGACCCAGAGGAGGTGCGCGCCGACGCGGCCCTGCTGGTGCGGCGCTTCGGCGAAGGCGCGACGGAGCACGGCGCCACGTGGGACGCGTCGCTCTCGAAGGAGACCCGCGCGGCCGTCCGCCGCGCCATGGACGAGGCCATCCCTCACGCCCTCGCCGGCGAGACGTGGGCGCGTGTCGTGTACGACATGCTCGCCGCGTCGGCGCGCGACCCGTCGCGCACCGCCGAGCGCGTGACGGCGCTCGTCCCGCTGTACTTCGGCCGCGTCGCCGCCTTCATCGACGACGCGCGTGACATGACGACGGCAGGGTCGGAGCGTCTCGTTGAAGACCAGGCGCTCGCGTTCGAGGCGGCAAAGGCTTACCTCTCGGCGCAGCTGGCCGCGTGACCGTCTCCCTCAAGGAGGACGCGCTCGTCCTCGTGACGGACGACGACGGCAGCCTCCCTCTCGGCGGGAGCGGACCGCTCGGCCTCTACTACCACGACACGCAGTACCTCTCGGGGTTCGCGCTCCGCGTCAACGGGCATACGCCGCTCCTGCTCTCGGCGAACCACGAGCAGACCTATGTCGCGACCTTCCAGCTGATGCACGCGGGCGGCGCGCAGCTCGGGACCGCGCGCCACGCGCAGGACTCGCTCTCGATCCGCCGCACGCGCTTCCTGTCCGACGGCTTGCGCGAGCGCATCGGCATCCTCAATGCGACCCCCGCAGCTCTCGATCTCGTTCTCGAGCTCGAATTCGAGACGACCTTCAAGGACATGTTCGCGGTGCGCGGCTATCAGGGGGTCGACGACAAGGCGGAGGTCGCGCCCGGCCGCGCCGACGGGGAGCGTCTCGTCTTCGAGCGCGTCGGCCGCGACAAGGTCCGGCGCACGACGGAGATCACCTCGCACCCGGACGCAGACGCGCGCGACGGCAACGTGCTCACGTTCACGCGGCGCCTCGAGCCCCAAGCCGTGCTCACGATCGAGCTCGCGGTCGTGCCGCGCGAGGACGGCACCGGCGAGCGGCCGTCACCGCCGCGGTTCGACGACGCGCTCGACGACCTGAACGCACGCTACCGGCGCTTCCTGCGCACGTGCACGCGGTACGAGACGAGCTCCGAAGGCCTCGACGAGGGGCTCATCCACCGCAGCGCCCTCGACATCCGCGCGCTCCTCGAGTTCCCTGACACCGGTCCGTTCCCGACCGCGGGCATCCCGTGGTACGCGGTGCCGTTCGGCCGCGACGGGCTCATCTGCGCGTACGAGACGCTGTCGTGGGATCCGGACATCGCGCGCGGCACGCTGCGGCTGCTCGCGAAGTACCAGGGCACGAAGGTCGACGAGCAGACCGAGGAGGAGCCGGGGAAGATCTTCCACGAGCTGCGCCGCGGCGAGCTCGCGCGGATCGGCGCGATCCCCCATCACCCCTTCTATGGGTCCGTCGACGCGACCCCGCTCTTCGCGCTGGTGTTCGCGGAGACGGTCCGCTGGACCGCGGACCGCGACCTCTGGAAGGAAGTGCTGCCGGCGGCGGAGCGCGCGCTCGAGTGGTGCGACGGGCAGTACGGGGACCCCGACCGCGATGGCTACGTCGAGTACGGCGGCCGGCAGAACGAGATGCGCAACCAGGGCTGGAAGGACTCCGCGATGTCGCTCTCCTATCGCGACGGTAAGTGGGCGGAGCTCCCGGCGGCGCTCGTCGAGGTCCAGGGCTACGTGTACGCCGCGAAGGTCGCGCTCGCGGAGCTGTACGCGGTCGACGGGGACGGTGGCCGAGCGGATCGTCTGCGCGGCGAGGCGCGCGAGCTCGCTGCGCGCTTCGAGCGCGACTTCTGGATGGAGGACGAGCGCTGCTACGCGCAGGCGCTCGACGCGCACAAGCAGCAGGTCAGGGCGGTGACGAGCAACGCCGGCCACGCCCTGTGGTCGGGCATCGCGCGTCCCGACCGCGCCGCGCTCGTCGTGCGCCGGCTCATGGAGCCCGACGTGTTCACCGGCTGGGGGATCCGCACCCTGTCGGCCAAGTACCCGACCTACAACCCCATGAGCTACCACAACGGATCGGTCTGGCCCCACGACAGCGCGCTCATCGCCGACGGCTTCGCGCGCTACGGCCACCGCGAAGAGGCCTCCGCGGTGATCGAGGGTCTCGTCGAGGCGGGCAAGCGGTTCCCCAACGCGCGCCTGCCGGAGCTCTTCTGCGGCTTCGCGCGCGACCTGCGCTTCTCCTCGCGGCCCGCAGACTACCTCGTGGCCTGCATCCCGCAGGCGTGGTCCGCCGGGGTCGTGTTCCTGTGCCTCAAGTCCATCCTCGGCCTCGAGCCGCAGCTCGCCGACCGGAGGCTGCGCGTGGATCCCGCGCTCCCCGACTGGCTCGATCACATCACCGTCGCTGACATGCGCATCCACGACGCGAAGGTCTCGTTCAAGGTCTCGCGCTCGCGCGGCGGCGTCGCCGTTCGCGGCGGAGGGGCGCGCGTCTTGCGTGCCGCCTGATCTGACCTCACCGCGCGTCCTGCTCATCCACTACACCTCGCCCTCCGTGCAGGGCGGCGTTGAGCAGGTCATGGCCGCGCACGCGACCGCGCTCCTCGAGGCCGGCGCGCGGGTCACTGTCCTGGCCGGCCGCGGGCGGGCCGTGCCGCGGGGCGTGACGCTCGCGCGGATCCCGTTGGTCTCCTCCACTCATCCCGCGGTGCTGCGCGACTTGCGCGCCCTCGCGCGCGGCGACGTCACCCCTGCGCACGCGCGGCTCGTCGCGCGGCTCGTCAACAAGCTCCTTCCCCTGTTCGCGCGCGCGGACGTCGCGGTGGTCCACAACGTGATGACCATGCACAAGTCCTTGGCGCTCACGGCGGCGATGGCCCTCCTCGCGGCCGAGGGCCGCACCCCCGTCATCGCGTGGACACACGATCTGGCGTGGCTGGACGCGCGATACGCGCGCGAGCGGCATCGCGGTCTTCCGTGGGACCTCATCGCCCGCGCGCTCCCCGGCGTGCGATACGTCGCCGTCTCGGACGAGCGCGCGCGCCAGCTCGCGCGCCTCGCGCGCATCCCGCGCCGCAGGATCGCCGTCGTGCCCAACGGGATCGATCTCACCCTCCGCCTCGGCCTCTCGCCCGCGGGCGGGCGGCTCGCGGAGCGCCTGGGTCTACTGGACGCCGACCCACTGCTGCTGCTGCCGGCGCGGTTGACGCGCCGCAAGCGCGTCGAGGTCGCCATCGACGCCATGCGCGAGCTCCGCCGGCGCGGCCACGCCCCCGCGCTCGTCATCACCGGATCGCCCGGACCGCACAACGTCGCGAACCGCGCATATGCCGATGACCTCGCGCGCCGCGCGGCACGCGTCCCCGGGGTCCACCTGCTGCACGCGCTGGGCGTGCGCCCGAGCGACCGCGTCATGGCCGACCTCTACGCGCTCGCGGATGCCGTCGTGCTGCCGAGCGAGGGGGAGGGCTTCGGCATCCCGGTGCTCGAGGCCGGCGCGCATGGCGTGCCGGTCATCTGCAGCGGCATCCCGACGCTGCGCGCGCTCGCGGGTCCGAGCGCGACGTACGTCGATCCGGCGGCCGACGGCGCCGCGATCGCGCGCGCTATCGAACGTCGACTCGGCAGCGACCCCGTCGCCAGGCTCCGCCGCCGCGCGAAGGAGCACGCCTGGCCGCGGATCCTCCGCGACCAAGTGGTCCCGCTCGTGCTCGGACGGCGGCGATGAAGGTCCTCGTCGCGCTCTCCGACCTCACGCGCGACCGCGCGCTCGCGGAGCTCGCGCTCGCCGTCGCCGGTCCCGATGAGCTGATCCTCGCGACGGCGCTCGCCGTCGGCGCCGAGGGCTCGCTCGCGGCAGAGCAGCCGCGCGTGCGCGC
Source organism: Chloroflexota bacterium (assembly GCA_016191385.1). Lineage (GTDB taxonomy): Bacteria > Chloroflexota > Limnocylindria > P2-11E > P2-11E > JACPOT01. Next base: position 38,598 of record JACPOT010000041.1, on the reverse strand, counting down.
CCGGCGCGGCCAGCTCGATGCGCTGGCGCTGACGCTCGGAGCCGCACGGCCACCGCGGTCCGTCGTCACGGTGGCGCGGCGCGAGTGGGACGGCATCGCCGACGCCGTGCAGCGCGAGTCGCCGGACCTGCTCCTGGCAGGGCTCGACGAGGACGGCGTGCTCGGCACGACCATCGATGAGGCATTGGCGCAGCCCCCCTGCGACGTCGCCCTGGTGCGCGGCGCGTTCGGTCAGGCGCGTCACGTGCTCGTCCCCGTCCGCGGCGGCCGCTACGCGCGGCTCGCGGTCGCGATCGCGGCGGCCTTCGCCCGCGCCGGCGATGCCGGCCTCACCCTGCTGCACGTCTCCGAGAAGCGACGACCCGTCTCGTTCCATCAGCTCGTCGGCGAGCTCGCCTACGACGAGCGCGTCGAGGAGCTTGTCGCCCGCGTCGGCGACCCCGCCGCGATCATCGCCACCGAGCTCCAGAGCAGCGACGCGATCGTCTTCGGGGCGACCGCGCTGGCGGGCGCGACGGACCAGCTCGGCCCGGTCGGCCGCGCGATCTTCGCGGCGGGCAAGCCCGCGATCCTTGTCCGCACCCGGACCGCCGTCGCGTCGAGCGTGTTCCTGCCGCGCACGCCGCTGCCTGCCGAGCGCGGCGAGCGCAGCCGCGCCATCGGCGAGATCGTGGACCGCTGGTTCGCGGAGAACACCTTCTCGAGCGCCGAGTTCGCGGACATCGGACGGCTGGTGGAGGAGAAGCAGCGGCAGGGCCTCCGGATCTCGGTCGGGCTCCCCGCTCTCAACGAAGCCGACACCATCGCCGACGTCATCCGGGGGATCCGCAAGCAGCTGATGCAGCGCCATCCGCTCGTGGACGAGCTCGTCGTCATCGACTCGAACAGCACCGACCGCACGCGCGAGATCGCGAAGGCCGAAGGCGTCCCAGTACACGTGCATCAGCGGATCCTTCCCGAGCTGGGCGCGTACCCGGGGAAGGGCGAGGCGCTGTGGAAGAGCCTGCACGTGCTCAGCGGCGACCTGATCGTCTGGGTGGACACCGACGTCACGAGCTTCAGCTCGAAGTTCGTCTACGGGATCATCGGTCCGCTGCTCCTGCGCCCGGAGATCCAGTTCGTGAAGGCCTTCTACCAGCGCCCGCTGCGCGTTGGGGGCGAGGTGCAAGCCACCGGCGGCGGGCGCGTCACCGAGCTCACCGCGCGGCCACTGATCAACCTCTTCTTCCCCGAGCTGTCGGGGATCGTGCAGCCGCTGTCGGGAGAACAGGGCGGACGGCGATCGCTCCTCGAGCAGCTGCCGTTCTTCACGACCTACGGGGTGGAGACGGGGCTGCTCATCGACACGCTGCAGCGCGCCGGCCTCAACGCGATCGCTCAGGTCGACATGAAGACGCGCATCCACCGCAACCAGGATCTCTATGCGCTCTCGAAGCAGTCGTTCGAGATCCTGCAGGTCGCTCTGCGCCGGATCGGTGAGGCGCGAGGTGAGCGGCTGTGGGAGGATGCCAACTCCACGATGAAGCTCATCCGTCCGCGCAACGGACGCCTCCGGCTCGAGCTGCACGACATCGTGTCCGTCGAGCGTCCGCCTATGGCGACCGTCCCCGCGTACCGTCGCAGCCGCTCAATATCCGACGGCCCTTCGGGCCGCGGATAGTCGCTCCGCTCTTATGGACTTGCTCGGCCCGGCAAAGCCGGATCCTCGCTCGATCTTCTTTGTCGGCCTCTAGCTCCGTCGCGATCCAGCGCATCCGCAGCGTCGCGGAGCTGCGCGAGTGGCGCGGTCCGGCCGGCGACGTGGGCTTCGTTCCCACGATGGGCGCGCTCCACGACGGTCACCTCGCGCTCGTCGAGCGTGCTGTGCGTGACAACGAGGGCGCCATCGCATCGATCTTCGTGAACCCGGCGCAGTTCGGGCCGAACGAGGATTACCGCGCGTATCCGCGCGATGAAGAGCGCGACCTGGCGCTGCTCGAGCGCGCGGGCTGCCACTCCGTCTTCCTGCCGTCGGTGGCAGAGATGTACCCGCCCGGCGACGACATGCGCGTCGTGCCTGGCGACATCGCCTCGCGACTCGAGGGGGCCGCGCGGCCGGGTCACTTCGCCGGCGTGTGCACGATCGTCGCGAAGCTCTTCGGGATGGTGCGGCCCACGCGCGCGTACTTCGGGCAGAAGGACTTCCAGCAGCTGCGCGTCCTCCAGACGATGGTGCGGTCGCTCGCGCTGGACGTGCGCGTGGTCCCCTGCCCCATCGTGCGCGCGGCCGACGGCCTCGCGCTCTCGTCGCGCAACGCGTACCTCGGCGCCGACGAGCGGGCCAGGGCGCTCGCGCTCTCGGGCGGGCTGCTGGCCGCGGCCAAGGCCTGGGTCCAGGGGGAGCGAGATGCGACGGCCTTGCGCCGGACGGTGGAGGCGGTCGCACATCAGGCGGGGTCGCTCGAGTACGTCTCGGTCGCCGACCCCGTGACGCTGCGCGAGGTCGCGGGCCGCGCGGAGCGAGCAGTGATCTCGCTCGCGTGCCGCGTCGGCAACGCGCGCCTCCTCGACAACGTGCTGCTCGGCATGACCCTGGACGAGCTCGCGGAGCTCTGAGCGTGGAGGACACGACCCCCGGCGAGGCCGCCGGGGCGAAGATCGCGCCGGAGACTCTGGCCATCCGCAGCGGCAAGGGCCGCGCGACGATCCTCGGCTTCGCGACCGCCCACTTCTCGCACCACGTGGCGAACTCGCTGCTCAACCCGCTGCTGCCGCTGATCCGTGACACGTTCGCGCTCTCGTACACGCAGTCCGGCTTCGCCACGTCGGCGTACAGCCTCAGCGTCGGACTCGCGAACGCGCCGCTGGGCGTGCTCGCCGACCGCGTCGGCCCGCGGGCGGTGCTCGCCGCGGGCCTGGTGGGCATCGGCATCACGAGCATCGCGCTCGCGCTCTCCGGCGCGTACTGGCAGCTGCTCGTCTTCCTCATCGCCATGGGGATCGTCTCGGGCACCTATCACGCCCCGGCGGTCTCGCTGCTCACGCGTGCTTTTCCCGAACGCGTGCGCGGGGGCGCGCTGGGCTTGCACACGACCGGTGGACACCTTTCGTTCTTCGCGGCACCGCTGGTGGCGGGCTGGTTCGCGCTGACGATGGGCACCTGGCGCGCGCCGTACCTCGCCTTCGCCATCGCGCCCATCGTCTCGGGCGTCGCGCTGTGGCTGCTCGCCCCGAAAGGCCACGTGGCGCCGCAGCGCCGCAGCCGTCTGGCGGCGCTGCGGGAGCTCGTCGCGGTGGCGCGCCGCGTCGGGAGCGTCGTCGGGCTCTCGATCGTCTTCCAGGTCGGGTTCGCCGCGTTCCTCGCGTTCCTCTCCATCTACCTCGTGGACTCGCGCGGGCTCGACATCGCCGCGGCGGCCGCGCTGTTCGCGCTGCCGCAGGCGGCGGGCCTCGTCGGCGCGCCGTTCGGCGGCTGGCTCTCGGATCGCATCGGCCGCCGCGCGGTGATCGCCATCGGCCTCGCGGTCCTCGGACCGGCCATCTGGCTGTTCACCCTGACGCCCACGCCCCTGGTGTGGATCCCGCTCTTCGTCGTCGGCGTCGCGACATCGATGCGCCTCACCGTGACCGAGGTGCTCGTCTCCGAGAACGCGCCCGCCGAGCGGCGCTCGACCGTGCTCGGGACGTACTACCTGCTGTCCGCGGAGATCGGCGGGCTCGCCGCCCCCGTGCTCGGCGCCATCGCGACGGAGATCGGGATCGCCGCGGCGTTCTCCTGGACGGGCGTGGGGCTCGCCGCGCTCTCGGTGGTCGTCGTGCTGCTCGCGCTCACCCGGAGGCTCTGACCCTCACCGCGCCACTCCGCGACCTGCGCGAGCACGGAGCCGTCGTCCAGCGCGATGGCTCGCCTGTTCCGCTCCGCGACGAGGCGCGCCGTTCGCGCGGCGCGCTCCGCGACGGGTAGACGGGCAGGCACGAGGATCGCGCGCTCGCCGAGCGCCCGCGCGACGTGCAGGTGCGCGAGCGCTTCGGTGATCCGCTCCGCGTGCAGGAGGACCGGGCCGAGATCCTCCTCCGACAGCTCCGCGCCGCGCAGCAGGCCCAGGCCCGTGCGGCGCACGAGCCGCGCGATGAGCGAGCGCAGCGCGCCCATGACGCTGCCTCGAGCCGTGGCAAAGTCGCGACCGAGGCGCCCCTCGAAGCGCGCACGGGCGAGCCAGGCGGTGGGGCCGCCGCGGACCAGCATCGCGGGCTTCCGCAGCACGACCTTCAGGAGGTCCTTCACCGCCATCAGCGACTGGATCTGCGAGGTGCCTTCGTAGATCGGAGTGATGAGCGCGTCGCGCATGTAGCGACCCACGTCGTACTCGTCGACGACGCCGTTCCCGCCGTGGATCTGCAGCGCCATGCGCGCGACGCGCACGGCGCCTTCGGTCCCGTACCACTTCACGAGCGGAGTGAGCTCGCGCAGCCGCTTCGCCGCGCCTTCGTCGTTCGCGAACATGACCAGGTCCTGGAGCGCGATGGCCTCGTAGGCGAGCGCGCGCGCCCCGGCGACGGTCGTGCGCATGTCGAGCAGCATCTCCGCGACCATCGGGTGCTCGCGGATGGGATGACCGAGCTGCACGCGCTGCGCGGCGTACTCCATCGCCTTCGCGTACGCCGCCTGAGCGACGCCGATGCCCTGGATCCCCACGCCGAGACGCGACTCGTTCATGAACGTGAGGATCCGCTTCCAGCCGTCGCCGGGCTCGCCCAGGCTCGTCGCGACCGTGTTCTCGAAGACGAGGGCGCACGTGGGCGATCCGCGGATGACGAACTTGTGCTCCGCGCGCTCGGTCACGTAGTTGTCGCTCTTCTCGCGGTCCGCGAGGAAGAGCCCGAGACCGTCGAGGCCCGTGGTGCCCGGAGCGCGCGCGAGGACGATGACGAACTCCCCCTGCCCCGCAGAGATGAACTGCTTGCGGCCGCGCAGGACGTAGGTGCCGTCGCCGCGCGGCGTCGCCGTCGTCGCCAGGCGCCCGACGTCCGAGCCGGCCTGCGGCTCCGTCATCGCGACGGCGCCCATGATCTCGCCCTTCGCGAGGCGCGGGAGGTAGCGGTCCTTCTCACCCTCGCTGCCATAGCGGAGGAAGAGCGCCGCGGGTGAGTTCCAGCCGATGCCGTGCTGCACCTGGAGCGAGAGGTCCGCTCGCGCGAGCATCTCCGCCAGGATCATGGTCACGCTGAAGGGCAGGCCGGCGCCGCCCCACTTCTCGGGCACGGACGGCGAGGCGAGCCCGAGCTCCGCGAGACCCGTGAGCCCCAGCGTCATGGGCTCGTTCATCCGTACCCCGCCGTCGCGGATGACGCCGATCTCGTCGACCTTCGCCGCGCGCGGCGCGATCTCGCTCGCGATGTAGCGACCCGCGAGGTCGAGGATCTCGCGCCATGTCGAAACGGTCTCCGCGACGTCCGCCTCGGGACCGGCGACCGCGTGAACGACCCGGGTCCACGGGATGGCGCGGTCGAAGGTCTCGACCAGGTCCTCGTTGTCGGTGAAGAAGTTGGTGCTCACGAGATGCCCCGCTCGCGAGCGTACGTGAACGGCCCGCCCAGGAACGGCGGGAAGCCGAGGCCCAGGACGGCACCGAGGTCACCCTCGTCCGCGGAGCGGAGGATCCCTTCCTCCAGGCAGCGCTGCGCCTCGCGCACGAAGGTCGTCGTCAGGCGTCCCGCGATCCCGCCCGTCGTCGCGCGAGGCGTGACGCCCAGGATGGCGTAGACGCGCGGGTTCGCCGTCCTCTTCCGGCCTTCGTAGAGATAGAAGCCGCCACCGCGCGCCTTCCCCCGGAAGCCCTCGTCGGCGAGTGACGCGACGATGCCCGGACCGTCCATCCGCCGCGCCTTCGCGATGGTCTCGCCCGCGTGCGCGGCGACCTCGAGCCCGACCTCGTCGACGAGCTGCAGCGGACCGACGGGCCAGCCGAACTCCGTCATCGCCCGGTCGATGGCCTCGATGGCGACCCCCTCACCCACGAGCGCGAAGGCGTCGGCGATCATCGTCGACAGCACGCGCGTCGTGTAGAAGCCGGGCCCGTCGCCGACGACGATCGGCGTCTTGCCGAACGCCACGGCCGTCGCGACGGCCGTGGCGACCGCGTCGGGATCGGCGCCCGCGGGTCGCACGACCTCGATGAGCGGCATCTTGTGGACCGGCGAGAAGAAGTGCATGCCCACGATCCGCTCTGGATGCCTCGCGCCGCGCGCGATCTCGCCGATCGGCAGCGCCGACGTGTTGGAAGCGATCACCGCGTCGGCGCGGAGCACCGCCTCGAGCTCCGAGATGACCGCGCGCTTGGCGCCGATCTCCTCGAACACGGCCTCGATGACCAGGTCGGCGTGCCGGAACCCCGCGAGGTCCGGGCCGCCGCTCACGCGGCCGGTGACCCGCGTCGCCTCGCGCCTCTCGATGGCCCCCTTGCGCGCGGCTTCGGTCGTGAGCTTCCGGATGGACGAGATGCCCTTCGCCACGGCGGCGGCATCGCGATCGCGCGCGCGGACCGTCATCCCGGCGACGGCCGCGGACTGCGCGATGCCCGATCCCATGAAGCCGAGGCCGACGACGCCGACCCTCCCCACCGGCCGCGCCGCGCCGAGACCCTCGAACGCGGCGCGCCGCTGACGCAGCGTGCGCACCAGCAGCGAGGTGAGGTTGCGCCCGGTCTGGCTGGTGGCGAGCTCGCCGAAGGCGCGCGACTCCTCCTCGAGCCCCGCGGCCATCCCGCGAGAGAGACCCGCGGCGACGGCGTCGATCGCGCGCAGCGGCGCGGGGTAGAAGCCCCTGGTCTCCGCGAGCGTTCGCTTCCGCGCCTGCGAGAGCGCGACGGCGCGCAGCGGAGCGAGCCAGGTGATCGCGCGCTCGATCGCGGTGCGGCCGCCGCGCGCGCTGGCCTTGCCGCCCGTGAGCGCGACCTCACCCGTCGCGCGCAGCAGCACCGCGGGATGGACCACCTCGTCGACGACGCCCGCACGGAGCGCGCGCTTGGGCGTGAGCTGCCTGGCGCCGAGGATGAGGTCGAGCGCGCGCGGCAGGCCGATGAGGCGCACCAGCCGCTGCGTCCCGCCGGCGGCGGGGATGAGTCCCAGGCGCACCTCGGTGAGGCCGACGCGCGCGTTCGGCGTGTCGGCCATGACGCGGCGGTCGCACGCGAGGGCGAGCTCGAACCCGCCGCCCAGCGCCGGGCCGTTGATGGCCGCGACCGTCGTGAACGGCAGGGCCGCCAGCTCCTCGAGGACCTCCTGCATCCGCCGGCTGGCGCGCTCCGCGTCCTGTTGCGACGCGCCGCGCAGCAGCGAGAGGTCGGCCCCGGCCATGAACTGGTCCGCCTTCCCGCTCGCGATCACCAGGCCGCGTGGCCTGGCCGATCGCGCCGCCGCGATCGCGTGCATGAGGTCGTCGAGGAGGCGGACGTCGACGGAGTTGACGGCGTCGTCGGGCCGGTCGATGACGATGCGGGCGATCCCCGTGCCATCCGCGGGGACGAACCGTGCGGATGGCGTCTCCGCTGGGGAGGTCGGCGCGGCCCTCTCCGCGATCACGCCGCGATGCTCTCCAGCACGATCGCGGCGCCGTTGCCGCCCGCCGCGCAGGCGCTGGCGACGCCGTAGCGCGCGCCGCGGCGCTTCATCTCGTGCGCGAGCGTCAGCACCAGGCGCGCCCCGGTCGCGCCGAACGGGTGCCCCAGCGCGATGGACCCGCCCATGACGTTGAGCTTCGCAAGGGGGATGGTGCCGGCGCCGTTCTGCTCCATGACGCGAATCGTCGACAGCACCTGCGCGGCGAAAGCCTCGTGCATCTCGAACACGTCGATGTCGTCGAGCGTGAGCCCGGCGCGCTGCAGTGCCAGCGGGATCGCGTATGCCGGCGCGATGAGCAGCTGATCGGCGGGATCGACCGCGGCGTAGGCGTAAGACCGGATGACGGCAAGCGGCGCAAGGCCCAGCTGGCGTGCGCGCTGCTCGCTCGCGATCACGACCGCGGCGGCGCCGTCGGTGAGCGGGCTCGCGTTTCCAGCGGTGATGGTGCCGTGCGCGCGGTCGAACACCGGCGGGAGCGTCGCGAGCTTCTCGCGCGTGGAGTCGCGGCGGATGTGGCCGTCGGTGATGACGGCGGTGGAGTCGACGTAGACCGGACCGACCTCGGCCGCGAGGCGGCCGTCCTCCCAGCCCGCGGCGGCGAGCTGGTGGCTGCGTAGCGCCCAGGCGTCCTGCTCCTCGCGCTCGATCCCGTTGATCGCGGCCATGCGCTCGGCCGACTCGCCCATCGTCAGTCCCGTCGAGGTCTCGCGGATGCCGGGCGCGACGGGCGCGATGTCCGACGCGCGCACCTCCGCGAAGCTGCGCGCCTTGGCCGGAAGGCTCTTAGCCTGCGACGCCGCGATCAGCGAGCGCGCGAGCCGCGGCGTGAGCGTGAGCGGGACGTTGGTGAGGGACTCGCTGCCGCCGGCGACGACGACCTCGGCGTTACGGGTCATCACGTGGTCGGCGGCGCTGGTGATGGCCAGGCACGCCGACGCGCACGCCAGGCTGACCGTGTACGCGGGGATGCGCGCGGGCATGGACAGGGAGAGCACCACTTCGCGGGCGAGGTTGTGGTAGGCGACCGGCCGGGCGACGTTCCCGAAGACGACCTCGTCCACGTCGCGGGGGTCGACCTCCGTGCGCGCCAGCGCCTCGGCGGTGGCGCTGCGCGCCAGGTCCAGGACGTCGAGCTCGGCGAAAGAAGTGCCCGCTTTCACGAACGGCGTGCGGGCGCCGCCCAGGATCACGGCCCGCGGCATCGTGCTTGCAAGCGTACCGGACGAGCGAGTGTCGATATGACAGCCGACTTGCAAGTCCTAGGCCCTTCCGAGCACGGGACGATCACGTCCATCGGGCCCGACGCTTTCGCCGCGCGCTACGACCCGGGCGTGCCCCGGCACCTCACGTATCCCCGGGTGCCTCTGCACTGGCTGCTCGAGGACACCGCGGCCCGCCATCCCGATACGCCGGCCACGATCTTCGGCAGCGCGCTCGCCGGCCGCTGCATCGATACGGCCATCACCTACTCAGAGATGAATGCCCTCGCCGACCGCTTCGCCGCGGGCCTACAGCGCCTCGGCGTGGAGAAGGGCGACCGCGTCGCCCTCGTCCTGCCCAACTGCCCCCAGTTCGTCTACTCCTTCTATGGGACGCTCAAGGCCGGCGGCGTCGTCGTCCCGACGAACCCCCTCTACACGGTGCGCGAGCTGCGCAACCAGCTCGCCGACTCCGGCGCCACGGTCGTCGTGGTCCTCTCGCGTATGTACCCGCAGGTCGCCGAGGCGTCGATGGGCACCGAGGTCCGCCACATCGTCGTCACCAACATCAAGGAGCACATGCCGGGAGCTCTGCGCGCGCTGTTCTCGATCGCGAAGGAGCGCAAGGAAGGCCACCGCGTCGACATCCGCGGCGACGAGCGCGCGCTCTGGCTGACCGATCTCATGAAGGGGAACGCGGTGCCGGAGCGACCCGAGGTCTGGCCGACCGATCTCGCCGTCCTTCAGTACACCGGCGGCACGACGGGGATCCCGAAGGGCGCCATGCTCTCGCACCGCGCGCTCGTCGCCAACGTGCACCAGTGCCGCGCCTGGCACACCACCATCCGCGAGGGCCGCGACCGGATCCTCGCGATCATGCCGTTCTTCCACGTGTACGGGCTCACGGTCGTGATGGGCCTCGCGGTGAAGAGCGCCATGACCATGGTGCTCATTCCCCGGCCAGAGCTGCCGCACATCTTCGCGGCCATCGAGACCCACCGACCGCGCTTCTTCCCCGGGGCGCCGCGGATCTATGTGCTTCTCAACGGCTCGAAGGAGATGGCCAAGCGCGACCTCAGCAGCATCGAGTCGTTCCTCTCCGGATCCGCGCCGCTCGCCGTCGAGGTGATGAAGCGCTTCGAAGACCTCACCGGCAACGGCAAGGTCATGGAGGGGTACGGCCTCTCCGAGGCTGCGCCGGTCACGCACTCGAACCCGCGCGCGGGCGAGCGCAAGCCCGGGTCCGTCGGGCTGCCCATGCCGGACGTGGAGTGCAGGATCGTCGACATCGAGACCGGCACGCGCGAGGTCGCACCGGGTCAGCCGGGGGAGCTCCTGGTGCGCGGTCCGAACCTGATGGACGGGTACTGGAAGCGCGCCGACGAGACCGCGCTGGTGCTGCAAGACGGCTGGCTGCGCACGGGCGACATCGTCCGCATGGACGACGACGGCTACTTCTTCGTCGTCGACCGCAAGAAGGAGATGATCTCCGTCTCCGGCTTCAAGGTCTACCCGCGCGAGGTCGACGAAGTGCTCTTCGCGCACCCCGCGGTCCAGGAGGCCGCGGCCGTCGGGATCCCGCACCCCTCGAAGGGTGAGGTCGTGAAGGCCTTCGTGGTCCTGAAGCCTGGCGCGACCGCGACGGCGGCCGAGCTCCTCGAGCACTGCCGCAAGGACCTGGCGCCGTTCAAGGTCCCCGTCGAGGTCGCGTTCCGGAACGAGCTGCCGAAGACGATCGTCGGGAAGGTGCTGCGACGCAAGCTCGTCGAGGAAGAGCTCCCCGCCGCCGCCGCCGCCGCCGCCGCCGCCGCCTAGGCCCGGGCCTAGCGCTCGGTCACCGCCTTCACCAGCAGCGTGATCGCCTCGTTCACGGGAGCCTGCACGCCGAGCCGCTGACCCTCGCGCGCGACCGCGCCGTTGATCGCGTCGATCTCGGTCGGCCGTCCGGCCTGCACGTCTTGGAGCATCGACGAACGGTTCACGAAGCTCGCGACCTTGTGCCACATCTCGGGGGCCGACGCGTCGTCGATCGGAATTCCGGCCGCCGTCGCGACGCGCGCGGTCTCGCGCGCCAGGTCGTCCGCGAGCGGTCGCCCGGCAGGGTGGTCCAGCAGCTCGGAGTTGCGGATCCCGAAGATCGCCGTCGTTGGATTCATCGCCGCGTTCACGACGAGCTTGCCCCAGACGGAGGGCCACGGATCGTCGACGACGCTCACGGTCATGCCGCCCGCGGTCATGGCCTGGGCGAGGTCGGCGAGCCGTTCGCGTGACGCCGGTAGATCCGGACGGCCGAGCTCGACACGACCGGCACCCGTCGCCTCGAGCTTCCCCTCGACCAGCTCGGCGCCGACGTAGATCACGCCGACCGAGACGCGGCGCTCTCCCACTGCCGCGGCCAGCGTCTCGACGTTCCCAAGGCCGTTCTGCACCGTGGTGATCACGCCGTCGCGCCCGAGGATGCGCTGCGCGACCTCGGCCGCCCACTTCGTGCCGTACGCCTTGACGCACACGATGGCCGCGTCGACAGCAGGCTCACCGTCGCGGAGCGGCGAGCGGGTGCGGTCCACCGCGACGAGATCGACGCGCCCGTCGAGCGCCCGCGCGATCACGTGACCGATGGCGCCCATACCCAGGATCGCGACGCGCACGGCAGCGAGGCTAGCGGCTAGACGACCTTCTTCGGGCGGCGCGGCTCCGCGAGATCGCGCTCCAGCTCGGTGCGCTCGGCGTCCTTCATCGTGAACGAGTGCTCCGCGTCGGGGAACGTCCCCTCGCGGACCTCGCGGTCGAACCGCCGGAGGGCGTCGACGACGATCGGGCCGAGCTCGGCGTAGCGCTTGGCGAACTTCGGCTTGAACTCGCCGAAGAGGCCGAGGACGTCGTGCAGCACGAGCACCTGGCCGTCGCAGTCCGGACCCGCTCCGATGCCGATGGTGGGGATCCCGATCGCCCCCGTCGCGAGCGCCGCCACCGGTGCGGGCACCGACTCGATGACGATCGAGAAGCATCCGGCCTGCTCGAGGCTGACGCAGTCATCGATGAGGCGACGCGCCGCCTCGGCGCTCTTGGCCTGGACCTTGAACCCGCCGAACTGCGCGACGCGCTGCGGCGTGAGACCCACGTGACCCATGACCGCGATGCCGTTCTCGACGAGCGCGCGCGTGGTCTCGACGACCTCGTGCCCGCCCTCGAGCTTCACCGCGTCCATCCCCGCCTCTTTGAGGAAGCGCGCGGCGTTGCGCAGCGCGTCCTCGCGGCTGGTCTGGTACGAGCCGAAAGGCATGTCGCCGACGAGGACCGCGTGCCTGGAGCCGCGCGACACCGCGGCGGCGTGGCGGACCATGTCGTCCATCGTCACGGGGACCGTCGTGGGGTGGCCGAGCATGACCATGCCCAGCGAGTCACCGACGAGGATCACGTCGACGCCGGATGCGTCCACGAGCCGCGCGAACGCGACGTCGTAGGCGGTCAGCATCGTGATCTTCTTCCCCTCGCGCTTCATCGCGACGATCTCGGGGATGGTGAGCTTGCGCTGAGGCACTTGTGCTCCGCCGTACGCGGCATCGCTGGTCACGTGGCACCTCCGTCCAGGCCGACCATGGAGCCGGTCCCGGCGTCTCGCCCGATGCTAGTCCTTCGGCATGCCACTGTTGTTGCGCAGCCGCTTGGTGACGACATGCAGGAGCGTTGCCGCGATCCCGGCCTCCTGGTGGATGACGTCCTGGAACTGCCGCGGCGAGAGGACCAGGGAACGGATGGCCGTCTTCGCGGTCACCGTCGCGGTGCGCGGCCCGTTGTCGAGGAGCGCGATCTCGCCAAAGAAGTCGCCCGCCTTCATGGTGTCGAGGAGCCTGCCGCCGCGGCGTACCTCTGCCTCGCCGGACAGGAGGATGAAGAACTCGCCGCCGCTCTTGCCCTCCTCGGTGAGGACCTTGCCCGCCGGTAGATCCACGTCCTCGACGCGGCTGGCGATGAACTCGAGCTGCTTCTCGGTGCACGAGCCGAAGAGCGGCACGCTGCGCAGGCGCTCGAGGCGGTCGTCCTTTGTCATTAGCGGCGGAGGCTATGAGCGATGGTGGCGCCGTGCAATAGCATCTGCGGCTATCGAGAAGAAGAGCATCACGTTGACCAGGGAAATGAAAGAGCGCCTCCGCGCAAAGGCGAAGGAGCGCGGAGTCTCGATGTCCCAGGTGGTCCGTGACGGCTTGAAGATCGTGCTGGCCCCGCCGCCGAAGGCGCGGCGCCGAAGCGCATGAGGTCTCACCGTCCTTCCCGCCCCGACGCCTGAGATCACTCGAGACGGCGGATCGACGGAAGGACCAGACCAGCCGCCGCGAGGAGCATCATCACCAGTCCAGCGCCCGCGAGCAGCGATGCGGGACCGAATGACTCGGCGACCAGCGCCGCGCCGAGAGGGGCGACCGGCGCGAGCAGCGTTCCTCCGAACCAGTCCACGCTCGTGACGCGGCCGAGGAGAGCGCGCGGAACGTGGCGCTGCAATGCGCTCTCCCAAAGGACCCCGAACGCGACGAAGGCGAACCCGCTACCCACGCTCGCGACCAACGCGCCCGTCAGGGTCGGCACGAGACCGTAGACCGCGACCGCGATCCCGCCAGCCACGGCGAACAGGTACATCGCGAGCCCGCTCCGGCGTATGCGGATCTGACCGATCACGATCGAGCCGAGGATCTCGCCGGCTCCGATCGCTGCTGTGATCGTGCCGTACGTCGCTGGACCAGCGAGCATCACGGTCGTCACGAGGAGAGGCAGCCCGACCGCCGAAGCCCCGATGAAGGCGGCATTGATCGCGGCGAAGCCGAAGATCGTGACCCATAGCCACTCGACAGAGAACACGAAGCCGAGGCCCTCACGGATGTCGGCCAGCATCGAGCTTCGCGCGCGGGGTGGAAGAGGGCGAGCGCGGGTGAACGCGACAGCCACCGCGGATGCCCCGAATGTCGCGGCATCGAACGCGAACGCCGCTGCGGGGCTGGCCAGGCCGACGAGGATCCCGCCGATCACCGGACCGGCGACCCGACCGGCATGACGGGAGAGGCCTCGTAGTGCGTTTCCGGGAAGGAGGATGTCTTCGGGGATCAACTCAGGGATGAGGGCCATGAGTGCGGGGACCGCGAACGCGGTCGCGGCGCCGAAGTACACGACCGCGACATACAGATGCCAGATCTGGATCGAGCCACTGAAGCCAAGCACGGCGAGGGTCGCCATGATCGCGGCGCTCGCGAGCTCGGTCACGATGATCAGCGTCCGGCGCGGGAGCCGATCGGCGACTGCGCCGCCGACGAGCAGGAACACGACGCTGGAGACCGCATAGACGGAAATGAATGTGCCGAGCTCGACCGCAGAACCGCCCAGCTGAAGGATCTGGAACGGGAACGCGACGTTCGAGATGCTCGTGCCAAGGAGCGTGACTGTCTGACCGATCCACAGGAGGCGGAAGTCGCGGTGCCGGAGCGGCTCCGCTATCCGCGGGAGCTTCAAATGCGCGCGAGCTCGTCGATCGTGGCGGGCAGAGCAATGAGGTCGGGGAGGATCCGCGTCGGCGTCGCGCCGCGGAGCGGCTCGATGCGCCGCGCGATCCACACGTTGCGCCAGCCCCATGAGGTCGTGGGTCGGATGTCGTGGTAGAGGCTGGCCGCGACGTGGACCGTGTTCTCCTTGCTCGCTCCGGTGCGCTTCTCGAACTCGCGCCAGTGGCCGCGCGCGGGCTTGTAGCTCTTGACGTCCTCCGCGGTGATGGCGAGGTCGGGCTCCACGCCGATATTCCGGATCGACGCGGCGAGCAGGTCGCGGTCCACGTTCGAGAGGATCGCGATCTTGTACCCGCGCCGGCGCAGCTCCCGCAGCGCGTCCGGGACCTCGCGGAACGCGGGCCACGACGGCAGCGACGCCGGCAGCGGTGACGTGGCGCCCGACGCGAGCGGCCGGCCCTTCTCCTCTAATAGGCGGCGCCCGGCGCGGTCGAGGACCTCGCGATACGGGAGGTGCTCGCCCTTCTCGACCTCCGCCTCGACCTCGATGTAGCGCTCGGCCAGCTTCACCCGGTCGAGTCCCGGTGGCAACAGCGGCAGCAACGCGTCGGTGATGCCGCGCTCCCAATCGATGAGCGTCCCATAACAGTCGAAGGTCAGCCATTGGACCGGCATGCGAACGGAAGACTAGGCTCGTCGCGATCCCGAGCGCGGAGGATGGAAGTGGCGGTCGTCACGTTCACGAAGCGGCAGGTCGTCGACATGATCCCCGAGTTCCTCACCCGGCGGCTGGCGACCTTCGGACCCAAAAGCAAGGCGCGCGCGGCCGAGCTCGGCATCTCGGAGAACGCCCTGGGCCAGGTGAACAACGTGCTCGTCCTGCGCGACGGCGACGTCGTCAAGCGGTCGACCTACGTGTTCCGCTCACCGTACGCGGTGAAGCGTCCCCTCCTCGAGAAGGGCTGGACCGAGATCGTGGCCGCGGGCCTTGCCTCGGCCACGGCCGACGGCTGGCGCGTCTCACCGCGGGCACTGGAGATCGCGTCGGACATGAGCCGCAGGATCCGGGACCACGTCCGCGGACTTCCGTTCCCGGCCGAGCCCACCAAGCGCGCTGCGAAAGCGCTATGGGCGCTCGCCGAGCGCGTCCCCGCGAGCGCGGTGCGCACCGCTCAGGCGAAGCGCGTGGCGCCTGGTCCGGACGAGCCCGCGTCCGACGCGATCACGCTCACGCGCGCCTCCCAGATCCTGTGGGGGTTCCGCGACGACTGCCACATCGCCGCATGGCAGGCAGCGGGGTACGACGGGCCGACGTTCGAGGTGCTCTCCTTCGTGTGGGCTGGCCCGGGAGACATCTCGCACACGAAGCTGCCGGCGGTCGGCTCGATCGATGCGCTCGAGAAGGCGCTTGCCCCACGCCAGGACCGCGCCGATGTCGAGCGGAACGTCGACGCGCTCGCGAAAAAGGGCGACCTCGCGCGCGACGGGGACAGCATCCGCATCACGCCGCAGGGGCAGAAGACGCGCGACGCGATCGAAGCGGATACCGACCGCCGCTATTTCGCGATCTGGGACCTCGATGACGCCGCCACGGCGCGGCTGGGCGACGACCTGCGCGCCGTGATCGACGCTCTGCCGAAGGCCTAGAGCCGGGCCGCGATCTTCTCGACCAGGCGGCGGGCGACCTCGGTCTTCGTCATGCGCGGGAGCGGCTCGGCGCCGTCGGCGCTCACGAAGGTGACCTCGTCGCTGTCGGAGCCGAACACGTCGCGTGAGACGTCGTTCGCGACGACGAGGTCGAGACGCTTCTCACGCAGCATGCGGCTCGCCTCCGCCACGGGGTCGCCCGTCTCGGCCTTGAACCCGATGACGAGCGTGCGCGGGCCGCGGGCGGATGCGACGGCCGCGAGCACGTCGGGGGCGCGCACCATACGCAGCGTCATCTCGTCGCCGGCATCCTTCTTCTTGAGCTTCGACGCGCTCGGCTCGGCGCTCCGCCAATCGGAGACCGCCGCGGCCATCACCAGGGCGTCGGCGTCAGGCAGCGACGCCAGCACCGCGTCGCGCAGCTCATCCACCGTCTCGATGGGGACGAGGCGCACCCCCGCCGGCGCCGCGAGCGCGGTCGGTCCGGTCACGAGGGTCACGTCGGCGCCGGCCTCGCGCGCGGCGAGCGCGACCGCGTAGCCCATCTTCCCGCTGGAGCGATTCGTGATCACGCGGACGGGATCGATGGGCTCGAGGGTGGGACCGGCGGTGACGACGATCCGCTTGCCGGCGAGGAGCCGCGACCGGGTCCGCAGCGCCTCGACGATGGCCTCTTCGATCTTCTCGGTCGGAGCGAGGCGACCCTGACCGGTCATCCCCGAGGCGAGCTCCCCCTCCTCGGGATCGACGACGCGCACGCCGCGCGATCGCAGCGCCGCCACGTTGGCCTGCGTCGCGGCGTTCTGCCACATGTGCGTCTCCATCGCCGGGGCGACGATCACCGGGGCACTGGAGGCGAGGACCGTCGTCGCGAGCAGGTCGTCCGCGAAGCCATGCGCGAGACGCGCGACCACGTGCGCGGTCGCGGGCGCGATGACGATGCAGTCCGCGTGGATGCCCATCGAGACATGGCCCGCCGCGCGGTCGTCGATCCCGCTGAACATCTCGATCTCGACCGGCCGGTACGTCAGGGCCTGGAACGTGAGCGGCTGCACGAACTCCGTCGCCGAGCGGGTCATGATCACCTGCACCTGAGCGCCCGCCTGCGTGAGCCGGCGCGCGAGCTCGACGGCCTTGTACGCGGCAATGGACCCCGACACGCCGAGGACCACCAGCTTCCCCTGAAGGATCCCGCTCTGGCTCATTTCTCGTTCAGCTCCCACAGCAGGCGCAGCCCCTCGAGGGTGAGGTCGTCGTCCACGCGCTCGATGGCCTTGGTGAGTGGCGCGATGGTGGACGCGAGGCCGCCCGTGGCGATGACCCGCGCCTTCCCGCCGAGCTCCGCGACGATGCGCACCAGGAGACCTTCGACGAGGCCGACGTAGCCGAAGACGATGCCTGACCGCAGGCAGTCGGCGGTGTTGCGGCCGATGGCTTCCTTCGGCGGCGTGAGCGGAACGCGGAAGAGGCGCGAGGCGCGCCCGAAGAGCGACTCCGCCGAGATCTCGAGCCCGGGAGCGAACGATCCGCCCATGAAGTCGCCTTCGGCGCTCACAACGTCGAAGTTCGTGGACGTCCCGAAGTCCACCACGACCGTCGGCCCGCCATAGCGGCGGTGCGCCGCGAGCGTGTTGGCGATGCGATCGGCGCCGACCTCGGAAGGGTTGTCGACCCGCAGTCGCACGCCGGTCTTGATCCCCGGGCCGACGACGAGGGCGCGGCCCTCGAGGTGACGCTCGGCGAGCCGCGTGAGCGCGAGCGTCAGCGGCGGGACGACGCTCCCCACGACCATCGCGTCGACGTCGTCGAGCCCGAGCTCCTCGCGCGCGAGCAGGCCCTGGATCATGACCGCGAGCTCGTCCTCGGTGCGGTCCACCTGCGTGGACGCGCGCCACGTCCGCACCAGCGCGTTCGCGCGGTACGCGCCGAGCACGGTGTTGGTGTTGCCGACGTCGACCGCGAGCAGGATGGACACGGTCAGTCCGTCGGCTCCGTCGCTCCGGTGCGGAGCCCGCGCTTCTTCCCATCGGCGCGCAGCCGCTTGGCCACGTTGGGCGGGACCATGTCATCGACCTTCGCGCCGAACGCGGCGATCTCCTTCACGCGCGACGCCGAGAGGTACAGGTACTCCGGCGACGTCATGAGGAAGACCATCTCGACGTCGGGGCCGAGGCGCCGGTTCATGTTGGCCATCTCGAATTCGAACTCGAAGTCCGAGAGCGCGCGGATCCCGCGGATGATGAAGCGGGCGCCCGCGCTCTGCGCGAACTCGACCGTGAGCGTATCGAACCCGCGCACCTCGACGTTCGCGAGCGACGCGCAGGCCTCGCGCATCATCGTGATGCGGTCGGCATCGCTGAAGAACGTCTTCTTCGCGAGATTCGTCCCCACGCCCACGACGACGCGGTCGAACAGCTTCGACGCGCGCTCGACGATGTCGAGGTGCCCGTTCGTGGGCGGGTCGAACGTGCCGGGGTACACCGCGATGCGATCCTTCATCGGAGCGGCATTCTGATCACTCAATGATGGATCCGGTGTGCGAGACGCGTGCCCCGTTGGCGTAGACCGACACGACCAGGCGCGACCCGAGCCGGTATGCCAGCTCGCGCTCGTCGTCCGTGTCGAGGACGATCATGTCCGCGCGGCGTCCCTCGACGAGTGCGCCGGCGCGCTTCCCGCGCCGCAGCGCGTGGGCTGCGTTGATCGTGGCCGCCACGATGGCCTCTCGCGGCGTGAGGCCGCACAGCGTGACGGCGAGCGCGATGGCGCTGGGCATCCCCTCGAGCGGCGAGGTGCCGGGGTTGTGGTCGGTGCCGATGGCGATGGGCACGCGGTGCGCCACGAAGCGCCGGCCGTCGGGCGGCGGGTAGCCGACGAAGAGCGACGACCCCGGCAGCAGCACCGCCACCGTGCCGCTGCGCTCGAGGGCGCGCAGCCCGTCGGCCGACGCGCGCGCGACGTGATCCGCCGATCGCGCCTCGAGGCGCGCGGCGAGCGCGGCGCCGCCGAGGTCGTTCATCTGGTCGGCGTGCAGCGTGACCGCGAGGCCGAGCGACGCGGCCTCGCGCATGAGCGGCGCGATCTCGTCACCGTCGAAGACGCCCTTCTCGACGAACGCGTCGACGGCCTCGGCCAGGTGCTCGCGCGCGACCTCCCCGAGCGCCGCCGTCGCGGCCTTGAGGAACCCCGCGCGGTCGGCGGCGAAGCGCTTCGGCAGCGCGTGCGCGGCGAGGTACGTCGCGGAGACGTCGATGAGCGCCTCGGCGCGAAGGCGCGCGATGAGCCGCAGGTGGCGCAGCTCCTCCTCAGGCTCGAGGCCGTAGCCGCTCTTCACCTCGATCGTGGTCGTCCCGGCAGCGACGGCGCGATCGAGACGGCCGCGCATCAGCGCGAGAAGCTGGTCGTCGCTGGCGCCGCGCGTGGCGCGCACGGTGGCGTGGATGCCGCCACCGCGCTCGAGGATCGCGAGGTAGTCGCCGGCGCTGCGGCGCGCGCCGAACTCGTCCCACCGCTCGCCCGCGTAGCAGAGGTGCGTGTGCGGGTCCACGAACCCGGGCATGACCACGCGCCCCGCGACGTCATCGACCACCGCGCCCTTCTCGAGCTCGAGCCGCTCCCACGCGGAGCCGTGCCCGGTCGCCACGATGGCGCCATCGCGCGCCGCGACCCAGCCGTCGTCCACGGCACCCACGTCATCCGCGGCGGGGCCCACGCGCGGGCGCTCCTCCCCCAGCGGCGCGAGGGTGAGGAGCCGCGCGCGGCGGAGGACGAGGTCGGCCTCCTTCATTCCAGGAAGTGCGCTTCGATGATCCGGTCGCGCGCGAGGCCCTCGAGGCGCAGCGCGTCCGCCGTCACCTGCAGCGACGCGTCAAGAGGCATGAGCCCGATGAGCTCGCCCCGGAGGACCCGAACCCCTGCCTCGCGCGCGCGCTCCTCCACCTCGCGCCACACCCGCGCGAGCGACGTGACCGACGTGTCGAGGAGGTTCATCGACACCTGCGCGCGCGGCGGGTCCGTGAGCCCGAACCCGAGCGCCTGCACCGCGGGGAGGCCGCCCGACGACTCGCGGATCTCCTTCGCGATGCGCTTCGCGAGCGCGACGTCGGTCGTGTCGAGCTCGATGTTGAAGGCGATGAGCGGCGGGCGGGCGCCGGTGACCATCGCGCCGTGGGCCGGGTGGATCCGCGAGGGCCCGGCGTCCGGCGCGTGCGTGGAGGCCATCGCGGCGGCGAGCCCTTCGTATTGCGGCTTGCGGATGTCGGGGAGGCGGGTGCGCTCGGGTCGCGTGGCCGCGCGCGCGTAGAAGTAGACGGGCACATCGTGGCGCTCGGCGACCGCGCGGCCGAAGTGATGCGCGATGGCGACGCACTCGTCCATCGTGGTCCCGGCGAGCGGGACGAACGGCACGACATCGACGGCGCCGAGCCGCGGGTGCTCGCCACGGTGCGTGCGCATATCGATCTCGGCGAACGCGGCAGCCACGAGAGCGTGGGCGGCGGCCTCCACGGCATCAGCGGGCCCGGCGAACGTGATGACCGAGCGGTTGTGATCGACGTCGCTGGTGCGATCGAGGAGCCGCACGCCGTCGGTCGCGCGCACGGCGTCGGCGATGCGGTCGATGACCTCGCCCCGCCGGCCTTCGCTGACATTGGGTACGCACTCGACGATGCCGGGCATCGCTGTGAGGCTAGCGGCGCTCGGCGATAGCGGCCTCGATCCGCCCCAGCTCGGCGAGCGCCCAGGTCGCGCCAGCGCGTTCCGCGAATGCCCTCGCGCGGCCGAGCGGGCCGAGCCAGCTCGCTTCCGGCGCCGACCCGCGGGACACATGGATCCGCGCCATGACGAGCAACGGCTCCGGTAAGGCGCCCACTTCGTCCTGTGACCACGCGTCGTAGAGCGCGGTGAGCGCCGCCGCGGACGCGGGTGGGTCCCTCATTGCGAGCGCCCGCGCGAGCCCGAGCGTCGCGTCGTGGATGGCGGCCTCGACGCCCTCCCGCGGCCGCTCGCGCGCGATCGCCTCGATGACGTCCGCGTGGCCGAAGCGTGCGCCGAGCGACGCGGCGACCCACCCGGGCCCATATGACGGAATGCGCGCGACCCCCTCGTCAGTGACCGCGCGCTCCCGGTAGCGCTCCATCCAGAGCCGTGCCTCCTCGTCGTCGCCCTTCAGCAGGCAGCACATGGCGGCGAGCAGGACGGGTCCAGCGAATGCCTGCGCTTCCTTCATGTCCGCAGCAGCCCGCGCGACGGGCTCGTACGTCTCGAGGGCGCGGTCGGGTCCCTTCCGTCCGCAGGCGATGATCCCTACGAGGGCAGCAGCGCTCCTGGCCCAGGTGGTCCCTGCGGGGATCTCTGCGGCCGCCGCGAGCGCCCCGTCCCAGTTCCCGCGGAACATCTCGGTCCAGGCGCGTAAGTGCTGGATCATCGGGTGCTGGACCCCGTGCCGCGCCCCGTAGGCGGCGGCCTCGTCGATGAGGCGGTCGCTCTCCGGGGCGTCCGAGATGATGACCAGGTTGTTGAACCCGCGCAGGGCCACTTCGGCGAGGCCCTTCACCATCGCGAGGTCGAGCCCTCGGCGGATGATCGGGCGGCCCTCGTCGCGTGAGGTCCGACCGACCGAGGTCCCCTTGGTGATGAGGGCGTTGGCGAGCGTCCAGTCGTCGGCGCATCGCTCGCCGACCCCGATCGCGCGGTCCGCCCAGGCGATGGCCTCCGCGTCGTGGTGGGCGAGCATCTCGTGGGTGGCCAGGTGGGCGATGGCGCGGCCGTGCTCGACGGTCTCGTCGATCCCGTCGAGCACCGCGAGCGCGGCCTTGGCGACCTCCAGCGCGCGGTCCGGCTCACCGAGCTGCCAGATCGTGCGGCTCGCGAGGCGCAGCATCCGCGACTCCCCGCGCCTGTCGTCGCGCTCGCGGTAAAGCCCGGCGGCCTCCTCCGCCGCCTTCCGGGAGAGTGGCCAGTCATAGAGGTGGTAGGCCTCGGCCAGCCGCTCCGTCACGCTCGCGAGGTCGCCGTCGGGGAAGCCGATCTCGAGCGCCTTCTCATAGTGGGCCGCCGCCTCCCGCGGCGCGTAGGCCTGCAGCGCCCGATCCGCAGCCTCGAGCAAGCGGGGGACCGCCGCCGCCGGCTCGCCGGCGGCGATGAGGTGATGAGCCACAAGCGCGGGCTCGGCTTCCGGTCCTCCGCCGAGCACGTCCGCCACCTCGCGATGCAGGCGCTTTCGCTCGCGGACGAGCAGGTCGTCGTATACGACCTCCTTGGTGAGGGCGTGCCGGAACCCGTACTCGTCGTCGTCGCCGCCGAGCTCGACGACGAGCTGCTGCTCGATGAGCTCTCGCAGGTGCGCCTCCGCCTCCGCCTCGGTGATCCCGCGCACCGCGCGCAGGAGCTCGAACGGGGCCCGCAGCCCGATCACGGCGGCGGCCGAGACGGTGGCCTGAGCATCCGCGCTGAGCCGGTCGATGCGCTCGCGTACAGCCTCGCGGATGGATCCGGGGATGCGGAGCTGGTCGATCGGCTTCCGCTCCCAGCCCGTCTCGGGCCGGTAGAACACGTCTCCCGATTCGACGAGCGACTTGAGGAGCTCCTCGGTGAAGAACGGGTTGCCCTCGGAGCGAGCGTAGATCGCGTCGCGGAACTCGTCGCTGACGCGGATGTTCGCGTCGCTGCGGCCGAACGTCGCGAGGATGAGCGAGCGCACCTGTTCCTTGTCGAGGCGGTCGAGCGCGATCTCGCTGGCGATGCGCTCCCGCTGCATCGCGGCGATCACCCTCAGGAGCGGATGGCGCCGGTGCATCTCGTCGCTGCGATAGGTGCCCAGGAGCGTCGCGCGCGCATCGCGCAGCTCGCGCGTCAGGTAGTGGAAGAGGCCGAGGCTCGCCTCGTCCGCCCAGTGGAGATCCTCGACGACGAGCAGGACCGGAGCCTCCCGCGCGAAGGTCGTGAAGAGGCCGAGGAAGGCGACGGAGAGTCGATGGTGCTCAGCCGTCGAAGCCGCCTCGCTGCGCTGCGCCTTGCCGAGCTCGGGGAAGAGCTGCGCGAGGTCCGGCGCGGCCTGGCCGAGGACTCGGCCGAGCCGGTCGCGCGCGATCCCACGGAACCCCGACCGCACCGCAGCGACGAAGGGCGCGTAGGGCAGACCCCGGTCGGACTCGACAGTAGCGCCATAGAGGATCCGGAAGCCGCGCAGACCAGCGGCGGCGAGCGCCTCGCGGACGAACGCGCTCTTCCCCACTCCGGCCTCGCCCGCCACGATCACGGTCTGGCCGCGGCCGCCGGCCGCGAGTTCGAGGTGCTCGGCGAAGCGCGCGCGCTCCGCGTCGCGGCCGACGACGACGGGACACACGATCTGCCCCGGCGCGTTGCCCGCGGTCGGGATCAGCGTCGAGGACAGCAGCGGCATCTCGATCGGCGGGACCGCCGTCCCTGCAACGGACGGCGCGTCCTCGCGCCACTCGACCGCGTAGGCGCGGATGCGCTCTGCGACACCCTTGAGCTTCAGCGGACCGCGGTCGGCCATCTCGTACCGGACCGCGGTCCGCACGAGGCCGCGCAGCGTGTCGCTGGCGACGACCTCCCCCGCTTTGGCCTTCGACGCGAGACGCGCCGCGACGTTCACCGCTCCGCCCACGAACTGATCGTCATATGGCACGGTCTCGCCGGCGTGGAGTCCGATGCCGATGCTGAGCGGTGCCTTCGTATCACGGCCGGCGTGCTCCGCCGCCGCGCGCTGGATCCGCACCGCGCAGTCGAGAGCGGCCTTGGGCGACTCGAAGACCACATAGAAGGAGTCGCCTTCGGTCTTCACCTCAGCGCCGCTCTGCTTTTCGACTTCGGTACGGACCAACGATCGATAGGCGCGCAGTAGGTCCGACGCCGCGCCATCGCCGTGCGTCTCGACGAACTCCGTATAGCCGCGGAGGTCGCTGAAGAGGAAAGCGCGCGTGACCGTGGCTGGCGTTCTGGGAGAAGGCTTCGGCGCGGCTCGGGGCACGTGCGGATGGTACTGACCATCCTGGCGAACGAGGTCGCTAGTGGGTCACGGCCTCGTGCGCGTGCGCTTCGGCGGCGCGGATGCGCTTGGTCAGGACCGGTAGCATCTTGAGCGCGATCTCGGGGTGGCTCTCGAGGATCCCCTTGAAGTGCCAGCGCGTGATGGCGAGGCACGTGGTGGGCTCGACCGCGCGCACCGTCGCGGATCGGGGGAACTCGTCGAGCAGGGCCATCTCGCCGAACACCGCACCGGGCCCGAGGTCGGCCATCTTTTCGGGCGTGCCGCCATGCTCCTGGATGATCTCGACCTTGCCGGAGCGGATGATGAAGAGGCCCACGCCGGTGTCGCCCTGGCGCAGGATCTCGTGACCCCTCTCCCAGCGCTGCTCGACAGCGGCCTGCGCGATCTCCTTGAGGATGCGCTCGTCGAGGTCCTGGAAGAGGGGGACGTGACGGAGGAAGTCGACGGTCGGCGTCGCCATGTCGGCGGGATGGTACCCGAACCCGCATCATCGACCGCGCTCGTGACATACCGCATCGAGGTCGCTCGGGACATCGGCGCATGCGCGCTCACCGTGCCCATCCAGGAAGAGGTGTGGAGCGGCGATGTCACCGTCCCGCCGCAGCTGCTCTTGGCGGTCGCTCACAACGGCGGGTTCGTGGCGCTCGGGTACGTCGACGGCGACCCGCTCCCCGCCGGGTTCGTCTTCGGGTTCCTCGGGATCTACGACTACCACTTCCGCCATCACTCGCACATGCTCGCCGTGCGCGCGGCGCACCGGCACACCGGCCTCGCGGTCGCGCTCAAGGAGGCGCAGCGCGACCACTGCCTTGACCAGGGCATCGACACGATCGCCTGGACGATGGACCCGCTCGAGGCCCGCAACGCGCGGTTCAATTTCGCGAAGCTCGGCGCCTTCGCGCGCACGTACGAGCGCGACTTCTACGGGCCGATGCCCGACAAGCTCAACGCCGGACTTCCCTCGGACCGCCTTTACGTCGAGTGGCGTATCGCCACGGACCGCGCCGACAAGCGGCTTCGCGGCGCCGATCACGTCGCGTCGCTCGAGGACGCCGAGCGCGAAGAGGTCCGCTGGCTGCTGCGTGCGGACGGCGATCGCCCCGGTGCATGCGAGGCGATCGGCGACGACAGTCACGTCCTTGTCGGCATTCCCGCCGACATCCAGGCCATCAAGGCGCGCGACGTCGCGCTGGCGCGCGCGTGGCGCGAGGCGGTGCGCGAGACGCTCGAGCCGGCCTTCGCCGCGGGCTACGCGGCCGTCGAGTTCCTCCGTGGCGCGGGCGACCGCGGGGCGTACCTGCTGGTGAAGCAGCCCCTGCCAGTGGATCCGTCCGAACGACCCGGGGGTGCGGGGGCAGAGCCCCCGCGACAAGGGGCTGGCGGCCTCATGGGGACGGAGTCCCCATGAGGCTGGAGCGCGTCGAGCTGTTCCTGCTGCGGCTCCCGCTCAAGCGGCCCTACGAGACCAGCGGCAACGTCGATACGCACGAAACGCACGTCATCGTTCGCACCGAGAGCGAGGGCGCCGTGGGCTGGGGCGAGAGCGTCGCCAGCGAGCTGCCCTGGTACTCGGGCGAGACACCGGGAACGGTGTGGCTGATGCTCGAGGAGGTCATCCTTCCCCGCCTTCTCGCCCTCGATATCGCGCACCCCCGCGACGTCACCGCGCATGTCGCATGGATCCGCGAGAACCGCATGGCCAAGGCGGCCATCGAGATGGCAGTCTGGGATCTCGCGGCCAAGCGCAAAGGCGTGCCGCTCTCGCGCTTCCTCGGGAGCACGCGCGACCGCATCGTCTGCGGCGTCGCCATCGGGCTGCAGGCGTCGACGGAGGCGCTGCTCGCGCGGATCGACGAGGAGCTCGAGGACGGATACCAGCGGGTGAAGCTCAAGATCAAGCCCGGCCAGGACGTCGCCATCGCCGAGGCCGTGCGCGCCCGGTATCCCGACCTGCGCTTCATGCTCGATGCGAACTCCGCGTACGCGCTCGCGGACGCGGCGGTCTTCGAGCGCATCGACGCGACGCGGCCGATGATGATCGAGCAGCCCCTCGCGCACGACGACATCGTCGACCACGCCGCGCTGCAGAAGCGGATCCGCACGCCGATCTGCCTCGACGAGTCGATCCATCACGCGGATGACGCGCGCAAGGCGATCGCGCTCGGCGCGGCGCGCATCGTGAACATCAAGGCGGGGCGCATCGGCGGTCTCGCCGAAGCCGTGCGGGTCCACGACACCTGTCGGGCCGCGAGCGTGCCGGTGTGGTGCGGCGGGATGCTCGAAATGGGGATCGGCCGCGCGCACAACGTGCATCTCGCCTCCCTCGAGGGCTTCAGCCTCCCTGGGGACGTCGCCGCGTCGAAGCGCTACTTCGCGACGGAGATCATCGGTGAGCCGTTCGAGGTAGAGAAGGACGGGACGATGCGCGTGCCGACGGGACCCGGCATCGGCGTGACGGTGCTCGAAGACGCTATCCGGCGGCTCGCGCTTCGCGCGGCGGAGCTTCGTCCTTCGTGACCTCCGCGGGCCACACCACGACCTCGTCGATCACCGCCCCGAAGGCCTCGACCAGCCGGACATAGTCGCCCTTCCCAAGGCGCAGCCGCGCGCCGGAGAGCGGTCCGGCCGCATACACGTGCTTGCGGCCGGGCGCGAGGTCGTCGGCGACCGGGTGCGTGGCGGCGCGGATGAGCGAACCCGAGTGGATCCGGTAGACCTCGCCCGCGCGTGCGAAGTGCGGCGAGCCGAAAGAGAACACGACGTCCGTGTCCACTGGCCGTGTCACGTCCTCGCGCCACAGCGCGCGCAGGTGGAGCACGCGCCAGTTGGCGAGGTCCGAGTCGAGCTCGACGCGGATCTCGATCCACTCGACGTTGGCGCTCTCGATCGGCGTGCCGGCGGGAGCGGGCCGGATGCTGAGGATGCGCGCCTTGACGGCCTCGGACGGGAGGATGTCGGCCAATTCGCGCCGAGCCTAGCGGCTGCCTACGATGCGCGCGGTGCAGCGCCCGACCCTGACCATGGCCCTCAGTAGGCACGACCGCGCCCTCCTCGTGGAGGCGGCGGGCACCTTCATGTTCTTCTCCATCGGCGCGGGCGCGATCGTGACGAACGCCATGACCAGCGGCGCCATCGGCGTCCTCGGCATCGCGTTCGCCCACGGGCTGGCGCTCGCGGTAGCGGTCTCAGCCTTCGGGAGCATCTCGGGCGGGCACTTCAACCCCGCGGTGACGCTTGGCGTCGCGATCGCGGGACGCCATCCCCGCGAGCGGATCCTCACGTACTGGGGCGCGCAGCTCGTCGGCGCGCTCGTCGCGGGGATCTTCCTGCGCCTCGCGTTCGAGCCGTTCCCGGCCGCCGTGGACGCGACGCACCTTGGCACCCCGACGGTCGCGACCGGCCTTCCGCTGGTCACGGCGATCCTCATCGAAGGGGTGCTCACGATCTTCCTGCTGTGGGCCGTCTTCGGCACCGCGGTCTCGCCGAGCGCTCCGAAGATCGCGGGCTTCGGCATCGGCCTCACCGTCGCGGCCGACATCCTCATCGGCGGGCCGCTGACCGGCGCGGCCATGAACCCCGCGCGCTGGTTCGGTCCGGCGGTCGCTGCGGGCTTCTTCGACAACTGGTCCGTGTACTGGATCGGGCCGCTGCTCGGCGCCGCGCTCGCGGGCCTTTCGTACCGCTTCCTGTTCAGGGAGACGGTCTGAGCCTCTAAGGAGCCGCGGGCGCTGAGGCGGGCGGGCCTTCCTTCGCGGCCAGCTGGACCTCGAGCCGGATGTCGTCCTTGATCGTCAGCACGCTGAATACGCGCGGCTGCTCCATCCCGAACGCGCTGAAGGTCAGGCTCGGCACGACCGTGGCCGTCGCGGTGAGACCGGCCGCGGTCCGCGTGGCGAGGACGTCGAAGGTGAGGCCCTTCGTCACGCCGTGGATGGTCATCTGCCCGACGAGCTGGAACTTCAGGTCGCCGCTGGCCGCGAGCGGAAGCGCGAGTCCTTGGACGCTCTTCGGGAAGAAGACGGCCTCCGGGAAGCGACGCGTTTCGAGCGTGCTCTGCTTGATGAAGTCATCGCGCTGACGGCTGTCGCTCGAGAGCGCCGTGAGGTCCGCGACGATCCTCGAGTCCGCGGTGAAGGTGCCGTTCGGCTGCAGCGTGAACGACCCGGTCACCTTCTCCGTCGTGAGCACCGCGTCGCTGGGCAGGTTGCGGTCGGCGAGCTGCTCGTTGACGCGGACGATCGCCTTCGATCCTGTCGCCAGCGTGAACGTCACCGATCCCGCCGCCGCCGGCGCGGCCGTAGGCGACGCGGTCGCCGTGGCCGTCGGTGGCGCGGTCGGGTCGAGGGTCGCGACGGGGGTGGGTGACGCCTGCCCGGCACCGCCGCACGCGACGGACAGCGCGACGAGCGCGAGCGCCAGGGTCCTCAGATGCATGCGCAGAAGGATGACGTGATCCGCGTCCCGCGGATGAGGATCGCGTGAGAGGTCAGGGGCAGCCGCCCTCGCAGACATGGACGACGCCCTTCATCTCCGGGTGGATGCCGCAGTGGTACGCCCAGGTGCCGGCGCGGTCGAACCGGACGGTCACGCTCTCGCCCGGGTCGGCGCCGACGTCGAAGGCGCGGGTGGGGTCGTCCGAGGTGACGCTGTGGAACTGGCTTCCGACGTTGGTGAACGTGACGACGGTCCCCAGAGAGACCTCTATCGAAGCCGGGTCGTACCCCCACTCGCGCTCAGGCTTCGCGGGATCGTCGAACATCCTGACCCGGTCGGTGTGCGCGAGCGCGGGCGCGCACGCGGCGAGGAGCGAGCTTGCGAGGACGAGCGTCCGCACGACCGGCATACGGACGGCGGACCGGAGTGGATGGCGGCGCTTCGTCGCGCAGCTCATCCAGCCCATCGAGGATCAGGTCGAGCCCGAACTCGAATGGGTTCTTATCACCCTGCGCCGCCTTGGTGAGGTGCACCTGGACGTGCTCGTGGAACGCCGGGTATTCGGCAACGGGGACCCGCTGGAGGACCGCCTGCGCAACGTCGGGAAGGCGGCCCTTGGGGATGGCGGCGGCGATGCCGGCCATCCAGAGCGCGGTGCCGATGATGTGGCTGTCCAGCGCGTGGTAGGCGTGGTGGGTCATCCGCGCCGAGAATCCCGCCGCGCGCAGCCGCGCGAGCAGCGCGTCCATGTACCGGACCTGCGCGAGGGAGACCCGGCTCGGTGTGGACATCACCTCGTGCGCCCAGCGATGGCGCCGGAGCGCGGCGTAGTACGACGTGGCGGTCGCGCGGATGGCCACCTTCCACTCGCCGTCAGCCAGCGGTGGCTCGATCTCGTTCATGGCGATCTCGAGCATCCCGGCGAGAAGGTCGTCCTTGCTCGCGACGTAGTGGTACAGCGACATCGCCTCGATGCCCAGCTCCGCGGCGAGCTTCCGCATTGTCAGCAACTGGATCCCGCCCTCATCCGCGAGACGGATGGCTGTGCGTAGGACCCGGCCCTTGGTGAGCGGCTCGCGTTGCTCGGCGATCGCCACGGACCTCTTCGCCACGTTCCTCCTCACGGGGCTTGACAGCCTTACTTAGTACGGTACTCTCCCTTACAGCGTATGACAAGAGACACCGGGGAGAGGGAAGACATGTCAGCGACGGTGGCAGCCCAGAACGCCGCCGAGGCCCACGCCGCGGCTCAGCCGACCATGAAGGCGATCGTTCAAGAGGGTCGCGGCTCCGCTGACGTCCTCCATGTGATGGACGTGCCGCGTCCGGAACTTCTGGACGGCCGCGTGCTCGTGCGCATCCACGCGGCATCGGTCAACGCCCTCGACTGGCACACCGTCCACGGCGGTCGGCTGATGGACATCGTCGGCTCGGTGATGCGCATGAAGCAGGCACCGGTGCGGGGCGTCGACCTGGCGGGGACCGTCGAAGCGGTCGGCAAGGACGTGACCCGGTTCAAGCCAGGCGACGAGGTCTTCGGCAGCGCCCCGGGGACGTTCGCGGAGTTCGCGAGCGCCCGCGAGGACAGGCTCGCGCTGAAGCCCGCGAGCCTCACGTTCGAGGAGGCAGCGTCCATGGGCGTCGCCGGCTACACGGCGCTGCAGGGGCTGCGCGACATCGCGGGGCTAAAGCCCGGTCAGCGCGTGCTCGTGTACGGCGCCGGCGGCGGCGTGGGCACCTTCGCCGTCCAGATCGCGAAGGCGCTCGGCGCACACGTCACCGCAGTCACGGGACCCCGGAACGTCGAGCTCGTCCGCGGGCTGGGTCCCGACGCCGTCCTCGAGCACGGCCGCGACGACGTGGCGCGACGGCCGGAGCGTTACGACGTCGTCTTCGATGTCGCTG
This sequence comes from Chloroflexota bacterium, assembly GCA_016191385.1. Classification (GTDB taxonomy): domain Bacteria; phylum Chloroflexota; class Limnocylindria; order P2-11E; family P2-11E; genus JACPOT01. The sequence continues at coordinate 8,311 of JACPOT010000041.1, read as the reverse complement.
CCGTGCGGTCGCTCTCTCATCTCCGACGCGTGCTCGCTCCCGGCGGGATCCTCGTGCTGGTCGGCGCCGACAAGCGCGGCGGGGCCGCCATCTTCACCCGGATCATCAGCGCACTCGTCCGCTCGCGGGTCCTCAAGCAGCGCGTCAAGTTCTTCGTCGCGAAGAACGACCTCTCCGACCTGCTCGTGCTGCGGGGGCTGGTCGAAGAGGGGAAGCTGCGACCCGCCATCGACCGCACCTTCCCGTTCGACCGGGCCGCCGAAGCGGTCCGCTATGTGGGGACGGGCCAGGCGCGCGCGAAGGTCGTCATCACCATGTGAACCCGACGAGAACACTATTTGGACCGAAGCCGTCCTACCAGCCTGCTCGATCTACTCGGTGAGCATCACGACAAGGTGGACCGGCTGATCGCTCTGACAGTCGACGGGGCCGATGGCGCCTTGCGCGAACAGTCGTCGTATGGACGTCACGCATCACAAGATCAAGCAAGGTGTCTATACTCAGTGCCCGGATGGATAGCCGCCCCGTCGTGTGGGACGCCTCTAACGTCCGCCACGTCGTGCGGGACCATCCCGAGCGAGCGATCGCCAAGTCCGAGGTCGAGGAGGCGCTGAAGGACCCGGAACGCATCGAGTCAGCGGAGAACAGGCGCGACGTCACCTACTACACGGTGGTCGGCAGGACTTTGAAAGGCAGGCTCCTGGTGGTGGTATGGGTGGACCACGCCTCGGGTCGCTTTCCCGTCCATGCACGTGAGGCAGGGCGGCGCGCCGCAAGGAGGTATTACGAGTGACCGCGACACGGCGCTGGATCGATCCTTTCGAGAACATGTCCGACGAGGAGTTCGACGCGCATGTTGACGCCCTGTTCTCCTCTCGCCCCAGGACCGTCGGAGTCTCGCTCCGCGTCCAACAGGATCTGTTGGAGCGCGTGAAGCGCCAAGCCGCCCGAGCCGACATCCCCTACCAGACGTTCATCAAGTCGATGCTCGAGGCAGGCGTGTCACGGCTCGAGCGCCGAGGACCCTCGGCCCCGCGCGCTCGAAAGAGCGGATCGCGGGGCCGGCGGGGAGCGAGAGCGCAGCTGCCGCGGTAGACCTGACATGGCGAATGGCATACCGCGCCGAGGCCGGGAGCGTCAGGGTCGGTCTCCTAACTAAGCCGTCTCGCCCGTGGCCCTAGGAGCCTGAAGTCTAGGATCTGACCGATGCGCGGGCTCGCTCTCCTGCTCCCGACGATCCTGCTCGGCCTGGCGATCGGCATCCAGTGGCAGACGCAGGCGACGCGCTCCCCCATCGCTTCGCGCTACAGCACCGACCTCGCGGACGCCGCGACGCAGATGCAGCGTGAGCAGGACGGCCTGCGGAGCGAGGTCGTGACCTTGCGAGGAAAGCTCGACGAGGTCACCGGCCGGAACGCCTCGATCGACGAGCGCGCGGCCGCGCTGAAGCGCCAGATCGACCAGCTGCGCGGCGAGAGCGGTCTCACGGCCACGACCGGCGCGGGGGTCACGGTGACGCTCGACGACGGCCGGCTCCCCGCGAGCGCGCCGCGGCGCTCCATCGAGCTCGCCATCGTGCACAGCCAGGACATCACCGACGTGTTCAACGCCGCGTGGAAGGCCGGCGCGTCGGGGATCGCGGTCAACGGCGAGCGGATCACGTCCGCGACGGCGTGCGTGGGTGCGACGATCCAGATCAACGGGCGACTGATGTCGCCGCCGTTCGTGGTGAGCGTCCTCGGCCCGGCCGACCAATTGGTGCGCGCCCTAGGCGACCCCGGCGAGCTGTCCGACCTCAAGCGGCGCGGCGAGCTGTACGGCTTGAAGGTGTCGATCGATCGCGCGGGGGAACTGACACTTCCGGCGTATACGGGGCCGATCCCCGTGCGTCACGCCTCACCGGCTCTCTAAGCGCTGTCTCGAGATCGCGAGGTTCGTGGCGCCGTCGTGAGCTCGCCGGCGGCGGCCCGACGGATCGTGGCAACGACCGCGTCCACCGACTCGGTCTTCAGGACGTAACCAGAGGCTCCCCCGTCCATCGCTTCGACGATCTCCTCGCGGTGAGTTCCACCCACGCGGATGATGACCTGGATATCGAGGTCGATCGCCTTTATCGCAGCGATCGCGTTCAGGCTTCTGTCGCGCGCAACGTGATGTTCGATCAGGACCACGTTCGGCCGGAGAGTGCGCGCCATCTCCAGCGCCTGCGCGGCCGTAAGCGCCATGCCAAGGACGTGGACCCCGGCGCGCCGCAACACCAGTGCGAGACCCTCGGCGACAGCGCGGTGGTCCTCGACGATCAGCAGGCGGGGGACCGGTGACTCCCCTCCTCCGTGCGGTCCTTGCACCTAAACCAATATAGGTAAGAAATAGTGATCCCGACTCCGACTATCGTCTGACAGCCAACGTTTTAGACCCCCTTGAGGATCCCTGCGATCGTCGTGTCGAGCCGCCGGGCGAAGTGCGCCAGTGCCGCTATCGAAGGCGCTACGCGCCCCGTCTCCATCTTCCAGATGTATTGCCGCTCGAAGTAGACGCGCCCTCGCCGATCCGACCCGAGCTGCGCCATCGTCAGGCCTCGCTTGGTCCGCAAGTCGTGGATCCGCCGGCCCAGCCTGCGTAGTACTAACGACTCACCCGGAACATCCGGATGGACCCTCGCCGGCACTAGGGCACCGGGTCGAGGAGCGGCTTCCCGTCCATGAACGCGAGGATGTTCTGGGCCGCGCGAACGGCCATGTGCGTGCGCGTCGCGCCCGACGCCGACATGACGTGCGGGAGGATCAGGGCGTTCTCGAGCTCGAGAAGGAGCGGCTCGACCGTGGGCTCGTTCTCGAACACGTCGAGGCCGGCCGCGGCGATGACCCTGTCGCGAAGGGCCGCGGCGAGCGCGCGCTCATCCACGACCGGACCGCGCGACGTGTTGATGAGCACCGCCGTGCGCTTCATCTTCCGCAGCGCCGCCGCGTCGATGAGATGGCGCGTGCTCGGCATGAGCGGCACGTGCAGGGAAACGAAGTCCGACTGCGCCAGCAGGTCGTCGAGCGGCAGGTATGTGACCCCGAGCTCCTTCTCGGCCTGCTCGTTGCGCCGCTCGTCGAAGTAGACGACGCGCATCTCGAACCCTTTGGCGCGGCGCGCGAGCTGGCGGCCGATGCGGCCCATGCCGACGATGCCGAGCGTCGCGTGATGGACGTCCTGGCCCAGGAACATGAACGGCGTCCAGCCGCGGAACTTGCCTCCGCGGAGGAAGCGCTCGGCCTCGCCGAAGCGCCGCGCCGCCGCGATCATCAAGCCGAAGGCGCCGTCGGCGGTGGTCTCGTCGAGGATCCCGGGCGCGAAGGTCACCGGGATGCCGCGCTCCTTCGCGGCCGCGACGTCGATGTTGTCGTAGCCCGTCCCGAGCGTCGCGATCATCCGCAGCTTCGCCGCTCCGCGGATGGCGTCGCCGTCGACGGGGCTTCCGGGCAGTGTGTACACGATGTCCGCCTCCTTGATGAACGCGCGGACTTCTTCGCGCGACGGGAGGGGCGGCTCGCCCGGCGCGACCACGACGTCCGCGCGCGGCCGTAGCAGCGCGAGCGCTTCCTCGGGAACGGGCCGCGTGACGGCGATCTTGGTCATCGCGCGGGCAGGATAGGCCGCGCCTAGTCCTCTCGCGGGCTCCCGTTGCCGCGCGACCGGGCCCGGGTGACGCGCTGGGAGATCTGCTCGCGCATCTCGCGGCTCGACTCGGCGTACTGCGTCGCCGCCTCGTTCACCTTGCGGATGAAGACCGGGATGTTGATGGCCCAGCCCACGCCGAAGACGCGATCGGTGAAGACGACGTCGCTGGACGGATCCCAGTAGGCGGACCGCAGGCGCTCGATCGTCGGGACGCGGAAGTCGTACGGGACCACGCCCCCGACGCGGCCGTGCCAGGTGCGCTCGGCCGGGGGCTTGCGCAGCTCCTGGTACAGCGCGCCGATGAGCGCGACCCACGCCAGGGTGCGGATGCCACGGATGAGGTCGATCATCGCGAGGCCACTTTCGCAGGCGTCGTGCCAGGCTTGCGCAGCGGCAGGCCGGCCGCGCATTGCGGGCATGTGCCTGGCTCGTAGCTGTCGATGGCGACCTCCCAGAGCGCAACATACGGGATGCCGCCCCGACGCGCGCTGCCGCCGGAGCGGTCCACCAGCACGGCGACCCCGACGACGGTCGCGCCCGCCGCGCGGACGGCGACGATGGTCTCGTCCACGGATCCGCCCGTCGACATGATGTCGTCGACGACGAGGACCCTCTCCCCCGCTCGCAGCTCGAAGCCGCGGCGGAAGATCCGCTTCGTGCCCTCGTCGCGCTCCGCGTAGACGGCCCGCGTGCCCTTCTGCCGCCCGACCTCGTGCGCGAGGATGATCCCGCCCGTCGTCGGTCCGGCCACCGTGTCGAACTCGCGGTCGCGCACGCGCTCGAGGATCTCGGCGCACAGGCGCTCGGTATGCCAGGGCCACTGCAACACCTGGAACTTCTCGAGGTATGCCGGCGAGTGGCGGCCCGAGCTGAGCTCGAAGTGACCTGTGAGGTACGCACCGGAAGAGCGGAAGATGCGCTCGACCTCACCCGGCTCCAGGGGCATCGCGGCCAGTATGCTCGGCGCGCTCCGATGCGCGTGCACGACGTTTCGCTCACGATCCGCGCGGACATGCCCACGTGGCCGGGAGAAGCGGGGCCGCTCATCGCGCCGCTCAAGCGGATGGCGCGCGGCGACAGCTCGAACGTCTCGTTGGTCACCTTCGGGGATCACACCGGCACGCACGTCGATCCGCCCGTGCACTTCATCGACGGATCGCCCGGTATCGACCGCGTTCCGGTGGACGCGCTCGTCGGCCCCTGTCAGGTCGTCGCCTTCACCGGCGATGACCACATCAGCGGCACGTGGCTCGACGGCGCCGGTCTCGCGCGCGGCACCGAGCGCGTCCTCTTCAAGACGCGCAACAGCGAGCGCTGGCGCGATCCCGCGACCCCGTTCGACAAGGACTTCATCGCGCTCGACGAGACCGCCGCGCACTGGCTGGTGCGCGCGGGCGTCAGACTCGTGGGGATCGACTACCTGTCGATCGAGCCTTTCGGGTCGGGGAAGATCGGCCATCCCGTCCACATCGCGCTGCTCCGCGCGAACGTCGTGATCGTCGAGGGGCTCGACCTTCACGACGTGGAGCCGGGCGGGTACGAGCTGGTGTGCGGACCGCTCAAGTTCCAGGATGGGACCGGCTCTCCCGCGCGCGTCTTCCTGATCGAGCGCTAGGGCTAGGATCGCCGCGATGGCAGTCGCGCAGCGCCCCCTCATCACACGTCGCGACCTAGTGCGCATCTTCTCCGAGGATCGCGTCGTCGCGGTCGTGCGCGTCGGCAGCGCGGCGCTCGCGGATCGCTGCGCCCGTGTACTCGCCGATAGCGGCGTGCGCCTTATCGAGATCACGCTCACGGTCCCGGACGCGCTCGCGGTCATCGAGCGCCTGGCGAGCGATGACAGCCTCGCCGAGCGCGGCGCGGTCATCGGCGCGGGGACCGTGCTCTCCGGCCGGCAGGCCGAGGACGCGCTCCTCGCGGGCGCGCGGTTCCTCGTGAGTCCGATCCTCGTCCCCGACATGATCGCGGCCGCCCGCGCCCGCGACGCCATGTCGATGCCCGGGACAATGACCCCGACCGAGATCGTGCGCGCCGCCGAGCTCGGCGCCGACTGGATCAAGATCTTCCCCATCCAGAGCCTGGGCGGGCCGTCGTACATCGCCAACGTGCGCCGCGCCATCGACCTGCCGCTCGTGCCGACCGGCAACATCGAGCTGGACGAGATCCCCGCGTACGAGAAGGCCGGAGCCGCCGGCTACGGCATCGGCGCACCGCTGGTGCGGCCGGACCTGGTCGAGAAGGGCGACCACGCCGCAGCGGTGGCGAACGCGCAGGGGTTCCTCAGGACGACCCGCCGGGCGACCTAGCCGTCGTCGTGGTGGTGGCCGTCCAGGCGAGCGAGAGCGCGGCGTGCCAGACCCGTATCCATCCGCATCCCTTCGGAGCACCCGGCACTGGTCATGCTGCCCAGCAATAGAGGTCCGATGAGCAAGGCTCGACCTGTGGTCATCCGCACCGTGGTCGCCGACGACCACGCGTTGATCCGCGAGAGCTTGCGTGATCTCCTGAACGCTGAAACGGACGTCGAGGTCGTTGGGGTCGCGGAGGACGGCGCGCAGGCGCTGCGCCTCGTCCTCGATCTGCGCCCGGACGTGCTGGTGCTCGACAATGACATGCCCGGTCTGAGCGGGCTTGACCTGGTGGCGCGGCTGCGACGCGAGCGGAGCGACACCGTCGTCGTGATGCATACGAGCCAGCCCGAGGTCTGCGAGGCCGCGCTCGGCGTCGGCGCTTGCGCTTGCGTCGCGAAAGACGGAAGCGCCACGATCCTGTTGCCCGCTATACGCGCGGCCGCTCCTGGGGCAGTGCTCGTCGTGGACGACGAGCCCGGCATCGTCGAGGTCATCCGCGGTGTGCTCGAGCATGAGGGGTTTCGTGTGGTCACCGCTGCGAACGGCGCTGAAGCCCTTCGCGAGCTGAAGCGTCGACTGCCCGCGGTCGTGCTGCTGGACATGCAGATGCCGGTCCTCGACGGACAGACGTTCGTGCGAATAGTTCGAAGGTGGAAGATGGACGTGCCCATCGTCGTCATGACAGCGGGGTCGAACGCCGCGCGTTGGGCCCGCGAGCTTCCCGTTCAGGCGTACCTGAGCAAGCCGTTCGACACCGAGAGGTTGGTGGAGGTCGCCAGCCGCTACACCGGTGGAAACTGATAACAAGGCGGCCGACGGGAAGTAGCCTTTCACCGTGCCACGCGACATACCAGTCGGCAACGGCAACCTCCTCGTCACCTTCGACGCGCAGTACCAGCTGCGCGACCTCTACTTCCCCTACGTGGGGATGGAGGACCAGACCGCGGGGCACCCCTGCCGCTTCGGCGTGTGGGCCGACGGGCGCTTCCACTGGACCGGGGACGACGGCTGGGAGCGCAAGCTGCGCTACGGGCACGAGACCCTCGTCACCGACGTCCGCCTCGCCAGCGCGGACCTCGGCCTCCGCCTGGCATGCCGTGACGTCGTCGACTTCGACCGCAACCTCTATCTGAAGGAGGTCACGGTCGAGGACACCAGCGGCCGCGACCGCGAGGTGCGGCTCTTCCACCACTTCGACCCGCACCTGTATGGGAACGACATCGGCGACTCCGCGTACTACGACCCGCGCTCGCGCGCCCTCCTCCATTACAAGGCCAAGCGCTGGTTCCTCCTGAACGCGCGCGCCGGGGACGGCGCCGTCGGGCTGCGATCGTTCGCGGTCGGGCGTAAGGAGACGGGCACGAGCGTGGGGACGTGGCGCGACGCGGAGGACGGCGTTCTCTCGCGCAACCCCGTCGCACAGGGATCCATCGACACCGTCGGGCAGATCGACGTGCGCGTCCCGGCGTTCGGTACCGCGACTGCGACCTTCTGGATCGCGGCCGGCCAGACGTACGACGAGGTGCGCGCGCTCGACCAGCTCGTGCGTGACCGCGGGCCGCAGTCGTTCATCAAGCGCACCGAGGACTACTGGCGCCTGTGGGCCAACAAGGACGAGATGAGCGTCTCGACCGTGCTGCCCGACGACCTCTGCCACCACTACAAGACCTCGTGCCTCGTCCTGCGCACGCAGACCGACGAGCGCGGCGCGATCGTCGCGGCCAACGACTCCGACGTGCTGCGCTTCAACCGCGACACGTACTCGTACATGTGGCCGCGCGACGGCGCGCTGGCGGCCGCGGCGATGGATCTCGCCGGGTACGTCGAGCTGCCGCGCCGCTTCTACGCGCTGTGCGGCGATCTCATCACGCGCGAGGGCTACCTCCACCACAAGTACAACCCCGACGGATCGGTCGGCTCGTCGTGGCTGCCGTGGTCGACCCCCGAGGGCCGCCTCGACCTGCCCATCCAGGAGGACGAGACCGCGCTGCCGGTGTGGGCGCTGTGGCTCCACTACCAGCGCCTGCGCGACCTCGAGTTCGTCCGGCCGCTCTACCGCAAGCTCGTGCGCGCGGCGGCCGACTTCATGACGACCTTCCGCGAGCCCACGACGAAGCTGCCCGCGGCGAGCGTCGACCTGTGGGAGGAGAGGCGAGGCATCCACGCCTTCACGACCGGCGCGGTGTGGGCGGGCCTGGACGCGGCGTGCCGGTTCGCCGACGCCTTCGGGCAGCACGACCTCGCGACGCGCTATCGCACCGCGGCCGCGGAGATCCGCGGTGCCGCGCTCGAGA
>JACPOT010000050.1 GCA_016191385.1 Chloroflexota bacterium | reverse complement strand
CTCGACTCCGTGGCCTGACGGAGGCCGACCAGGGCCAGCGCGGCGGCCATCGCCTCGGCGCCCTTGTTGCCCTGCTTCCCGCCGGCCCGGGCCTTCGCCTGCGCGACCGTGTCGCAGGTGAGCACGCCGAACGGGATCGCGATCGGGTACGAGAGCGAGATGGCCATGAGGCCGGTCGCGACCGCGTGCGCGAGCACGTCGAAGTGCGGCGTCTCGCCGCGGATCAGGCAACCGATGGGGACGACGGCGTCGTAGCGGCCGGTGTCGCAGAGCATTGCGACCGCGGCCGGGAGCTCGAACGATCCCGCGACGGTGAAGGAGTCCACCGCCGCGCCGGCCTCGCGCGCGGCCGCGACGGCGCCGGCCGCGAGGCGCTCGGTGATCTCGGCGTTCCACAGAGCGCTCACCACCGCGACGCGCGTTCCGCGCGCTCGCGCCGGATCGACGCGCGCGGGATGCTTCGGCAGTCCTAACGCTTCCGGCGGGGTGTCTCGGGGACGACGGAGAGAAGGTGGCCGAGCTTCGCGCGCTTCGTGGCGAGGTACGCGCGGGTGGTGGGGCGGACCGGAACCTCGAGAGGCACACGCTCGACGACATCGAGGCCATAGAGCGCGACGGAGTGCTGTCCCTCGGCGGAGAATGGCCGCGCGCCGATGTCCCGCACCTTCGCCGGGTTGTTCGTGATGATCCGCACCTTGCGGACGCCCAGGTCGAACAGGATCTGGACGCCGATCCCGTACTCGCGCTGGTCCGCCTTGAAGCCGAGCCGTTCGTTCGCCTCGACCGTGTCCAGCCCCTGGTCCTGCAGCTCGTACGCGCGCAAGTGGTTCATGAGCCCGATGCCGCGGCCCTCCTGGCGCAGGTAGAGGAGCGCACCCCGGCCCTCTTCCGCGATGCGCTTCAGCGCCGCGTCCAGCTGCTCGCCGCAATCGCAGCGCAGCGAACCGAGAGCGTCCCCACCGAGGCACTCGGAGTGCACCCGCACGAGGACCGGTCGGCCATCCGCGACGTCGCCGAGGGTGAGCGCGACGTGGTCCGCCTGGACGTTGGCGTACCGGGCGCGGTACCCGTGGATAGTGAACTCGCCATGGCGCGTCGGGAACCGCGCGCTGGCGACACGCTCGACGAGCTTCTCGCGCGCCATGCGGTAGGCGATGAGGTCGCGGACGGTGATCACCTTGAGCGCGTTCTTGCGGGCGAAGCGCGTGAGCTCTGGAACTCGCGCCATCGAGCCGTCGGGGTTGGTGATCTCGCAGATCACGCCGACCGGCTGAAGACCGGCGAGGACGCAGAGATCCACCGCAGCCTCGGTCTGCCCCGCTCGGACGAGGACGCCACCCTCGCGCGATCGGAGCGGGAAGACATGGCCGGGCTTCACGAGATCGGCGGGCCGCGCCTCCGGATCCGCGAGCACGCGGATGGTGCGGGCGCGATCGGCAGCGCTGATGCCGGTCGTGATGCCTTCGCGCGCATCGACGCTCACGGTGAATGCGGTGCCGAGGCGCGCCTCGTTCCGCGCGACCATCGGCGGGAGGTCGAGCGCATCCGCGCGCTCGGTCGATAGGGGGACGCAGATGACACCGCTCGCGTGCTTGCGGAGGAAGGCGACGTCCTCGGGGCGGCAGAGCTCCGCGGCCAAGACGAGGTCGCCCTCGTTCTCGCGGTCCTCGTCGTCGATGACGATGACCATCCGCCCGCGGTGGATCTGATCGACCGCATCGTCGACCGTGGTGAACGGCGCCTTCGGCGGCGCCACGAGGGTGGGACGGGCCTTAGGGGCCATCGGCTTTACCTTTGAGGAGGCGTTCTACGTACTTCCCGATGATATCGACCTCGACGTTCACGGCATCGCCCTCTCGAAGAGCGCCGAGGGTGGTCCGTTCGGCGGTGTGGGGGATCAGTGCGACGTCGAAGGTCCGTTTTGCGACCGCGGCGATGGTGAGGCTCACGCCGTCGAGGGCGATGAAGCCCTTCTCGACGACGTAGCGCGCGATCTCCTGGGACAGGGCGAATCGCAGCCGTGCCCCCGCACCATCGCCGTGCCGCTCCAGCAGCTGCGTCGTCACGTCCACGTGGCCTTGCACGAAGTGGCCACCGAGCGCCGTCAGCGGCGTCGCGGCGCGCTCGAGGTTCAGGCGACTGCCGCGTGTGACCCGCCCGAGCGTCGTGCGCGAGATCGTCTCGGGCACCACGTCGACGGTGAACGAGCGGTCATCGCGCGCGACGACGGTGAGGCACGCGCCGCTCACCGAGATCGAGTCGTCGACAGAGAGACGCTCCAGGACCCTCGCCGCGCTGATCTCCAGCCGCCGGCCTCCGGATGCGTTGGCCTCGTGCCGGACGATGCCGATCTCCTCGACGATCCCGGTGAACACGTCTAGAAGTCCGCCTCGAGGATCACGTCCGTGCCCACGCGGCGGGCCCTGAGCGATGCGAGCTCGAGCGGAGGCGATACGCCGTCGATGGCCAGATGTCCCTCGCCGCCGAGGAGCGGCGAGACGATGAGCGCGAGGCGGTCGACGAGCTTGTCGCGCAGGAGCGACGCGGCGACGTGCGGTCCTCCCTCGGACAGCACCGTGTTCACGCCGTTCTCCGCGAGCCAGCGCAGGCCCGCCGCGGCATCGAGGCCGTCCGCGGAGCGGGGGAGCGTAGCGACGAGGACGCCCGCGTCGCGCAGACGCTTCACGCGACGCTGGTCGGCGTCGCGTGCGACGAACACGATGGTGCGCTGCGGGTCTTGTGCCCGGACGAGCTTCGCGGTCGCAGGCGTGCGCGCGTCGGCGTCGAGGATGACGCGCAGTGGATCGCGCCCGCGCACCTCGCGCACGGTCAGCTCGGGGTCGTCAGCGAGGACCGTGCCGACGCCGACCATCACGGCGTCGGACCGGTCGCGCAGCTTGTGGACCTCCTTGAGGGCAGATCTGCCGCTCAGGTAGCGGCGGCCCGGAACAGCGGCTCGGCCATCGAGCGTCACCGCGAGCTTGAGGAGGACGAACGGCCTTGCGCGCTCGACGCGCGAGACGAACCCTTCGTTGAGGCGGCGCGCCTCGGCCTCGAGGACACCTGTCTCGACCTCGATGCCGGCGTTGCGCAGCGCGCGGAAGCCCTTGCCGTCGATCCGCGGATCGGGGTCGCGCATCGCCGCGACGACGCGTTTCACGCCCGCGGCGATGACCGCATCGACGCATGGCGGTGTCCGCCCCTGATGTGAGCAGGGCTCGAGGTTGAGGTACAGGGTCGCGCCGCGCGCGCGCTCGCCGGCCTTCGCGAGCGCGACCGCCTCGCCATGTGGTTCGCCGGCACGCGCATGGAAGCGGATTGGGGCTCGTCCGGCCGGCGGCCTTGGCCGCCAGACGCAGCGCCCTGCGCATGAAAACCTCGTCTTCGGGCACGTTGGCGATGCTAAGCGCCGGCGGGTCGCATGATCATGCACCACCATGCATAATGTTGGAGATGGGCGTGACGGCGGCGATCGTCGGGGCGACCGGCTACGCGGGCGGCGAGCTCGCGCGTATCCTCCTGCGCCACCCTCAGGTCCGGCTGACCGCCGCGGTGGCGCGCAGCAAGCAGGGCGTCGCGCTGCGCGACGCGCACCCGAACCTCCACGATGCGCCGTCCTCGTTGGCGATCGGCTCCGACGTAGGCGACGCCGAGGTCATCTTCACCACGCTGCCCGCCGGCGAGGCGGCGAAGCTCGCTCCGGGCTGGCTGGCCGACGGGCGCTGCGTCATCGACGTCGGGAGCGACTTCCGGCTCCGTGACCCCGCGCTCTACGCGACGTGGTACGGCTACACCCATCCCTCTCCGGAGCTCCTCGCGAAGGCCGTGTACGGGATCACCGAGTTCGCGCGCGAGCGCCTGCGCGGCGCGAAGCTGATCGCGAACCCCGGGTGCTACCCGACGGCCGCGCTTCTCGCGCTCGCACCGGCTGCGTTGCACGGGCTCATCGGCCCGGACGTCATCGTCGATGGCAAGACGGGCGTCTCCGGCGCCGGGCACACCGTCGACGAGGCTTTCCTCTTCGGGACCATCGACGAGAGCGTCCGCGCCTACGGTCTCCCGAAGCACCGCCACACGCCGGAGATCGCCCAGGGCCTCGCTGACCTGGGCGCCGGCTCGATGCGCCTCACGTTCGCGCCGCACATCGTTCCCATGACGCGTGGCCTCATGGCCACGTGCTATGCGCCGCTGCGCGACGGGGTGACCGCGGCCCAGGTCGCGAACGCGTACGCGACCACCTACGCGAATGAGCCGTTCGTCCGCGTGACACCTGCGTTCCCGCCGACGAAGGCGGCGCTCGGGAGCAACTGGTGCCTGGTCCACGCGACGATCGACGAGGCGAACCGGCGGCTGATCGCCATCGGCGTCCTCGACAACCTGGTCAAGGGCGCGGCGGGCTCCGCGGTGCAGAACATGAACGTCGCGCTGGGCCTGTCGGAGAGCGCGGGCCTCGAGGGTCTTCCCCTGTGGCCGTAGTCGCCAAGCCGGGACGCGGAGTGACCTTCGCCGCCGGCTTCACTGCCGGCGCGGCGAAGGCCGGGGTCAAGAACGCGAAAGCCGACCGCCTCGACGTGGCGCTGCTGGTCGCCGCCGGTCCCTGCAGCGCCGCCGCGGTCTTCACGAAGAACCAGGTGATCGCGGCACCTCTGGTCGTGACCAAGCGCCACCTCGCGGCCGGGCCGCTCCGCGCCGTGGTCGTCAACTCGGGCAACGCCAACGCCTGCACCGGGGATCAGGGCGAGCGCGATGCGCTGGCCATGGCCGCGGCCGCGGCGAAGGCCGTCGGCGCCCAGCCGCACGAGATCGCGGTCGCCAGCACCGGCGTCATCGGGATCCCGCTCCCGGTGGATCGTGTCGCCCGCGGCATCGCCGCCATCAAGCCCTCCGCGGGAGGATGGGACGACATGTCCCGCGCGATCATGACCACGGACACGAAGCCGAAGGTCGCGGAGCGCGAGGTCTGGCTCCATGGCAAGCCCGTGCGCGTCGGCGGCGTGGCGAAAGGCGCGGGGATGATCCACCCCGACATGGCCACGCTGCTCGCGTTCATCACGACCGACGCTCAGCTCGCGCCCGCCGCGGCCGACCGCGCTCTCCGTGCGGCGGTCGCCGGGACGTTCAACTCGATCTCCGTCGACGGCGATACGAGCACCAACGACATGACGCTCCTGCTCGCCAGTGGCGCGTCGGGCGTCGACCCGGGGAGCGACGGGTGGGACAGCTTCGTCGAGACCCTCACCGAGGTGTGCGCCGACCTGGCCCTGGCCATCGTCGCCGACGGCGAGGGCGTCACGAAGGTGTTCGAGGTCCGGGTGCGCGGCGCGGCCTCCGCCGACGACGCGCGCCGGGCCGCGCGGACGATCACCACGTCGAGCCTGGTGAAGACGGCCATTCACGGAGCCGACCCGAACTGGGGTCGGATCCTCGCCGCGGCCGGCAGATCGGGCGCGCGGGTCGACGGGCGCCGCGCGTCCATCCGCATCGGCGACGTCGACGTGTTCACCAAGGGCGCCCCCTGCGCCTGGGAGGCGAAGGCGGTGCGCGCGGTCTTCGCGAAGCCGTCGATCACGATCGACGTCGACCTCGGGGTGGGGGAGAGCACTGCGCGCGCGTGGGGCTGCGACCTGTCCGAGGAGTACGTCCACATCAATGCGGACTACACGACGTGAGCGCAACGGTGGTGTTGAAGATCGGCGGCTCCGTCGCGGGCGAAGCGGACGCGACCGTGCGCACCGTCGCGTCCCTCCACGACAGCGGGCACCCGGTCGTCGTCGTCCATGGGGGCGGGCCGCAGATCGGCCAGTGGAGCGAGCGCCTCGGCCTCGCGACGCGGTTCGTGCGCGGGCTGCGCGTGACCGATGAGCCCACGCGCGACATCGCGATCGCGGTGCTGGCCGGGCTCGCGAACAAGACCCTCGTGGCGCGCTTGCTGGCGGACGGCGTCCCCGCCGTCGGGCTGTCGGGCGTGGACGGCGGGATGCTGCGCGCGGAGCGCGAGGCCCCCGAGCTCGGTCTCGTGGGTCGCGTCACGCTCGTGGACAGCGCGCTCATCGAGGAGCTCGTCGACGCCGGGCGCGTCCCGGTGATCGCTCCCGCCGCGCTCGGTCCCGGGGGCGAGATCCTCAACGTGAACGGCGACAGCGCCGCCGGCGCGATCGCCGCCGGCATCGGCGCGCGCCTGCTCGCGTTCCTCACCGACGTGCCGGGCATCCAGGGAAAGGACGGCGCCGTCCTCGCCGATCTCGACCGCGAACGGGCGGCCGCCCTCGTCGACGACGGCACCATCGCCGGCGGGATGCTGCCCAAGGTCGAGGCGTGCCTCCTCGCTGTGGCGTCCGGATGCGCGGCCGCGATCGTCGGTGCTTTGGAGATCGACGCCGTCGAGCGTGTCCTCTCGGGCGAGCGCGCGGGAACGCTCTTCGCCGCGGAGGTGGCCGCGTGAGAGAGGACCGTCTCGCGACGCGCACTGACCGGGCGCGCAAGCACCACCGCCAGCAGACGCTGCTGCGGCTCGTGGCGGAGCGCGCGCTCTCGACGCAGGACCAGCTCGTCCGCGCGCTGCGTAGCGCGGGCTTCCCGGCGACCCAGGCGACGGTCTCGCGCGATGTCGTGGAGCTCGGGCTGGTGAAGGTGGCGCGCGACGGCGAGCACGCCTACGCCGCGCCCGCCGCGCCGACCGGGGGCCCCGACCGGCTGCGCCGCTTCTGCGAGGACTACCCGGTCGAAGCCGCGCTCGCGGGCCAGCTGGTCGTCCTGCGATCGCTGCCCGGGACCGCCAACGCCCTCGCGGCCGCGCTCGACGCCGCGCGCTTCCCCGAGATGGTGGGCACGCTCGCCGGTGACGACACGGTCTTCATCGCCGTCGCCCGCGAGCGCGACACGCGCGGGCTGCTGACGCGGCTAGTGGATCTCGGCGTCATGCACGCGAAGGGGAAGCACTGATGACGGACCTCGCGGGTGAGACCTGCGTCCTCGCGTACTCGGGCGGACTCGACACGTCCGTGGCCGTCGCCTGGCTCCGGGAGACGTACGGCCTCGAGGTCGTCACGGTCACGGGCGACCTCGGATCCGTGGGCGAGCTCGAGGCGGTGCGGCAGAAGGCGCTGCGCAGTGGCGCGCGCCGCGCGGTCGTGCTCGACGCGCGCGAGCCCTTCGTCCGCTACTTCGTGTGGCCGGCGCTGCAGGCGGATGCGCTCTACCAGGGCCGCTACCCGCTCGCGACCGCGCTCGGCCGGCCCCTCCTGGCGAAGCTGCTCGTCGACGTCGCCCGTGAGGAAGGCGCGAAGTATGTCGCGCACGGGTCGACGGGGAAGGGGAACGACCAGGTGCGCTTCGACCTCGGCGTCGCGGCGCTCGCGCCCGACCTCAAGGTGATCGCGCCGCTGCGCTCGGGGATGTCGATGACGCGCGACGAGGAGATCGAATACGCCAAGGCGCGCGGCATCCCCGTCCCGGTCACGAAGAAGAGCCCGTACAGCGTCGACGAGAACCTGTGGGGCCGGTCGATCGAGGCGGGCATCCTCGAGGATCCCTGGGAGGCTCCGCCGAAGGACGTCTACCAATGGACCGTCGATCCCGGCGATGCTCCGGCGCGCCCGCTCGAGATCGTGATCGCGTTCCGCGAAGGCATCCCGGTGTCGCTCGACGGCGCGGCCAGCGACGGCGTGACCCTTATCGAGAAGCTCAACGCCATCGCCGGGAAGCACGGCGTCGGACGCATCGACCAGATCGAGGACCGCCTCGTCGGCATCAAGTCGCGCGAGATCTATGAAGCGCCCGCCGCCGTGGTCCTGCACACGGCCCACCGCGCCATCGAGGACCTGGTGCTGTCGAAGGAGTCGCTGCGGCTCAAGCAGCGGATCGCCGACGAGTACGCGGAGCTCGTCTACAACGGTCTCTGGTTCAGCGCGCATCACCAGGACCTCGCCGCGTACGTGGCGAGCACGCAGCGCTTCGTCACCGGCGAGGTGCGGCTGCGCCTGCATCGCGGCGTCGCCTCCGTCGTCGGCCGGCGCTCCGACAACGCGCTCTACTCGATATCGCTCGCGACGTACGGGAAGGGCGACACCTTCGACCACAAGGCGGCCGAAGGGTTCATCCAGGTGTACGGGCTCTCGCTCCGCAACCAGGCCAAGCGCCAGGCCCTCTGGTCCGGCGACGCCGGGATCCCCTTGAAGCTTCCCAGCCCGGGCAAGAAGAAACGGACGAAGTGACCAAGCATCTCTGGAGCGGCCGGTTCGCGCAGCCGCTCGATCCGCGGATCCGCGCCTTCACGTCGTCTCTCGAATGGGACAAGCGCATCGCCGCCATCGACGTCCGGGGCAGCATCGCGCACGCGCGGATGCTCGGAGCGCAGGGGATCGTGACGCGCGAGGAGTCCGCCGCGCTCGTCAGCGGGCTCGATGCCATCGCGCGCGAGATCGCCGACGCCACATTTCCGTGGCCCGCCGATGCGGAGGACGTGCACTCGGCCGTCGAGCGCGTCCTGCGCGACCGGATCGGTGACGTCGCGGGCAAGCTGCACACCGCGCGCAGCCGGAACGACCAGATCGCGCTCGACCTGCGCCTCCTGACGGTCGAGCTGCTGGACGCGCTGGACGGCTCGGTCGCCTCCCTCGCGAGGGCCCTGCTCGACTGCGCCGGCGAAGAGGTCGCGACCGTCGTGCCCGGATTCACGCATCTGCAGCGCGCACAGCCGGTCTCGCTGGCGCACCACCTCCTCGCCCATGTCGAGGCACTGCGCCGCGACCGCGAGCGGATCGAACAGGCGCGCGCGCGCGCGTCGGTCTCGCCGCTCGGCGCCGCCGCTCTCGCTGGCTCGCCCTATCCCGTCGACGCGGCGGCGGTCGCGCGCGATCTGGGCCTGGGAGCGACTTTCCGCAACAGCATCGACGCCGTCGCCGACCGCGACTTCGTCGCGGATCTTGTCTTCGCGAGCGCGCTCGCCGCGGTGCATGCCTCGCGGCTCGCCGAAGAGATCGTGCTCTGGACGACGTCGGAGTTCGCGTTCGCCGAGGTATCGGACGAGCACGCGACGGGGTCGAGCATCATGCCGCAGAAGAAGAACCCCGATGTCGCCGAGCTCGTGCGGGGCCGGGCGGGACGCGCCATCGGCGACCTGGTCGCGGTGCTCACGATCCTCAAGGGACTTCCCCTCGCGTACGACAGCGACCTCCAGGAGCAGCGCGCTCCGCTCTACGACGCCGCCGCGGTCGCCCCGGCGCTCGAGACGCTCGCGCTGCTCGTACGCGGCATCCGCTTCGACCGCGCGCGCATGCGCGCGGCGGCGGAAAGCGGATCGCTCGCCGCGACCGACCTCGCCGACCACCTCGCTCGGCGCGGCGTGCCCTTCCGCGAGGCGCACGAGATCGTCGCCCGGCTCGTTCGCGAGCGCGTCGCCACGGGCCGTGACCTCACCGGCCTCACCGCGCAGGAGCTGCGTGCGGCCGATCCGCGGTTCGGACCGAGCGCACTCGCCGAGATGCGCGCGGACCGGTCCATCGCGGCGCGAAAGGGCCCGGGCGGCACCGCCCCAGAGCGGGTCCGCGAAGCGATCGCGGAGGCGCGCGCCGCGTTCGCGCGCGGGTGATGTCCGGCGTCCGGGTCCGCTCGATGCGCGTCAACGACATCGACCCCGCGCTCGCGCTCATCAACGACTACGCCGCCGAGGATCGCATGCTCGAGCGGACGCGCGACTTCCTGGTCGATCGCATCAAGGACTTCCAGGTCGCCGAGAGTCCCGATGGCTTCCTCGGGTGCGTCGCTCTGGCCGCGCTCACGCCCGACCTGGCCGAGATCCGCTCGCTCGCGGTGCGCCGCGACGCTGGAGGGCGGGGGGTCGGACGCATGCTGGTGGACTCCGCGGTCGGCGAGGCGCGACGCCTGGGCCTGAAGCGGGTCTTCGCGCTGACGCTCGTGCCGGAGTTCTTCGAGCGCTGCGGCTTCACCCTCGTGAGCCTCGGACGGCTGCCCGAGAAGAGCGCCGCGGAGTGCCCGATCTGCCCCAAGCGCGGGCGATGCGACGAGCACGCGATGCTGCTCCATCTCGACGGCACGCGGCCCCAGCGGCTGCGGCCGGAGGAGCCCGTCGGGTACACGAAGCTCGTGGAGCTGCGGTCGTGACGCCGTCGCTCCGTGGTATCGCGGCGTCGTTCGACGCCATCGCCATGACCGCGCTCGCGGTCGTGCTCACGGAGGGCTCGTTCAGCGACCCGGTCGCGAACGCCGTCCTGTGGGGCTCCGCCGCCGCGGCCGTCGTCGCCGCCCTCGTGGTGCTCCTCGACGGTCCGGTCCTGTTGGGCTGGGCCGCCGTCGGCTACATCGTGTTCGCCGGCCTGCTCGCGAGCGACCGCGTCGTCCCGGTCGTCCTCCTCCTTGCGCTCGCGTACGTTCCCATCCTCGAGCGGCCGCGGCGGTCGCTCGCCCTCGGCGTCAGCGCCGCGCTGCTCTGCGCCGTCGCCCTCGGGGTGGCCCGCTCGCTCTGATCAGGCATGCGGCGGTGCTAGGGTCGGACGCAGTGCGGCATCGTCCGACCGTCCGCGCCGCGAACGGTGCCGTCGCGAGCGGGCATCCTCTCGCGACCGCCGCCGGCCTCGCCGCCCTCCAGCGCGGCGGGAGCGCCATCGACGCGGCCATCGCCGCGGCGGCGGTATGCAGCGTGGTGAAGCCGGGGGCCACCTCCATCGGCGGGGATGTCTTCGCCCTGGTCTATGACGCGCGCCGCCGCGAGGTGCTTGCGTACAACGGATCGGGCGCGGCACCGCGCGCGATCGATGCGGAAGCCCTGCGCCAGAGCGGGTACCCGGCTGGCGGCGCGCTGATGGCGACCGTGCCCGGCTGCGTCGCGGCCTGGACCGACCTCATGGAGGCGCACGGCCGCCTGGGCCTCGATGCCGCGCTGGCGCCAGCCGTCGGATACGCCGAGGAGGGGTTCCCCGTGAGCGATCTCCTGGCGGCCGCCATCGCGCGCGACGCGGAGCGCCTGGCCGCCGACCCCGAGTGCGCCCGCACCTACATGCCGCGCGGCCGCGCGCCGCGCGCGGGCGAGATCCTGCAGCAGCCCGAGCTGGCGGCCTCGCTGCGCGAGATCGCGCGGCACGGCACCGACGCTTTCTACCGCGGCACGCTGGCGGGTCGTCTGGTCGAGGGGCTCGTGTCGCTGGGCGCCGCCATGGACGGCGGCGACCTCTCCGCGCACAGCACCGCCACGCCGGATCCGATCGCCGTGGAGCACGGGGGCCTGCGGGTCTTCGGCCAGCCGCCGGTCTCGCAGGGCCACGTCCTGCTCGAGGAGCTCGCGATCGTCGACGGCCTCGACCTTCGAGCGATGGGCTGGGGGAGCGCTGACCTCGTTCACACCATGGTCGAGACAAAGAAGCTCGCGTTCGCCGATCGGGACGCGTACGCCGGCGACCCTCGCGTCACGGGGTTCGACCCGATGACGCTTCTCGACCCGGCCTTCGCGGCCTCGCGCCGCAAGGCCATCCGCTCTCACGCGGCGGACCGCGCCGACGCGGGCGCCACGCCGGTGGCGGCCCACACCACGTACCTCGCCGTCACGGACCGTGACGGGAACGCGGTCTCGCTCATCGAGAGCGTCTTCAGCGCCTTCGGCGCGGCGACGATCGTCCCGGGGACCGGCATCCTGCTCAACGACCGCCTCCGCGGGTTCTCCCTCGACCCGCTATCGCCGAACGCGCTCGCTCCCGGCAAGCGGCCGGTGCACACGCTCAACGCGGTCATCGCGCTGGATGGCGCCGTGCCGCGCTTCGTCTTCGGCACTCCGGGAATGCATGCGCAGGTGCAGACCAACTTCCAGCTCGCCGTGGGGCTCATCGACTACGGGATGGACGTCCAGGAGGCCATCGAGGCGCCGCGCTGGTTCCACGAGTCGGGCAGAACGCTCCAGCTCGAGGATCGTTTCCCAGAGGATGTGCGGCGCGATCTGTCGGCGCGGAGCCACGACCTCCACCTGCTGCCCGCCTGGGACGGCGTCACCGGCGGCGCGCAGGCGATCGCGGTCGACGAGAACGGCACGTTCGCGGCGGGCGCGGATCCGCGGCGCGAGGGCATCGCTGCCGGCTACTAGGCGCGCGCTCGCGCTGCTCTTCGTCCTCGCATCCGTCGCCGTCGCCTGCGAGCCCGCGCCGCCGACCCCCGAGCCGGTCGGGGCGAAGTACGCCGACGCCTGGACGAAGAGCGACTACGAGACGATGTGGTCGCTGCTGACGCGCGCGTCACAGGAGCGCGTCGGGCGGGCGGGCATGGTGGAGCGGCTGCCGCGGATCGCGGAGGAGATGACCCTGACCGCGCTCGACGTGAAGCCGGGCGTCGTGTCGCGGCCCCGGCTCGCGGACGGGTCGCCGGACCCCCGCCGCGCGACCGTGCCGCTGACGGTCACCTATCGCACGGCGCGCCTCGGTGACATCACGCGCGACGTGAAGCTCTCGCTCGTGATGGATGGCGAGAAGCAGGATGCGCGCTGGCGCATCGACTGGTCGCCCGAGACCGTCCTGCCGGCGCTCACGACCGGCCGCCTCGTGCGCATGACGCGCCTCGCGACGACCCGCGGGCGGATCATCGCGCGCGACGGGACCGAGCTCGCCTCGTTCGGCGAGGCCACCGAGGTCGGCGTCGTCCCCGGCCAGATCAGGAACGAGCCCGGCATGCTCGCGAGCCTGTCGTCGCTCGTCGGCCTCAAGGCCGAGGACATCAAGGCCAAGTACACGCAGTCGTGGGTCAAGCCCGACACCTACGTCTCCATCAAGGTGATGAAGGACCTCACCGCGGACGCCCGCGGCCGCCTCGCGGTGATCGAGGGCGTCCAGCTGCGGGCGCAGCGCGTACGCGCCTATCCGAGCGGGATGCTCTCGCAGATCCTCGGGACCGTCGGAGAGGCCACCGACGCGGAGGCGGCGAAGCTGGCCAAGCGCGGCATCGCGGCCGGGGACGAGATCGGCAAGAACGGGCTCGAGGCGTCGCTCGACGACTACCTGGCTGGCACCTACGGCTGGCGGCTGGCGATCGTCGACGAGAACGAGCGGCTGGTCGAGACGCTCGCGGAGACCGCGGCCGTCCCGGGCCTCGACGCGGTGCTCTCGATCGATCCCGCGATGCAGCGCGCGGCCATGGCGGCGATGGCGGGTCGCAAGGGGTCCGTCGTCGTGGAGGACCCCTGGAGCGGCGAGATCCTCGTCCTCGCCACGAGCCCGACGACGGACGAGTTCGACCGCACCAGGCTCGGGCAGTACGCGACGGGCTCCGCGTTCAAGCTCGTGACCACGGCGGCCGCGCTGCGCTCAGGCGCCCTCAAGCCGGGCGAGCGCATCGACTGCCCCTACCGCTGGACCGGCTACGGGCCGCAGTGGGTCCAGGTGAACAACGTGACGACCGACCTCGGGCCGATCGACCTGCGCACGGCCCTGGCGCGCTCTTGCAACACCTTCTATTACGAGCTCGGCAAGCGCCTCAACGACAAGGACCCGAACCTCCTGCCCGACACCGCCAAGAGCTTCGGGTTCGGCAAAGCGACGGACGTCGACTTCGTGTTCGAGGCCGAAGGCGTCGTCCCGAGCCCGGACTGGAAGAAGACGCGCTTCGCCAACGATCCGGCCAACGCCGGCTGGAACCCCGGTGACGCGACGAACCTCGCCATCGGGCAGGGCTTCCTCCTCGCGACGCCGCTGCAGATGGCGAACTACGTCAGCGCCGTCACCAACGACGGGACGGTGTGGAAGCCGCGCCTCGTGACCGAGCTGCGCGACCGCGCGGGCAAGACGGCGAAGACGTTCCCGAAGCAGGAGCTCGGACGCGCCCTCACGACGCCGACGGACCTGTCCGCGATACGCGACGGGATGCGCGCCGTCGTCTCCGATCCGAACGGGACCGTGTACTTCCCGTTCCGCACGTACGAGGTACCGGTCGCGGGCAAGAGCGGCACCGCGGAGACCTCGACCGCCGGGAGGGTCAACGCTTGGTTCATCGGCTTCGCGCCGTTCGACACGCCGAAGCTGGCGGTGTCGGTGGTGTTCGAGGCGTACGAGGAGAGTCCCGGCCGCTTCGGATCGCAGGACGCGGCGACGGTGACGCGGAAGGTGCTGGCGGTGCGGCTCGGAGGCACTCCCTAGACTCGACGCATCCCCATGACGACGCAGACGGTCTCGCCTCGCCTCGCCGACGCTCCGGCCACGCGCCGCCTCGCGAACGGCCTCGTCGTGTACGCGGTCGAAGCGCGGCACGCGCCGGTGGCCAACGCCGCGGTCTGGTATCACGTCGGCGGCCGCAACGAGGTCCCCGGGACGACGGGGATGAGCCACTTCCTCGAGCACATGCTCTTCAAGGGCACACCCCTGCACCCCAAGGGTGACCTGGACCGCCTGCTCGCGCGGTACGGCGCCATGTGGAACGCCTTCACCAGCGAGGACGTGACCTGCTACTTCGAGACCGTCCCCGTCGAGCGCTATCCGGTCGCGCTCGAGCTCGAGGCCGACCGCATGCGCAACGCCCTGATCTCCCTCGAGGAGGTCGAGGCGGAGCGTACGGTCATCGTGAGCGAGCGCGAGGGGTACGAGAACGATCCGTCGTTCCTCCTGGGCGAGGAGCTGCAGGCCGTCGCGTTCAGTCGCCATCCCTACGGCCAGGGCGTCATCGGCAGCAAGGAGGACGTCCAGCTCATGACGCGCGATGGCCTCTACGCCCACTACCGGCGCTTCTACTCGCCGAGCAATGCATACCTCGTGGTCGTCGGCGACGACGACGCCGGGGCGATCCTCGAGCGCGCGGCCGCGACCTTCGGATCGCTCGAGCCCGGCGAGGGCGCCCTGCCTGTCCGCTCGCCCGAGCCGCCTCAGCACGGAGAGAAGCGCGTGGTCGTCCGCCGCGCGGGCGGTGCCGTGCCCATCCTGCAGATCGCCTTCAAGTCGGTGCGCGCAACGGACCCGCTCATTCCGGGGCTGCAGGCCCTGGCCATCGCGCTGGCGGGCGCGTCCGGCGGGGCGCAGGAAGCCGCGTCGGGCCGATCGTCGCGCCTGTACCGCGCGCTCGTGACGACCGGCCTCGCGACCGAGGTCGAGGTGAGCGCCGGGCTCAACAAGGATCCGTTCCTGTTCGTGATCGAGGCCACGCTCCACCCCGAGGGCGATCACGCCAAGACCGAGGCGCGCATCCTCGAGGAGCTCGAGGGCATCGCGGCCACGCCGCTGGCCGCCGACGAGTTCGCGCGCGTGCGCAAGCAGCTGCTCGCGGCGAACGCTTTCGGGAGCGACACCATCACCGGGCAGGCCCTGCGCCTCGGCCAGCTCCTCGCGACCGGCGCCGCGTCGTCGATCGCCGAGTGGTACGCGCGCTTGGCGGCCGTGACCGCGGAGGACGTCCGGAGCGCCGCGGCCGCGACCTTCGACGAGCGCGCGCGCACCGTCGGCTGGTTCGTACCTCTCGCATGACCGTGGCGCGCACGCATCCGTTCGAGCTCCGCCGCGGGACCGCGGGTCGCCTGCGCGTCGCGGTCGCTCCCATCCCGGGTCTGCGCTCGGTCGTCGCGCTGCTCGCGCTCGAAGCGGGCCAGTGGTCGGAGCCGGGCGGGCGGCCTGGTGTCGCGCGTCTGACGGCCCAGATGCTCATGCGCGGGACGGACTCGCGCGACGCGGCAGCGTGGGCGTCCGCGCTCGACGACCTCGGGGCCGCCGCGCGCATCGACGTGGGCCAGCACATCGCGATCGTCTCGGGCCAGTGCCTCGCGCCCGACCTCCGCGCATATCTCGGACTGGTCGCGGACGCCGTGCTCCGCCCCGCGTTCCCGGCGGCCGAGCTCGAGAAGGTGCGGGCCGACACGCTCGCGGCGCTCGACGAAGAGTCGCGCAACACGCGCGGCGTGGCCGATCGCGTCTGGCGCGAGCTCGCGTACCCGCCGGGCCACCCCTTCCGCAGCCGGCCGCTCGGTGACGAAGAGGTCGTCCGCAGCGTGACCGTGGAAGAGCTGCGCGCCTTTCACGCGCGAGAGATGCTCAGCCGCGGCGGTGTGCTGGTGCTCGCCGGCGGGATCGAGGCGGCTCAGGCCCTCGAGGTCGCCGCCGCCGCGTTCGCGGGCTGGCCCGGCGCCGCCGCGGCGCAGATCCGTCAGGTCCCGACCGCGACGATCGCCGCGCTGCAGCGCAAGGACGAGACCGTTCCCGACAAGACGCAGTCGGACGTGATCCTGGGCTGGCTCGGCCTGCCGCGCACCGACCCGCGCTTCGTGGCGGCACGCGTGACGAACATGGTCTTCGGGGCCGACCCCTTCGCGAGCCGCGCGGGCAAGGTCGTGCGCGACGAGCTCGGCCTCGCGTACTACGTGTACAGCACGATCTCCGCGACGAAGGGCCAGGGCCCGTGGATCGTGCGCATGGGCGTGAACCCCAAGAACGTCGAACGCGCCATCGACACGACGCTCACCGAGCTGCGCGTCGTCATCGCCGGCGGGTTCGCCGACGACGACCTCGCTCTCGCGCAGGACAAGATGGTGGGGGAGCTGCGCGTCGCTCTCGAGTCACCCGGCGGGATCGCGCAGATGGTGCTCGAGGCGGAGCTCTTCGAGCTCGGGATGGACCACTACGACCGCTACGCCGAGCAGATCCGCGCGGTCACCAAGGATCAGGTCGTCGAGATGGCGCGGCTCTTCCTGCCCGCCGACCGCTACGCCCTAGCCATCGCTGGTCCGCCGCTTTCGCCGTAGCTTCCGGACCCAGAAGACGGTGACCGCGACGGTGACGAGCGAGTAGACGACCAAGACGACCTCTGGGCTCGTTGCGAGCGGGCCTCCGTTCAAGATCCGGTCCACCTCGAGTGCGATGAAGGGGATCGCAAGAAGAACAAAGACGATCGAGAGTGCCGCCGCGACGATCCGGCCGAACCACGTCATCAAGTAGGTAGCCTCAACACTGGTCCATCCGAGACGATCAGGGCATCTTGGATGAGGGTCTCGGCCAGCCGGGGCACCCGTCGGTCGCCGATGGTCCGTGAGAGCCAGGCGATGGATCGCGGCGACGACCGGATCTCGCGCATGATCGCGCCGCGCACGCGGCGGTCGCTCGTCGCGAACGCCGCTTGACGTCGCGGGGCGGGGGCCGTGTCGACGCCCTTCGAGGCGCACGCCCCGAACACGGGGCATACGTCGCAATGGGGCCGAGAAGTGCAGACCGTGGCGCCGAGATCCATCAGCGCGTGGTGCCAGCGCGCGGCGTCGCGGGCGGGCATGACCGCGCTGTCGATCTCCGTCGCTTCGCGTTCCGTCGCGGTCCGGCCCAGCATCACGCGGCCGAGGACGCGGCGCACGTTCGTGTCGGCGAACGCCACCGCCGCGCCGGTGCTGAAGCACGCCACGGCTCCGGCCGTGTACGCACCCACTCCCGGTAGGGCATCGAGCGCGCCGACGGCGGTCGGGATGCGGCCGCGCGCGATCTGCGCGCTCCGGTGCAGGTCCCGCGCCCGCCGCGGGTAGCCGAGGGTCCCCCAGGCGATGAGGACGTCTCCGAGCGAAGCGCGCGCGAGGGCCCCCGCCGTGGGGAAGCGCCGGAGGAACGAGGCGAAAGCCGGGAGGACCCGGCCCACGGGCGTCTGCTGGAGCATCACCTCCGAGACGAGGATCCGGTAAGGCTCCCGGGTCCGGCGCCATGGCAGGTCCCGCCCGTGGCGGCCGTACCAGCGCAGGAGCCGCGCTCGAAAGGTCCTTGACCGCGGCTCCAGCGTGTACAATGACACGACACAGAGGCTACTGGAAGGCGCTGATGGCCGAACGGCCTCAGGCCTTTTTTCTTCTCCGAAAGGGGATCCACATGAACACGGACAAGCCCGTCTATCTCTCCGCAGAGGGTCTCAAGAAGCTCGAGGTCGAGCTCGAGGAGCTGCGCACGAAGAAGCGCGCCGAGGTCGCCGAGCGCATCCACAACGCCATGGAGTTCGGGGACTTCTCCGAGAACTCCGAGCTCGAGCAGGCCAAGAACGACCAGGCGTTCCTCGAGGGTCGCATCCAATCCCTCGAGCAGATGCTGAAGAAGGCCGTCGTCATCGAGGACGGCCACCACGAGCGCGTGGAGGTCGGGAGCAAGGTCATCGTGGAGAGCGACGGCGAGCGCAAGACGTGGGTCATCGTCGGATCCGCCGAGGCCGCGCCGGCCGACGGCAAGATCAGCAACGAGTCGCCCGTCGGCAAGGCCCTTCTGGGGCACCGCACCGGCGAGACGGTGAAGCTCAACGTGCCCGCGGGCGCGATCGAGATGAAGATCCTCGGCGTCAGCTAGCCGCTAGGCTCCGCGTGAGCGTGAGCACCGATACGCGCGAGATGTTCTGGGCCGACGCCGAGGCGCACCGCCTCGATCCGGCCACCGCTCACGTGATCCGGGACTCGAAGACCCCGTCGGGCACGGTCCCCATCTCCGGGTTGCGCGGGCCGATCATCACCGACGCGCTGTACCGCACCTTCAAGCAGCGCGGGCTGCGCGTGCGCTACGTGTTCACCATCGACGACTACGACCCCATGGACTCGCAGGCCATGCGCCAGCGGGAAGACATGGCCGCCCACATGGGCAAGCCGCTCTTCGCGATCCCTGCGCCCGAGGGCACGGGCGACTTCGCGCGCTATCACGCCGAGCGCTTCCTCGCGACCTTCGCGGCGCTCGGCATCCGGCCCGAGGGGATCCACTGGCTGCGCGAGCTGTATCGCTCGGGCGCGCTCGACAGGCAGATCGACCTCGTGCTGCGCAACGCCGACGTCATCCGGCGCGTCTATGCCGAGGTCTCCAACGTGGTGAAGGACGAGCGCTGGCTCCCCATCGGCGTGATCTGCGAGGTGTGCGGTCGCCTCGGGACGACGTACGCCCACGACTACGACGGGAAGACCGTGGCCTACGACTGCCGGAGCGATCTCGTGACGTGGGCAGCGGGCTGTGGCAACTCCGGTCGCATCTCGCCCTTCGGCGGTAACGCCAAGCTCTATTGGAACCTCCAGTGGTGCGCGATGTGGGATCACTTCGGCGTGACCTATGAAGAGGGCGGCAAGGATCTCCTCACCGAAGGCGGCTCCCGCGACCGCGCCAACGCGGTCTACCGTGAGGTCTGGAACAAGGAGCCCCCCCTCGGCCTCGCGCACGAGTTCATCAACGTCGGCGGGAAGAAGATGTCGACCTCGCGGCCCGACGAGTGGAAGGCCCTCGGCGCGTCGGCGCACGAGCTGACCGGCATCTATCCGCCCGAGCTGGTGCGCTTCCTGATGCTGCGGACCGATCCCAAGCGCCACATCGACTTCGACCCCACGGGCCAGAGCCTGCCCAAGCTCCTGGACGAATACGACCGCTGCGCCGACGCGTACCTGGCCGACCGCGCGAGCGATCTCGCGCGCGTCTGGTCGCTGTCGCAGGTGAACGAGGCGCACCCCGCGCCCGGGTTCCGCGTGCGCTTCTCGATCGTCGCCGACTGGCTCCAGATCCCCAGCGTCGATCCGCGGCGCAAGGCCGCGGAGCGCAAGGGCAGCGCGCTCACCGAAGACGAGCGCGGCGACCTGGAGCGGCGCATCGCCCTCGCGCGCGTCTGGCTGGAGCGCTGGGCGCCGGATGACGCGAAGTTCGAAGTGCGACCCGCGCTCCCCGGGAAGGCCGCGTCGCTGACCGACACGCAGCGCGCGTTCCTCGCGCGCGCAGCCGACGCGATCGATGGATCGGACGCGGATGCGCTGCAGGCGCGTCTCTACGACGCGGCGCGCGCCGCCGGTCTGGTGGACGGTGAGAAGGTGTCGCGCGACGCGTTCGCGGCGATCTACGTCGCGTTCCTCGGCCGGCCCACGGGACCGAAGGCGGCGTGGCTCCTCACGACCCTGGACCCCGACTTCGTCCGCACGCGCTTGCGCGAGGCGGCGGAGCGGCCGAGGGTCGCCTCGTGAACGGCAAGCTGCCCGTCGCGATCATCTGGCACATGCACCAGCCCTACTACAAGCATCCGCAGACGAGCGAGTTCGCCCTGCCGTGGGTGCGGTTGCACGCGTCGAAGGACTACCTGCACATGGCGCGGCTCCTCCAGGAGTTCCCGGGGGTGAAGGCGCACTTCACGATGGTCCCGTCGCTCCGCGACCAGCTCGACGACTACGCGCGCGGGGCCGACGACGAGGACACGCGCCTCACGATGCGCACCGTCGAGTCGGAGCTCGACACCGATGAGAAGGCGCACATGCTGCGGCGCTTCTTCTCCATCCATCACGGCAACGTGATCAGCCAGTACGACGAGTACCGGCGCCTGCTGCAGATGGCCATGGTCGCGGGCGATCGCCCCGAGCTCTTCTCGGACCCGTACTTCGTCGACCTCGCGCTCTGGTTCAACCTCGCGTGGATGGACCCCGACGACATCAAGAGCGACGAGAAGCTCGCCGCGCTCCGCGAGAAGGGAAGCAACTTCACGCGCGAGGAAGTGCGGTACGTCATCGGCCGGCAGCGCTTCATGGCCTCCGGCGCTCCGCACCTGTACCACCGCCTCGAGCGCCAGGGCCAGGTGGAGATCATGACCGTGCCCTACTACCACCCCATCCTGCCGCTGCTCATCGACGGCAGCGTGGCTCGGCGCTCGGACCCGGGCGCCATCCTTCCGGAGAAGCCCTTCGCGTATCCCGACGACGCGCGCGTGCAGCTCGAGGACGCCATGACATCGCACCAGAAGGCCTTCGGCGCGCGGCCGCGCGGCGTGTGGCCCTCCGAGGGAGCCGTCTCGCCCGAGGCGGCCGACGCCATCGCGCAGGCGGGCCTCATGTGGTTCGCGTCGGACGAGGGCGTCCTCGCGCGGTCCGTGGGGATGGAGCTGCACCGCGACGAGATCGAGGCGCTCGTGCAGCCCGACCTGCTCTACCGGCCATACCGCCTGAAGAACGGAGCGTTCGCGATCTTCCGCGACCGCGTCCTCTCGGACCGCATCGGCTTCGCCTATGGCGGCATGGACGCCGGCGACGCCGTGAACGACCTCATCACCAAGCTCGCCCGCGCGCGCGACCGGCTACCCGACCAGGGGGGACCGTGGCTCGCGCCGATCATCCTCGACGGGGAGAACGCGTGGGAGGGGTACCCGAACAACGGGAACGACTTCCTGCGCCGCCTCTACGGCGCGCTGGAGGCGGACGATCGCTTCGAGACCGTCCGCGTCAGCGAGTACCTCACCGCGAACCCGCCCACCGTGGAGCTGCCGAACCTGCACTCGGGCTCGTGGATCGACGCGGACTTCCGCGTGTGGATCGGCGAGCAGTCCCACGCCGCCGCGTGGAACGCTCTCGAAGTGACGCGGTCGTTCGCGCAGAAGCAGTGGGGCGGGTTGCGCGACATGCCGTCCAACGTGCGGCAGGCGCTGATGGTCGCCGAGGGCAGCGACTGGTTCTGGTGGTATTCGAGCCGCAACTCGAGCCCCGAGGACGCGGTGTTCGACGCGCTCTTCCGCTCGAACCTCGAGGTCGTCTGGTTCCTCGCGGGCGCGGAGCCCCCCGAAGTGGTCCGCCAACCGCTGCTCGACCCGTCGCGCCTCGCAGGCGCTGCCGCGCGGGGCGGCGCGATGCTTCCGGGCGGCTAGCCGGCCGCGCTCTTCAGCTTTCGACCCCACTGGTCGAGCGAGTCGACGATCGGCCAGAGCGTTCGGCCGGTCTTGGTGAGCGCGTATTCGACGCGCGGCGGCACCTCGGCGAACGCGGTGCGGGTGACGAGGCCGTGGTGCTCGAGCTCCCGGAGACGCTCCGTCAGCATCTTGGCGCTCGCGGCCGGGATCAGCCGCTCGATCTCGCCGAAACGCTTCGGTCCGTCCATCAGGTCGTGGAGGATGACGAGCGTCCACTTCGCGCCCACGATCGTCAGCGCCCGCTCGACGTTGCACGACGTGCCTCCGGCCGCGCTGGCGAGCACCCGGAGGTCGGTCCGCGCTCTCTTGGTCGCTACCATGGCGCCCTACTCACTTCTCGGTAACTACTTGCTTTTCGGAACCATCACACTCACCATACCACACCATGAACATCGACATCGGTCTCCTCATCCTTCGCGTGGTCATCGGCGGGGTCGTCATGCAGCACGGCCTGCTCAAGCTCGGGTGGGTCGGCAAGGGCGGATCACCCAAGGGCGTCGGGCAGTGGTTCCACGGCATCGGTCTCCGGCCGGGCGCTTTCTGGGCGTGGGTCGCCATCCTCGCTGAGGCGGGCGGCGGACTGCTCACCGTTCTCGGGCTCGGCGGGCCGATCGGTGCGGCCCTTCTCGCGGGCGACCTGGTGATCGTCACCATCGTCGCGCACTGGTCGCAGGGCTTCTGGGCCGGTGGCGGCAAGGTCGGCTGGGAGTTCCCCGTCCCGCTCGCCGCGTCGGCGCTGGCGATCGCGCTCATCGGGAACGGCGCCTGGTCGCTGGACGGGCTGTTCGCGCTCACGTATCCGAGCGCGCTGCTTCCGGCGTGGCTGGGTCTCATGGTCCTCGGTGATGCCCTCGCTCTCGCGATCCGCGCGGTGTACGCGCCGAAGGCGGCCAAGAGCGGTGACAAGAAGGCGGCGTAGGGCGGCGATACTCCGCCGCGAATGGCGGGTCTAACTCGGCGCATCGCCGTCGCCGCGGTCGCTGCCGCGATCGTGTCCACCTCGTGCGGCTTCTCTCCGTTCGGCTGCGGAGCCAGTGGCGGGACCGCTGACGTCGACGCCCAGCTGCGGTTCATTGACGCGAACGACGGGCAGATCGTCTTCACCTTCGGACCGAGCTCGCGATCGAACAGCTTCGGGGTGCCGGCCTACGCGCTCGAACGGACGAGTACCGCGGGAGGAGTCGAGACGCTCCGCTTGACGCTGCGCGGCGGATGGATGCGCAACCCCGACGGGACGCCGAGCTATGGCGGCCCGACGCAGATCGACGTCAAGGGCGAGCACGTCGTCGACGTGGCGCTCGATTCGGACCAGGAGCGCGCGACGACATGGACCGCTACGGCGAAGGGTAAGTGTCCGCGCGTGTCATCGAAGACCTACGTATACGGCAAGAGCCCGCGCGCCCAGGTCGCCCTTACGTTCGGGGGGATGTCGGCATTCACGCTCGGATCGACGAGCGATCTCGAGGGCGCTCCGCAGGACACACCTGTCCAAGCGAGCGGGATGGGGTTCGCGCCGAACGCCACGATCGTCATCAGCGCGTTGGGGACGAGGCTGTGGGACACGACGAGCGACGGCACTGGGCGCTTCGACAGCGGCTTCAACATCGGCTACCCGCCTCCGGGCACGTACACGGTGATCGCGAGCGATGGCCAGGGGCATCGCGGGGCCACTCAGCTGAAGGTGATCTTGCCGACCAACCCATTTCGGCAACGCCCGTGAACGCGACCCATCCGATGATCGGCCGCTCCTGGTGAGGGTCATGCGCGCATCGCTGCGTGCGATCGACAACGCCCGAGCGGCCATCCTCTCGGTCGCGGCGGTGTACATCCTTTCGGTCGCGATCGGCATCGGCATGGCGAGCCTGGGCAACGCGTATGCGCTCGACCGCCGCGACGCCATCGTGGGCAGCGCGCAGAGCGGGGACACCCTCGTCGCCTACCGGAGCGGCGACCGCCTGCGCGCGGCGCTCCTCGACTTCGCCGCGAACCTGGGACTCGGCGGGCTCACGAGCACGGCGCTCGGCATCTCGGTCGTCGGGGCGTATCCGGTGTTCGCCTATCGCGGCTGGGTCGGCGGCATCGTGTCGGTCGACGCGCAGCACCGCAGCCGCCTGGCGTCTTCCGACACCGCGCTCTACTACCTGGTGACGCTCGTCCTGCAACTCATCCCGTATTCGATCGCCGGCGGTGTCGGCGTTCGCCTTGGCATCGGGGCGTGGCGGGACATGCGCGGGTCATCGCGAGCGTCCGTGCTTGGTCTGCGCACCGACCTCCTGCGCGACGCAGCCCTCGCCTATGTGGTCATCGCTCCGCTCTTCCTCGTCGCATCGCTCTGGGAGTTCCTCATGTAGCAAGCGACCGATGCACGGCGGAGACGCGGTACGGTCGGTCGAAAGGCCTGCGCGACACCTCTAGGCGCCGTCTTTCTCACGGGCTTACCG
>JACPOT010000049.1 GCA_016191385.1 Chloroflexota bacterium | reverse complement strand
CGTCGCGCGGCCCAGCATCGGGATGACCACGGTCGTGGCCTCGGTGAGGTCTGTGGTCACGAGGGCTTCCTTGAGCCGCTGCCCCGCCTGCGGTGTCGCGCGCACCGTGTACGTACCGGGCGGGATCTCGACCGTCGCCCGACCATCGGCTCCGCTCGTCGCGCAGGTCTCGGCTCCGCCCGTGCGCGCCGCGCAGACGCGCGCACCGGCGACATCGCCCTCGGGCCCGTCGACGCGCACGACGACGGGACGCGCGACCGGCGGCGCTCCGGGCAGCGTCTTGGGCAGCGGGGGGAGGGACGGGAGCGGTGGGGGCGGCGCCGGCGTGCAGGACAGGACGATCGCGGCGGCGGCCGCGATCCGGGCTAGACCAGCGATCGTTCGCTGCGGTCCGCGGCCAGCTGCGCGACGAGGCGCGCCACCTCCGCGAGCGGTCCGGCGATCTCCTCGCCCCGCTCGCGATCCATCAGGTCCGCCATCGCGGCCCGTATCGGCTTTCCGCCGAAGAGGACCAGGTACGTCTGCTCCGTGACCGGCATCGCGATCCCCTGCTTCACCGCGGCGGCGTGCGTTGCTTCCGTCGTGCCGATCCCCTCGGCGACCTGCCCGCCGAGGCGCTCGCGGACCTGGTCGAGGGTGCTCCCCGTGGCGAGCATCTCCCCCACCATCCGGTTCCGGGAGTGCTTGCTGGCGCACGTGGCGAGGAGGTCGCCGAAGCCCGCCAGGCCCGCCGCGGTGAGCGGGCTGGCGCCCTGCGCGAAGGCGAAGCGCACGATCTCCGCGAGTCCTCGAGTGATGAACCCGGCCTTGGCATTGTCGCCGTAGCCCATCCCGTCGATGGCGCCGGCGCCGAGCGCGACGATGTTCTTGAGCGCGCCGCAGAGCTCGACCCCGACGACATCCTCATTGGTGTACGCGCGGAACATGCGCGTGCTCACGAGCGACTGGAAGCGGCGCGCCGTCTCGCGCTCGCTGGCGGCGATCACCGTTGGGGCGGGCAGGCCGGCGGCGATCTCGCGCGAGATGTTGGGGCCGGAGAGCACCGCCACTCGCGCGGCTCCCACCGCCTCGGCCCACAGCTGGCTCATCCGCCGCCCGTCGTCGGCGAGCCCCTTCGTGGCCGAGAGGATGCGGTGGTCGGGTCCGAGCAGGGGTGCCACGCGGTCGCGGAACGCGCGCACTCCAGCCGCGGGGACGGCCACGATGAGATCTCGCGCCGCGAGGGCGCGCTCCAGGTCGGCCGTGACGTCGACACTGTCCGGGAGGCGGATCCCCGGGAGGTATCGCCGGTTCTCCCGCCGCGCGGCGATCTCCGCGGCCTGCGTCGCGTCGCGCGTCCAGAGCACGACCCTCCTGCCGCCGTCCCGCGCCAGGACCGTCGCCAGCGTCGTGCCCCACGACCCCGCCTGCAGGACCGCGACGTCGACGGTCACGAGAGCACCCGCGGCTCCGCGCCGCGCATGAGCCGCTCGATGTTCGGACGGTGGCGCCACACGATGATCGTGCCGGCCACGACGATGAAGGCGAGCGTCGCGGGATGGAAGCCCACGATGCCGAGCACCGAAAGGATCACGTAGCCCGCGAGCGCTCCCCCCACGGACGCGAGGGATCCGACCGACACGATCCGCGTGACCGCGAGCGCGACCACGAACGCGATGACCGCCCCCGCCCAGGCCGGCGTCGCGACGAAGAGCAGCGCGCCGAATCCGGTCGCGACCCCGCGGCCCCCGCGGCGCTCCAGGAACGCGGGCCAGCAGTGTCCGACGACCGCGCCGACCGCGCCGATGGCGTCGGCCAGCGGAGCGAGGTCGGAGCCGGCCGGGATCACGATCCGCGCGAGCCACACGCCGATGGCCCCCTTGAGGATGTCGAGGCACGCCACCAGCAGGCCGGCTCCGGGCCCGAGCGTGCGGAACGTGTTCGTCGCTCCCGTGGACCCCGACCCCACCGACCGCAGGTCCACGTTCCGATGGATCTTCCCGACGATGAACCCACTGGAGACCGAGCCGATGAGGTACGCGCCGACGGCCACGGCGACGAGCTGCAGGATCACTCCCGGCTCCCGCGCAGCTCGATCTTGATCGGTGTCCCGGGGAATGCGAACCGCTGGCGGATCCTGTTCTCGAGGAAGCGCTGGTAGGTGAAGTGGACCGCCTCGGGACGATCCACGAAGAACACGAAGGTGGGCGTGGACGACCGCGCCTGGGTCACGTGGCGGAAGCGTACCTGCCGGCCCTTGTCGCTCGGCGGCGGGTGCGCCGCGAGGGCCTCGATGAGCACGCGGTGGAGGTCGGCCGTGGGCACGCGCTGCGTGCGCACTTCGACGACGTCGACGGCGTCGTCCAGCGTCTGCTCGACGTTGCGGCCGGTCTTGGCCGAGGTGAAGCGATGGCCCATCCAGGGCGCGAAGTGGAACTCGCGGGCGATGACCGCTTCCATGTCGTGCGTCCGGTCCTCGCCGCGCTCGACGGCATCCCACTTGTTGACCGCGAGGACCATCCCGACGCCCGCCTCGATGGCGTAGCCCGCGATGTGCGTGTCCTGCGAGGTGATCCCCTCGATCGCGTCCACCAGGAGGATCGCCACGTCGGCGCGCTCGAGCGCGTGGATCGTGCGCAGGAGGGCGTACTGCTCGATGCCCTGCTCGATCCGGCCGCGACGCCGGATGCCCGCCGTGTCGATGAGCCGGATGGGTCGGTCGCGATGCACCAGCGTCGTGTCCACCGTGTCGCGCGTGGTCCCCGGCGTCTCGCTCACGACCGCCCGCTCCTCCCCCACCAATGCATTGAGGAAGCTCGACTTGCCGACGTTGGGACGGCCGACGATCGCGATCCGCGGCTCCGTCGCTTCGGCTTCCGCGGCGGGCGGCGGCGGCAGCGCCTTCACGACGGCATCGAGGAGGTCGCCCGTCCCGTGGCCCGCGAGCGCCGACACGGGATGCACCTCGCCGAGCCCGAGCTCGTAGAACTCCGCGGCCTGCGCCTCTCCGCGCCAGGAGTCGGCCTTGTTGGCGGCGAGCAGCACGGGCTTGCCGCTGCGGCGCAGCCGGTCGGCGACCTCGTAGTCCACCGGGACGATGCCGCTCTTCGCGTCGACGAGGAACACGATGAGGTCGGCCTCCTGCATGGCCACCTCGGCCTGCCGCTTCACCGCGCGCGGGATCTCCTCCTTCGTGTCGTCGAGGCCGCCCGTGTCGATGAGCGAGAACTCGCGGCCGTTCCAGTCCACGGTCCCGTAGATGCGATCACGCGTCGTGCCCGCGACGTCCTCCACGATCGCCAGGCGCGAGCCGATGAGCCGGTTGAACAGGGTGGACTTGCCGACGTTCGGCCGGCCGACGATGGCGACGACGGCGCGACCCATGGTCTAGGCCGCTGTGCCCGCGAGCGCCTCCGCGCGCTGCTTGACCTCGAGGAGCGTCTCCATCGGTGTCGAGCAGCCGCCGATCAGGCCGATCACGTTCTGGCCGGCGAGCCACTCGCTCCGCACTTCCGAGGCGGCCTCGATGTGATAGGCGGTCCGTCCCTGCATGCGGGCGAGGTTCACGAGCTCGCGCGTGTTCGCCGAGTTCTTGCCGCCCACGACGAGGATCGTGCCGACCTGCCCGGCGAGCTCCGTCGCCGCGTGCTGGCGCTTCACCGTGACGGGGCACACGGTGTTGAAGACCTTCAGCTCCTGCGCGATGGTCGCGACGTGGGCGACGAGCGCCGTGAACGCCCACGGTGGCTGCGTCGACTGCGAGACGACGCCGGCCTTCTTCATCCGCGGGAGCTTTTCCCACTCGTCCTTCGTCTCGACGATGACGTGGTCGTCGCCGGCGTAGCCTTTGAGGCCGACGACCTCGGGGTGGTCGGGCGTTCCGAGGATGATCACGCGGTAGCCCTCGTCGGCCAGCTGCTTGGTGAAGCGCTGCGCGCGCAGGACGAGCGAGCAGGTGGCGTCGATGCACTCGAGGCCGCGCTCTTCGATCTCCGCGCGCACCGCGGGCGGGATGCCGTGCGCGCGGATGACGACGACACCCTCCGCGGCCTCGGCCACATCCCTGATCACCTTGACCCCGCGCTCCGCGAGGCGCCGGCTGATGACGGGGTTGTGGACGACCTGGCCCAGGTTGTGGACCGTCTTGCCGGTCTCCGCAGCGGCCTCGGTGAGCTCGACCGCCTTCTTCACCCCGAAGCAGAACCCGTTCTCGCGCGCGAGGAGCACTTCCATATGGGTAAGTGTAGGCCGCGCTTGTTGAGGAAGTTCGACCAAATCCCGAACTGCGCGCGTTGTCGCGCTCAGCGCGCTTGGTAGATCTCCGGGCGTCCGATGAGCGAGAACCAGACAGAATTGTCGGGAGCCGCGACCAAGTACGCGAGAGGGGAGTTGTACGGCTGTGGCGCGCCCGTTGAGAGCGGCACGATGGGAACCGCGTACTCGATCCTCGTCACTTCGCGACCCCTGAGGTCGACGATCGCCAACTCGTGGCTGGCGTTCACGCGAATGGCGACTGAGTCGTCCGCGCGAAGCGCTATGCGCCGGACGTCGTATTGGTCGGCGATCGACGGGGGTCGCAGAGGCTTCCAGTTCTCGTCGACAACCGACAAGGCGGATCCGCCCAGGGCGATCATCGAACTCCGTACCGCAACTCCTCGGGTGGGGAGATCGAGCGTTCGGGCGTTGCCTGTGGCCGGATCGATGATCCCGACGCGGTCGTTCAGCAGGCCCCGTACGCGACCAGACCGATCCACAGCAAAGACCACGGTGTTGCGCGGGCCTGGGAATAGCTCTGCGATATCGCCGGTGCCGGAAGGCAGTGGCCATTGCTGGAATCCACGGGTGCCGCGATCGAAGACAAGGAGCTCGGATGCGTCGGTCCGGCCCAGAGTGACCCGATCTCCGGTGACTGCCAAAGCTGCAACGAAGCCAGACGAACCCGGTGGCGGGCCGGACGGCTCAGCGAGGCGGAATTCTTGCGCCAGCGGGAATCGCACAGGGGGCAGAACGAAACTGTCGATCATCCCGCTCGCATCCACCCGGATCAACCGGTCACGGATCCCGACCCAGGTGATCCCGGCGTCGTCCACGCCAAGTCCGGACCAAGCGCCGGCGCTTTCGACCAAGAGCTGGGTCTGGCGAGTTGTCTTCGTTATGGGGTTGAAGTCGTAGAGCGACAACCGGCTATCGGTCGTTCCGTGGGCGAGGATGATCAGACCGGATCCTCCAAGCGCCGCGCGTAGTGGCTGCGCCGCATCCGGCAGGGTTCCGAGAGGTGGCAGCCCCGTCGTGAAGGCCGGCGTCGTTGTTGGGGTTGGTGACGCCACCGGCTTCGCCGCGGGCTGTCCGCAAGCCGCACTGATCAGTACGAATCCGGTGAGGACCGGTCCTCTTAGCACGAGATGCACCCACCCACGGCTTGATCTGTGTAGTTGCGCGTGCTGACGCGCCGATAGCCCTGTTCGTCGATGAAGTTCGCAGATCGCCCGAAAGCGGGCTCCCAGTTCTGCCACACAGAGTTGTCAACGAAGAGCTGCATGCTTGCCATCGCGTTATCGGAGCTCGATGGCTGGGATTGCTTTCGACACAGACCAGCGGTCTGCCCGACCAACAGCGGGTTTGTTGCTTCGCCGAAGACCTGAGCCTCGGTCGTGGAGGTCGTGAGCTGCCCCTCCGTCATGTAGATCCAATTGGTGCCATCGTGCTTGTAGGCCCCGTATCGCCACTTCCCAGTCACACCGTCCTGCCCGATCGACTGGGTCTTGTACCAAGCCGTGCTCGGGGCCGCGCCACTCAACACTTGGGACACGCCGGCGCTGTCATTCACTTCCGCGAAGATCGTTGCGGTAGACACACCGCCGACCTGCGAATAGCCGACAACCCAGCCCGAAAAGACCCAGGCGGCATAAGTTCGCGCGTCGATGGAGCCCATGACGCTGTTCACGTGTTCAGATGGGTGATCTGTGTATCGAGGATCGGGCGGAAACGTGGTGCTCATCTGACCTGCCACGCCGTAGTACTGGTTGCCGACCTGGCTTTGCTGCCCGAAAGTGAAGTTCGCGAAGTCGCCCCCCGCTGGCGTGTACGTCTGACCGTTCGGTGCCCGACACGCGTACGCGACTGCTGGAAAGGCGATCTGGACCGCGACCAGTGCGATCAGAACGGTCACCACGCGAAGCACGACAGGCGTGGCAGCACAACTCATGCCGACCGGCTACTTGACCTCCTGGATCCCAAAGGGACGTGCCTTCAGGCGGTCGTCTTTCTGCTAGGAGTACATCCCTCGCATCCGCTCCGGTAGCAAGGCGGCGACGCGCAGCATGATCGCGTCCGCGAGGGCCTGATCGTCCATGCCCTCGCTCGCTCCGAGCGATGCCGCCGTGACTGCCTCTCCCACCCGCACCGTGATGCGTTGACGCGGCGGGAACGAGAAGAGCCGGCCGCGCGATCCGCTGATGGCGACCGGGACGAGCGGGGCACCCGAGCGGCGCGCGAGGAAGGCGATGCCCGGCTTGGCCTGGCGGAGGCGCTCGTCCTTGCTGCGCGTGCCCTCCGGGAAGTACCCGAGGGGCTGGCCCGCCGCGACCACCGCCAGCGCCATCTCGAGGGCGCCGCGGTCGCTCTCGCCCCGGCGGACCGGGAAGTTGCCGATCGCGCGGAGGACCGCGCCGACGATCGGGACGCTGAAGACCTCACGCTTGGCCATGTAGCGGATGGGCACGCGGAGGGCGAACTCGATCGCCGGCGGGTCGTACCACGAGATGTGATCGGCCACGACGATGTAGCCGCCGCGCGTCGGGAGGTGCTCGAGGCCCTCGACGCGCATCGGGACGAGCGCCGTCGCGATGGCGCGCGCGATCGGGAAGCCGATACGCCAGAGCCACAGGCGCTCGCGCGGCCACACGGGCGGGCCGGTCACCTCAGCGGCCGGGTCGCGTGATCTGCTGAAGGACCGTGTCCAACGCCTGGCCCACGGACAGACCATCGGTCTGCACGACGGTCGCGTCGGCGGCGGGCTTGAGCGGGGAAACGACACGCTCGCTATCGAGCTGGTCGCGCCGCAGGATCTCATGCAGCAGCTCCTGCCGCGGGCGGACCTCGCCGCGCAGCGCGAGCTCGTCGCCGCGGCGCTTGGCGCGCTCCGCCGCCGACGCGGTGAGGAAGATCTTGCGCTCCGCTTTCGGCAGGACGACCGTCCCGATGTCGCGGCCGACCATGACCACGCGGCCCTTGCCCGCGAGGATGCGCTGCTGCGCGACCATCGCCTCGCGTACCGCGGGCACGCGCGCCACCTGCGAGACGGTGCGGTCGATGTCGGCCGAACGGATCGCCCACGTGACATCCGTCCCGTCGAGCAGCACGGTGTACGTGCGGCCATCGCGCACCGTGGGTGGGCCGATCGCGATGCGGACCTCCCCTGCGAGCGCCCCCAGCGCCGGCCCGTCGTCGGGGTCGATGCCCCGGCCCGACGCCGCGAGCGCGACCGCGCGGTACATGGCGCCCGTGTCCAGGTACAGGTACCCGAGGCGTTCCGCGACAAGGGCGCCGATGGTGCTCTTCCCCGCCCCGGCAGGCCCGTCGATGGCGATCGTCCTGGGTGTGGCGGGCATCAGGTAGTGGCCGATGCGAGGGCCCTGACCTCGCTCGGAGTGAGGTCGCGCCAGCGCCCCGCCGCGAGGCGGCCGAGCGACAGCGGGCCGATGCGTACGCGCGTGAGGCGGATGACCGAGAGGCCGACCGCGTCGCACATCCGGCGGATCTGCCGCTTCCACCCCGTCCGCAGCACCATCCGCAGCCGGCCTCCGTCCGCCTCGCGCGCCAGCACCGCGACGCTCTCGGCGCGCGCGACCCCCTCCTCGAGCCGCACGCCGCGCTCGAGGCGCGCGACCGCGGCGTCGGTGATCGGCCCGCTCACGCGGACGTCGTACTCGCGCTCGTGGCCGTAGCGAGGGTGAAGGACGCGCTCGGCCCATGTCCCGTCGTTCGTGAGGAGGATCAGCCCCTCGGAGTCCGCGTCGAGACGCCCGACGGGATAGAGCCGCTCGTCGGCACCCACGAGATCCGTGACGCTCGCGCGCCCGCGCTCGGAACGCGCGCTCGACACGATGCCCGCGGGCTTGTGGAGCAGGACGTACCGGTGCGCGGGCGCTGCCGCGACGAGCGCGCCGTCGACGTGGATGCGCGCATCGGGTGGGACCTTCGTCCCGAGCTCGCGGACGATCGCGCCGTCCACCTTCACCCGGCCGGCGGCGATCATCTCCTCGGCATGCCGGCGCGAGGCGACGCCGCGGTCCGCGAGCACTTTCTGCAGACGGACCGCTCCGGTCATACGGGCTCGGGCGCGGGGAGGACCGTGGGCAGCTGCTCGAGGCTCGTGAGCCCGAAGCACTCGA
The DNA here is from genome assembly GCA_016191385.1 of Chloroflexota bacterium. Lineage (GTDB taxonomy): Bacteria > Chloroflexota > Limnocylindria > P2-11E > P2-11E > JACPOT01. The sequence goes on along the minus strand of JACPOT010000049.1, from coordinate 427 downwards.
GGAACTCCCAGGTGGTGCCGTAGAGGATCGGGCGACCCGCGGTCTCCTTGCGGCCGCGCTCCTCGATGAGGCGGCGCGACATGAGCGTGTAGATGGTCTGGTCGCAGTTGACGCCGCGGACCGCCTCGACCTCGGCGCGCGTGATCGGCTGGCGGTACGCGATCACCGCGAGCGTCTCGAGCGACGCGGGCGACACGCGCAGGCGATCCGCGCCGAGATAGGCCGACACGTACGGCGCGGTCTCCGGGGCCGTCGCGATCTGCCACTCATCGCCGTCGTGCTGCAGCCGCAGGCCGGTGCCCTCGTACGACGCCTCGATCTCCGTGAGCGCCGTCTCGACCTGTCGCGCGGTCGCGCCCGTCGTACGTGCGAGCTCACCGCGCGATACGGGCTTCTCGGCCACGAACAGGACCGCCTCGACCTTGTT
>JACPOT010000048.1 GCA_016191385.1 Chloroflexota bacterium | reverse complement strand
TCGGCGAGGGTGAGGATCGTGATGCCCTGCTCGCGCATGCGCGCGCGTGAGGCGTCCGCCATCTTCGCGAGCTTCTCGCGGTTCGCCTTCAGGTCGAGCTCCCAGAAGCGCTCGCGGCGCGTCTCCTTGAAGCCGCGCGTGCCCAGGACGCCGATCTGCAGGGCGTCGTGCTCGCGCGCCCACTTGGTCACGCGCAGCGCGCCGTCGGCCTTGGCGCGCTCCTCGGCGAAGTCGATGAGCGCGCCCAGCCGGTCAGGGGTGCTGAGGACCGGGAGCAGGTCGCCCTGTAGCCGCGCGTAGCGCTCGGGCATGACCTCCCACGGCGCGTGGCCGTACGCGACGAAGGCGACGCTCTTCCCGTTCTGCGCTCCGATCCAACGCTCCCACTTCCCCTCGTCCCAGGGGTGCTCCCAGAAGTGACGCGTCATGACCGGGTCCTCGGGCTCGTCCGGCCAGAGCGCCGTGAACATGTCGGCGACGAACGCGGCGTCGTCGAGCGCGGCCGTGCGCAGGGCAAGGCCCGCGACGGTCGGCTGCGTCTCGATGGTCACCTCACGAGCCTAGCGGCCGTACGCGGTGGCGAGCTGCCGCAGCGTCACGAAGCGGAGAGGGCCGCTATCGCGGTCGTAGCGCAGCGGCTCGAATGCTGTGAGGAGCGTTTCGATGGCCGCGCGCTCGGTCGCGTCGATCGTTCCCGGATGGCTCACGATGGTGATGGCCTTCCGCTCCATTGCGACCTCGCCGCGCTTGGCGAGCATCGCGAGGTCCGCGCGCGCGATCGGCGCGATGGAGTCGACGGTGTAGCCGTAGGTGTTCCCGCCGTTCGTTGGCGCCTCGAGGATCGCGAGGTCGCCGACCTTGTTCGCGTCGTCACGCGCCGGGCGGTACGGCTGCGCGTCCGCCGCGAGCGTCCACGGCAGGCGCAGCGAGCCGAAAGACCCCGCGCCTGTGGCCGAGCAGTCTGCGGTCATCCCGTTCGCGACGGCGGCGCGGAGCGTTGCGGCGTCGGCGAAGAGGCCCCCGGCGCGGAACGAGGTGACGCCGGTGAGGCCGTGGTCGGTCATGAGGCGCAGCCCGAACGCGATGAGCGCGCGCTGCTCGTCCTCCGTGTACGCGGTCAAGGGCACGTCGTACCCGTCCGTCCGCCCGGCCCAGCGCGGGCCGAGCCGCGGCGTGATGCCGGCGGACGCCACGAAGTCGTTCCAGGGGTGGACGTGCAGGGCGACCTCGTCGCCCTTCGCGGCGCGTGCCTTCGTCCACGCCAGCATCGCGTCGGCCCCGGCCTGCGCGACGGAGGTCGTCGTCCACGCGCGCGGATTCCACATGACCGTCATGGGGAGTCCCAGCGCGTCGGCGATCGAGGCCGTGTTCGCCATCTCGGGTCCACCCGCGGTGTCGCCCTCGAAGTCGAGCGTCCAGACGACGTACTCCGGCGCGGAGACGAGAAAGCGCGCCGAGGCCACGGCCACGTCCCGGCCGTCGCGCAAGCGGACGATCGCCTCGAGCTCCTGCTCGCCGGGGGCGACCCCGTCGAGCGGCATCGTCCCGCGCCAGAAGGCGGCGCCGAGACCGGACCGCTCGAGCGGCGCCGTGCGCCCGTTCGCGCGAAGGCGCAGGCGTGGCGATCCAGCGTCCGCGTCTGCGTTCGGGAAGGTGACCGCGACGACGACGTCCTCACGGAAGGCCCCGTCGGGGACCAGATACCAGGTGCGCACCGGCCCGAAGCGAGCGACCGGCGCCGCTGCGAGCCCGCCGGCGCTCGGGCTCGGCGCCGGGGCGGTCGCCGATGCGCGCGCGCTGGCCGGTGGAGCGCTCGACGGCTGCGGTGATGTCGCCGGCGAGCAGGCCGAGACCGACAGCACGACGGCCAGAACGCACATCCATACGGGATACTTGGAGGTCACATGCCTCTTGTACCGCAACGACGCTGGGTCCTACCCGTCGCGGCGCTGGGCGATCCACCCGAGGGGATCCCGGGCCTGATCTCACGGATCATGGCCGCGCGGGGCATCGCCCCCGCGGACATGCGGGCCTTCCTCGACGCCGTCGCGACCGAGGTCGGCCCGCCGATGCTGGACCTGGACCGCGCGGTCGAGCGGATCCGTGATGCGCTCGCGGCTCGCGAGCGCATCGTCGTCTACGGCGACTACGACGTGGATGGCGTCGCCGGCTCGGCCCTGCTGGTGCGCGCATTCCGGCGCCTGGGTCACACCGTCGAGGCGTACATCCCCGACCGTTACGAGGAGGGCTACGGCCTCAATGCCGGGGCTCTTCGCAAGCTGGCAGCGGAAGGCGTCAGGGTCGTCATCTCGGTCGACTGCGGGATCACCGCGGTCGCCGAGGCCGCGCTCGCGCGCGAGCTCGGCCTCGACCTCATCGTCACCGATCACCACCACCCCCCGCCGGTCATCCCTGACGCCTACGCGGTGGTGAACCCTCGCCGCCCCGGTGATCCCTCGCTCGACAAGGAGCTCGCGGGCGCCGGCGTCGCCTACGTGCTCGCGCGCGAGCTGCTGGGTCCCGCGGCCGACACGCACGACATCGAGCTCGCGCAGCTCGCCGCCATCGCCACGATCGCCGACGTCGTCCCGCTCCGCGGCGGCAACCGCCACCTGGCGCGGAAGGGGCTCGACGCGCTCAACGCGTCGCCGTTGGTCGGCCTGCGCGCGCTCGCGGAGCGCGCGGGCCTCAATCTGGGCAAGATCACGGCGTCCGAGATCGCGTGGGTCATCGGGCCGCGCCTCAACGCCGCGGGCCGTATCGCGGATGCGACGGACGCGCTGCAGCTCCTGCTGACCGAGGACGCCGCCGCGGCGCGCACGCTCGCCGACCGCCTCGAGGAGCGGAACACAGAGCGCCAGCGCCTCACGCAGGATGTCGTTCGCGGTGCTCGCGAGAAGGCGCTCGAGCGGCCCGACGCCTGGGCGACGGTCGTGGCCGACGTCTCCTGGACCGCGGGCATCGTGGGACTCGCCGCGTCGCGCCTCGTCGAGGATCACGGCCGACCTGCCGTCGTCATCGCCATCGATGGTGCCGAGGGGAAGGGGAGCTGCCGTTCCGTCGCCCGGGTCCACATCGCGGAGGCGCTCGCGGAGTGCTCTGACCTGCTCACCAAGCACGGCGGCCATGCCATGGCCGCGGGGTTCTCCATCCCCGCGGATCGGATCGACGCGTTCCGCGAGCGGCTCGATGCGGTCGTCCGTTCGCGACTTGGTGGCGTGCGGCCCATCCCCACCGTCACCGTCGACGCGGAGCTCGAGGCCGCCGCGTTGACCCCGCGCCTCGCGGTCGAGCTCGCGCTGCTCGAACCCTGCGGCGCCGCGAATCCGCGGCCGCATCTCCTGGTGCGCGACGTCCGCGTGCACGGCATCCGCCAGGTCGGCGTCGACGCGGACCACCTGCGCTGCAAGATCGCCGTCGGCAACTTCACGTTCGATGCAATGGCGTTCCGGCGCGGCGACCGCGCCGACGACGTCGCGCTCGAGGGCCGTGTCGACGCGGTCGTCACCGTGGGGATCGGGCTGCGCGGGTTCGTGGAGCTCGAGCTCCTCGACCTCGGTCCCGTGGGCACCGCGAACGCGATGCAGCACATCGCCATCGGATCGCCGGCAGCGGTGGCGGTGGCCTGATGGCCGAGCCGCAGATCCTGCGACCGCGTCCCGGGGGCATCCAGGGAGCGCTGACGCGCATCACCGGCGTGACCGACCGCTTGCGCGTGCAGCGCCGCGGCAACGTGGACGCGGCCGCCGTGGTCGAGGAGATGAAGCGCCATTATTCGGAGGGCGACGTCGACCTGGTCCGCCGCGCGTACGCGTACGCCGAGGCCGCGCACGAAGGCCAGCGCCGCGCCACCGGCGGCCCCTTCATCGAGCATCCCGCCGCCGTCGCGCTGAGCATGGCGCAGCTCGGGATGGACCCGCCGAGCATCGCGGCCGCGCTACTGCACGACGTCCCCGAGGACACCGGCCGCACCAACGAGGACATCCGCCGCGAGTTCGGCGACGAGATCGCGCGGCTCGTCGAAGGCGTCACGAAGCTCTCGCGCGTGGGCGGGCAGCGCAGCACGAGCGCGGAGCAGCGGCGCGCCGAGGACCTGCGGAAGATGATCCTCGCGATGGCGACCGACCTGCGGGTCGTCGTTGTCAAGCTCTGCGACCGGCTGCACAACATGCGGACGCTCGGGCCTCTCCCGCCGGACAAGCAGCTCCGCATCGCGCGCCAGACGATGGAGATCTACGCGCCGCTGGCCCACCGCCTCGGCATCTGGCAGATCAAGTGGGAGCTCGAGGACCTCGCGTTCAAGTACCTCGAGCCCGAGAACTATCGCGAGATGGCCGACCAGCTGGCCTCGCGCCGACAGGTCCGCGAGCGGCACATCGAGCAGGCCATGCACACCCTCGCGCAGGAGCTGGAGAAGGCGGGCATCCGCGCGGAGATCAGCGGTCGCGCGAAGCACCTGTGGTCGATCACCCAGAAGATGCGGCGCAAGGGCGTCTCCATGAACGAGGTCTACGACCTCCTCGCGATCCGCGTGGTCGTCGACGACGTTCCCGCGTGCTACACGGCGCTGGGTGTGGTGCACAGCCTGTGGTCGCCCATCCCCGGGCAGTTCGACGACTACATCGCGGTCCCCAAGCCGAACCTCTATCAGTCCTTGCACACCGCCGTGATCGGGTCCGACGGCCAGCCCCTCGAGATCCAGGTCCGCACCCAGGAGATGCACCAGCTCGCGGAGTACGGGATCGCCGCCCACTGGCGGTACAAGGAAGGCGGCAAGGCCGACCCCAAGTACGAATCCAAGCTCGCGTGGATCCGGCAGCTCATGGAGTGGCAGCACGACGTCTCGGATGCGACGGAGTTCGTCGAGTCGCTCAAGGTCGACGTCTTCCAGGACCAGGTCTTCGTCTTCACGCCCAAGGGCGACGTGAAGGAGCTGACGGCGGGATCGACGCCCATCGACTTCGCCTACCGCATCCATAGCGATGTCGGCCACCGCACCATCGGCGCGAAGGTCAACGGCCGGATCGTCCCGCTCGATCATAAGCTCGAGTCGGGCGACATCGTCGAGATCATCACCAGCAAGGCCGCGCGGGGGCCATCGCGCGACTGGCTCGCGATCGTCAGGACGCCCGGGGCGCGGGAGAAGATCCGCCAGTGGTTCAAGCTCCAGCAGCGCGAGGAGAACATCGCGCACGGCAAGGAGCTCCTCGACCGTGAGCTGAAGCGCATCGCGCAGCGCTCGCTGGGTGACATCGCCGCGGAGGACCTCGAGCGCGCCGCCACCGAGCTGAACATGCACGACGTCGAGTCGCTCTTCGCTTCCCTCGGCTACGGGGCCTTCAGCCCACCGCAGGTCGTGACGCGCCTGGGGATCCTCGACGAGCAAGCCGTCGCGATCCCCGAGTCGGCCGCGCCGCCGCCAACGACCAAGGGTGGCGTACGCGTCAAGGGGATGGGGGACCTCCTGGTCCGCTTCGGTGTTTGCTGCGACCCGGTGCCGGGCGACGAGATCATGGGCTACGTCACGCGCGGCCGCGGCGTCACGGTGCACCGCGCCGACTGCCCGAACGTGCGCAACATCGGCGAGCGCGAGCGCATGGTCGAGGTCGAGTGGGAGGTGACAGGTCCGCGCACCTACCCCGTCGCCGTCCGCATCGTGGGCTGGGACCGCACCGGACTCCTCAAGGACATCGCCTCGATCATCAGCGAGGACCACGTCCAACTCGTGAGCCTCGCCGCGAACGCCAACTCCGACAAGACAGCGACGGTCAACGCCGTGATGCATGTGACGAGCGTCGAGCAGCTGTCGCACGTGCTCGGCAAGCTCGAGCGCGTGCGCGACGTCTTCAGCGTCAGCCGCGACGCTGGCTAGCTTGAGGGCCCTTCTCCTGGTCATCACGTTCCTCGGGCTGGCCGGCTGTCGCGCCGAGATCCCGGTCGCGGGGTCGCCGAGCGCCCCCGCGGCGACGGGCGTGACCCCTGGTGTGACAACGAGCGCGGACCCTCGGGCGGCACCCTTCCGCGTGACCATCGCCGGCCGCGCCTACCGGATCGAGGCGTACGTGTGGCGTGATTTCATGCCCATCAGCCCACCCGACGGGAAGCCGATGATCGCGTCGATCAAGGCGATCGCGGAGGACGGAGCCCCATTCCCGACGACGATCACCGCCGATCGTGTCTGGGTGTATGGATCGGCGACATGGGAGAGCGCTCCGACGGAGGTCCGCCGGTCGCCTGAGGGCGGCGCGCCGCCGTCTCAGATCGAGGTGGTGGCCCGTGATGGTCGGAAGTGGGATCCGGGCACGAAGGTCGATGTCACCCTGCGGCTTGTATCCGGTGGCGCGAGCTACCTCGTGCGAGTCACCGGCGTGATCATCGAGCGCACCAGCTAGGCGGGGGCGTCCCCGCCCACGCCGGGCCGGTACGAGATGAATTCGAGGAGCGAGCCGTCGGGATCGCGGAAGTACACGCTCGTCCCGTCGCCGCGCGCACCCGTGCGCTCCACTGGGCCCAGCTCGATCGCGATCCCGCGATCCCGAAGATGCGCGACCGCGCCGTCGATCGGCCCGTCCCACACGAAGCACAGGTCGCTGTTGCCCGGAGTCACGCGCACGCGCGCGACCGGCTCGGGCGTCGATCCGCGGAGGTGGACGTTGAGCTGCTGGTCGCCGAGGCGGTACGCCTTGCGTCCGCGCGGCAGGTCGAGGATCTCGGCGCCGAGCACGTCGCGATAGAAGGGGTCGGACCGCGACGGATCGGAAACGGCGATGACGATGTGGTCGAGCCCGACCGCGACGCGCGCGCGGACTATCGCATCGCCTCGAGAAGCTTGGTCACGTCCCTGTTGAAGACGTCGATGTCGATGAGCGGCTTCTCGGCCAGCGAGGGGATGCGCTGCATGAGCGCGTCCTCGTAGGTCGGCAGCTCGGCCTGGTAGTAGACGCCGATGGGGATCGGCTCCTTCTCGTACGAGCGCACGACGGCCGCAGCCTTCTTGGCCACGATCTCCTGCTCGTCGCTGATGTCGTGCACGACGGGATCGAAGCCGGTCTCCTCGAGCTTGTAGAGGCGGCTCTTCTTATCTGGAAGGTCCGCGCCGTCGTACCACTCCTTGGTGTAGAGGTCGTTGTAGGTCGGGCAGGTCTGCAGCACGTCGACGAGGGCCGCGCCCTTGTGTTCGATGGCCCTCACGATGATCCCGGCGAGGTGCTTCGGGTCGAGCGCGTAGCCGCGCGCGATGAAGGTGTATCCGGCCGCGACGGCCATCGCGATGGGGTTGATCCCGTCCTGGATGGCCTGCTCGGGCATCGACTTCGTCTTCTTCCCCTTGCTCAGGGTGGGTGAGGCCTGACCCTTCGTGAGGCCGTAGACGTTGTTGTTGTGGACGAGGTAGGCCATGTCGAGGTTGCGGCGGCCGCTGTTCACGAAGTAGCCGGCACCGATGCCATAGCCATCGCCGTCACCGCCGAGGGCGATGACCGTCACGCCGCTGTTGGCGAGGCGCGCGCCCGTCGCGACCGGGAGCACGCGGCCATGCAGCGTGTGGAACCCGTATGCGTGGATGTAATGCGGCGTCTTGCCCGAGCAGCCGATGCCGCTGAAGACCGCGACCTTGTCGGGGTCGAGCTGCATCTGCGCGAGCGCCATCTGGATCCCCGTGAGGATCCCAAAATCTCCGCAGTTGTGCAGCGTGGCCGCTTCAGTGACATATGAGTGAGCTTCTTCGACCTCGAGGTTGTGGACCATTCCCGAGTACTCGATGACCTCGTTGGCGAGCACGGCGTATAGGGCGTACTCGACCGCCGCACCTTCGTCGTCAATGGGTCGCACCTTGGGCGGGGTCTTTACCGCAACAGATCCTTCGTTGCTCGTGACCGTGAACGCCGCATCCAGACGCCCGAAGACGTCCACTAGCCAGGCTTGGTCGCGCGAAGGCGGTACCGCTACTTCGTCGCCGATCTTTACCGAATCGGCTCGGACCCACTCTTGGAACCGCCCTCGCTCGTGGTCATCGCGACGGACGTACACCGGATGGTCGGGCGTAAGAACTACCTCGCCGACACTGACAGTGAGCCGGTGCATCGGTGCGTCGTGCTGATGCGACATGACCTCAGTGATGCGGTGGTACTCCCCGTCATGAGCTAGGACGACGTCCCCGACCACAAGCTGGCTGATCCGTTGAAGGCCCTTTGCCGTGACGATCTTCGTATCGGGCGAAACACAGCCCGGACACCAGTCATTGTGGAGATCGGACTTGTAGTCCTTGAGCGTCAGCTTCTTGGCCGGAGCTTCAACGGACATTCGTCATCACCGCTTCCGTGCGTTCGATCAACTTGCCTGCGATACGCGCCCGCAGCGCGCCGATGATCTCGTCCTCGCTGAACGGGCGCCCGTCGGACTTGAGCACCTTGTCGGCGATGCGCACGCCCGTGTGCTGCGCGAGGAGGTGCCCGAGCTGGCCCGAGTAGTTCTCTTCGATCAGGACAAGGCGCTTCGCCGTGCGAAGGATCTTCTCGACCCCAGCCGCGGGGAATGGCCGCATGAGGCGGCACTGGAGGAAGTTCACCTTCGCGCCGTCGGCGTCGAGCGTCTTGAGCGCGTCGAGGACGGTGCCCTTCGTCGAGCCCCAGGCGACGATCGTCAGGTCCGCCTCAGCGGGACCGTGCAGCGTGTACTGCTGGTCTTCGGGGATCGCGTTCGCGATGAGGTCGAGCTTGCCCATGCGCTTGTTCATCATCGCCATGCGCATCTCGACACCTTCGGTGATGTGGCCGTCGGGGTCGTGCTCGTCGCTGGTGCTCCAGTAGCGCCCGCCGGGGGTCCCGGGGCGGCTGCGCGGCGAGATCCCGTCGTCGGCGAGGGCGTAGCGCAGGTACTCCTGGACGTTCTCGTCCTTGCGGTGGCCGTTGCCGTCGGTGTGCACGACGTCGTTGCCCTTGGCCTCATACGGCGTCCACTCGCTGCCGGTGAAGCGCTTGCCGCGCTCGATCTTGTCGTACGTGAGCTCGAGCGTGTCGATGGTCGTGTACACGGCAGCGAGCTTCTTATCGGTGAGGACGATGACGGGGAGCTGGTACTGCTCGGCCCAGTTGAAGGCGCTGAAGACGTCCTGGTAGCACTCGCGCAGGTCGCCCGGAGCGATGACCAGGTGCGGGAAGTCGCCCTGCGCGGGGTGCAGCACCCACTCGAGGTCCGCCTGCTCCTGCCGCGTGGGCAGGCCCGTCGAGGGACCGCCGCGCTGGTACATGGTGATCACAGGTCCCGGCGCCTCCGTGATCGCGGCGAACCCGATGCCCTCGACCATCAGCGCAAAGCCGGGACCGCTCGTCGCCGTCGACGAACGCACGCCCATGTGCGCCGCGCCGATGGCCATGTTGATGGACGAGATCTCGTCCTCGCACTGGACGACGAGCAGGTCCGTATCGCGCTGATGGCGCTCGAGGTACACGCTCTCATCCGTCGCGGGCGAGATCGGGTAGTACGTCTGGAATGCGCAGCCGGCCTTGAGCTTCGCGATGGCGATGATCTCGTAGCCCTTCGCGAGGAGGCGCGGCTTGCGGTCCGTGTGCGGCTGGAGGCGGTAGGGGAACGCCGCGCAGTCGAAGTGGTCGCGCACGTACTCGAACGCGAGCTTGGCCGCGCGCACGTTGAGCTGTCCGATCTCGCTCCGCTTGCCCTTGAACTGGCCGATGATCACGTCTGCGACGAGGTCGAAGGGGTATTCGCAGAGCGCGAGCGTCGCGCCGAGGGCGACGGTGTTCTTGAGGATCTCGTAGCGGCGTGACTGTTCGCCCTTGCCCACCTCTTCGAGCGCCGCCTTGATGACCTCCATGAAGGGCACGGGATAGAAGTGGATGTCGGCCCGATCGGTCGACGGCTCGTAGCCGATCTCGCTGTCGAAGATCACGCCGCCGCCCTGGCTGACCTCGTGGAGGTGGCCGTAGTGCGTCGGCCAGCGGCGGTGGTCGGCGTCGCCGACCAGCGTCTCGTGGTCGAGGGCCACGAGGATGTCGGTCTTCTCCTGATAGCTCCGCACGTCCTCCTCGTCCACCCGGACGCGATAGAAGGAGTGCTTCCCCATGATGTTCGAGTGGTATTCGATGTTCGCGTAGACCCGCAGCCCGGCTCGGCTGCAGGCCTTGGCGAAGACCTCGGCGGAGGCGTTGATGCCGCTCCCCTGGGGTCCACCGATCATCCAGGTGAGCCGGTTCTTCTGCATCGGCTGTGACACCTATTCTATCTGTCGAAATGCAGCGTGGAGCGCGTGTCGAGCGCGACACGCTCGGCGAGGTGCGCGTCCCGAGCGATGCGCTCTGGGGCGCGCAGACGCAGCGCGCGATCGACAACTACCCGATCAGCGGCTACCGCGCATTCCCCGCCTTCATCCGCGCGATCGTCTCGGTGAAGAAGGCCGCGGCGCTCGCGAACGCCGAGGCGGGCCGCCTCCCGGCCGACAAGCGCGACGCGATCGTCGCGGCGTGCGACGAGATCCTCGGCGGCCAGCATCACGACGCGTTCCGCGTTGACGTGTTCCAGGCCGGCGCGGGCGTGTCCTTCCACATGAACGCGAACGAGGTCATCGCCAACCTCGCCGACCGCCGCCTCGGTGGCAGCCTCGGGACCTACGCAAAGGTGAACCCCAACGACCACGTGAACATGGCGCAGTCGACGAACGACGTCACCCCGACGGCGATGCGCCTCGCGCACCTCGAGCTCTCGCGCGAGCTGACCGCCGAGCTGGACCAGCTCGCCGACGCGCTCGCCGCGAAGGCCAAGGAGTTCGCGGATGTCGTGAAGCCCGGACGCACCCACCTCCAGGACGCCGTGCCGGTCACGTTCGGGCAGGAGATCGGCGGCTGGGCCGCGCGGGTGCGCGCCGCGTCAGCGCGGCTGCGCGCGGCGCGAGGCGAGCTGTGCGAGCTCGGCATCGGCGGCACCGCGGCGGGCACGGGGCTCAACGCCGACGCGAAGTTCCGCGAGCGCGTGTGCCGCTCCCTGGCGGAGTGGTACGGCGAGCCCATCGTGCCGGCGAAGGATCTCTTCCAGGCGATGCAGTCGATGGCGCCGTTCGTCCGCACCTCGAGCGGGATGCGCACCGCCGCGATCGAGGTCGGCCAGATCTGCAACGACCTGCGACTCCTCGTCTCCGGGCCGCGTACGGGATTCGGCGAGGTCGTCCTGCCGCCGGTGCAGCCGGGCTCGTCGATCATGCCCGGCAAGGTGAACCCCGCGATCCCCGAGATGGTCAACCAGGTCTGTTTCCAGGTGATCGGCAACGACACGGCGGTCATGCTGGGCGCACAGGCCGGGCAGCTCGAGCTGAATGTGATGATGCCGGGCATCAACTACGCCGTGTGCTTCTCCGCGACGATCCTCACGAACGCGGTGCGGCAGCTGCGCACCCGGACCATCGAGGGGATGCGCGTCGACCGCGAGCGCGCGAAGGAGCTGCTCGACGCCAGCCCGGCGCTGCTGGCGACCGCGCTCTCGCCGCACATCGGCTACGCCAAGGCCGCCGCTCTCGCGAAGCGCGCCCTCGCCGAGCGGCGCTCGCTCTTCGACGTGGCGCTCGAGGAGAAGGTGCTGCCCGAGAAGGACCTCCGCCGCGTGCTCGACCCGCTGCCGATGAC
>JACPOT010000109.1 GCA_016191385.1 Chloroflexota bacterium | reverse complement strand
CTCCTTGAGCAGCTCGTTCGACTTCTCGACGACGTGCGTCTCGATGGGCTGGCGATCCTCGGGCGGCGTCTCGATGACGCTGATGTCGCGGACGCCCGACAGCGCCATGTTCAGCGTGCGCGGGATCGGCGTCGCCGTCAGCGAGAGGACGTGCACCTCGCTGCGCATCTGCTTGAGCCGCTCCTTGTGCTTCACGCCGAAGCGGTGCTCCTCGTCGATGACGACCAGGCCGAGGTCCTTGAAGCGCACGTCCTTCTGGAGGATGCGGTGCGTCCCCACGACGACGTCGACGTCTCCGGCCGAGATCCGCTGCGCGATCTCCTTCTGCTCCGGCGGGGTCTTGAACCGCGAGAGCATCTCGACCTTCACCGGGAAGGTCTCGAGCCGCTCGGTGAACGTCTCGTAGTGCTGCGCCGCGAGCACGGTCGTGGGCACGAGCACCGCGACCTGCTTCCCGTCCTGCACCGCCTTGAACGCGGCCCGCAGCGCGACCTCGGTCTTGCCGTAGCCGACGTCGCCGACGACGAGGCGGTCCATCGGGTGCGTCTTCTCGAGGTCCTTCTTGGTGTCGTCGATGGCCTGCAGCTGGTCGGGCGTCTCGGTGAACGGGAACGCATTCTCGAGCTCGACCTGCCACGGCGTGTCCGCCGAGAGGGCGGTCGCGCGCACCGTCTCGCGTTCGGCGTAGAGGCGCAGCAGCTCGCGCGCGATGTCCTCCGCCGCCTTCTTCGCGCGGCGCTTGGTCTTGAGCCAGTCCGTGCCGCCCATGGCCGAGAGCGCGGGCGGCGTCCCGCCGACGTAGCGGGTGATCTTGTCGATGCGCTCGGTAGGCAGCGACGTGACTCCGTCGGCGAAGCGCAGCTCGAGGTACTCGCGGACAACGCCCACGACCTCCTTCTCGTTGAAGCGCTCGAACAGCGCGATGCCGCGGTCCTCGTGCACCACGTGGTCGCCGGGCTTGAGGTCCGACAGCAGCGAGCCGAGCGCGATGCGGCGGCGGCGCGCGACGGGGTGGCGCGGCTTGCGGAACCCGAAGATCTCGGCGTCGGTGAAGACCCGCACGCCGACGTCGGGCAGGCTGAACCCCTCCGCCAGCGGCACGTGCAACAGCACGAGCGAGCCATCCGCGGGCGGGTCGGCCAGCTCGTCGCGCGGGGTCGCGAAGACGTCGCGCTCGCCCAGCAGGTCCGCGATGCGCGCGGCCTGGGGGGTCGCGATGAGGCGCGTCCCGGTCCCGCCCGCGGCGACCTCGCGCAGGAACGCGTCGAGCCGGCCGGCATACGAGGTCACGCTGGTCCAGCCCAGCGCGACCGCGTCGCGACCGCTGCCGACGCGGACCGTTCCGCGCTCCGCGGCCGCGCGCTCCGTTGTGTCGCGGCCCACGTACGGCGCCGGGAACAGAGCGACCGGCAGCCCCTGCGCGCGCAGCTCTTCTCTCCTCTCCTCCGCGAGCTGCTCGTGCGTGTCCCACGCGAGCGTGAGCTCGACGGAGTCCTCGAACACGACGGTCGATCGCTCGGGGAGGTGGTCGACGAGCGATGCGACCGCGCCGAGGTCGGGCGCGAACGCCTCGAGCCCCGGCGCGTAAGAGCTCTGGCGCAGCGGCTCGACCATCGCGGCATACGGCGCGAGCGCCTCGTCGTGCGCGAGCCGCTCCCAGTCCGCGAGCCGGTCCGCGAGGCGCGGCCCTTCGGTCAGCGAGATCTCGCCCGCGGGCAGGACGACCACGCTCTCGAGCGTCTCCTGCGAGCGCTGCGTCACCGGGTCGAAGGAGCGGATCGTCTCGACGTCGTCGCCGAACAGCTCGATGCGGATCGGGCGCTCGGCGCTCGCGGGG
>JACPOT010000119.1 GCA_016191385.1 Chloroflexota bacterium | reverse complement strand
TGTTGAACGACAATCTGGAAGGTGAGCCGGCGACAACCACAATTGCCGCTTGAAGGGGGGCCGCGGTAGCGGAGCATGGGGCCTCGAAAGGGGCGCCATGAAGCGCGACCGGGAGGTCCTTCTGATGTTCAAGGAGCGCGCCAAGGGGCGCACGCAGGTCCAGGCGGCGGCGCGGGCGGGCATGAGCGTCCGCACCGTGCGCAAGTACGAGCAGCTCGGGCAGTTCCCCAGCCAGGTGACGCCGCCGCGCCGAGCGCGCACGCGGCCGAACCCGTTCGAAGCAGCGTGGCCGTGGGTGGTCAGCCAGTTGGAACGCGATCCCGCGCTGCAAGGGACGACGCTGTTCGCGTTGCTGGTGGCGCAGGAACCGGGACGCTACCAGGATGGCCAACTCCGCACCCTGCAGCGGCAGATCGCCACCTGGCGGGCCGAGTTCGGGCCGGCGCAGGAGGTGTACTTCCCGCAGGTCCATCAGCCCGGCGCGGCGGCGCAGTCGGACTTCACCCACATGGCCGACCTGGGCATCACGCTGGGCGGCGTGGCGTTCCCGCACCTGCTGTTCCACCTGGTCTTCGTGTACTCCAATGTAGAGGCGGTGCAGGTCTGCTTCAGCGAGACCTTCGAGTCCCTGGCCGAAGGGCTCGAAGCCAGCCTGTGGCAGCGCGGGGGTGTCCCGCGCACCCACCGCACCGATCACCTCAGCGCGGCCATCAAGCCGCTCGACGCCGCTGGGCGTGCGGAGGCGAAGGACCGCTACCTGGCCTTGCTGCGGCACTACGGCCTGGAGCCGACGACCAACACGCTGGGCGAGGCCCACGAGAACGGGGACGTGGAGCAGGCCCACTACCGCTTCAAGCAGGCGGTCGATCAGGCGCTGCGCGTGCGGGGCAGCCGCGCGTTCGCCGACCGGACCGCGTACCACCGCTTCTTGCAGAACCTGGTCAAGCAGCGTAACCTGCGGCGGTCCGTGCGCTGGGCGGAGGAGCAGGCGGCCTTGCGTCCGCTGCCGCGGGCGCCGCTGGAGCTGTGCCGGGAGGTGCGCGCCCCGGTGAGCCGCTTCAGCACCCTGCAGGTGCTGCGCAACACGTACTCGGTCCCGTCGCGGCTGATCGGCACGACGGTGCTGGTGCGCATCCGGGCCGAGGTGCTCGAGGTCTATCTGGGCACGAGCCAT
>JACPOT010000118.1 GCA_016191385.1 Chloroflexota bacterium | reverse complement strand
GAGGTGGGTGCCGGCGAGACCCTCGGCCTGGTGGGTGAGTCCGGCTGCGGCAAGTCCGTGACCGCGCTGTCGCTCATGCGGCTCATCCCGGACCCTCCGGGCAAGATCACGAACGGCTCGATCTTCTTCGACGGCCAGGACATCATCAAGATGGACGACGACGATGTCCGCGGGATCCGCGGCAACAACATCGCGATGATCTTCCAGGACCCCATGACCTCGCTGAACCCCGTCCTCACGATCAGCCGGCAGATCTCCGAAGCGCTCGAGCTCCACATGAAGATGGACAAGAGCGAAGCGCGGAACCGGACCGTCGAGCTCCTCGAGCTCGTCGGCATCCCCAGCGCGAAGAAGCGCCTCGACGACTATCCGCACCAGTTCTCAGGCGGCATGCGTCAGCGCGTGATGATCGCGATGGCGCTGTCGTGCAACCCCAAGCTGATCCTCGCTGACGAGCCGACCACGGCGCTCGACGTGACCATCCAGGCGCAGATCCTCGATCTGCTCAAGACGCTGGCGCGCGAGTTCCGGACGGCGTTCATCCTCATCACGCACGACCTCGGCGTCGTCGCCGGGATGACCCAGCGCATCCACGTCATGTACGCCGGCCGCATCGTCGAGAAGGCCGACACCGGCGAGCTCTTCGCGAACCCGAAGATGCCCTACACCTGGGGCCTGCTGCGATCGATCCCCCGCCTCGACGAGAAGCGCAAGCAGCGCCTCGTCCCCATCGAAGGGCTTCCGCCGGACCTCATCTTGCCGCCGCCGGGATGCAAGTTCGAGCCCCGCTGCCAGTACCGCCGCGACATCTGCCGCGAGCAGGAGCCCGAGCTCAAGCACATCCCGGGCGCGAAACCCGACCACGAGGCACGCTGCTGGGGCACGCAAGAAGGTGGCTGGCTCGTCAACACGGACTGGCACCACGAGATCGGCGACATCTCCGTTCTCGAGGAGATCAAGCTCGAGACCGCCGCGGTGCCCGCCGAGCTCGCTCAGGCCATCGCGGCCGACGTGCCGCCCGAGGTCACGCAGAAGGAGGGCATGTGATGGCAGTCGCCGACTACGAGAAGGTCCGATCCACCGCGACCGCGGGCAGCGGCAAGAACCTCCTCGAGGTCAGTGGGCTGACCATGCATTTCCCGCTCACGCAGGGGATCATCTTCCAGCGACAGGTCGGCGCCGTGCGAGCTGTCGACGGGATCGACTTCTTCGTCGAGAAGGGCGAGACGCTGGGCCTTGTGGGCGAGTCCGGATGCGGCAAGTCCACGACCGGGCGAGCGATCCTCCAGCTCTACAAGCCGACGGCCGGGTCCGTGAAGTTCGAGGGCACCGAGCTCACGACCCTCGGCGGCGAACAGATGCGCCGCATGCGCCGCAAGATGCAGATGATCTTCCAGGACCCCTACGCATCGCTCAATCCGCGGATGACCGTCGGCAACATCATCGGCGAGCCCCTCGAGGTGCACGACCTCGCGCGCGGCAAGGAAAAGACCGAGCGGGTGCAGGAGCTGCTCAAGGTCGTCGGCCTCAACCCGTACTTCACCAACCGCTACCCGCACGAGTTCTCCGGTGGGCAGCGCCAGCGCATCGGCGTGGCGCGCGCCCTCGCCGTGGAGCCGGAGTTCATCGTCGCCGACGAGCCCATCTCCGCCCTGGACGTCTCCATCCAGGCGCAGATCATCAACCTGCTCGAGGAGCTCCAGGGGAAGTTCCAGCTGACCTACCTGTTCATCGCGCACGACCTCTCCGTCGTGCGGCACATCTCCGACCGCGTCGCGGTCATGTATCTGGGCAAGATCGTCGAGCTGGCCGACCG
>JACPOT010000091.1 GCA_016191385.1 Chloroflexota bacterium | reverse complement strand
CGTCGCGGGCTCCTGCGGGAACGGCGTCGGCGCCACCTCCATCTCGAGGGCAAGCTCGCCACCGTAGCCGTGGCACTGGCGGATGGCGATCTCCTCTTCGACGAGACCGCGGCGGCAGACCTCCTGGCACGGCGCGGGGCAGACGAGGCCGAGGGCGTACGGGAACGGCAGCACTTCCTTGACGAGACGCGCGGCCTCGACGTGCTGTCCCTTGGCCATGAGCTCGAGGTAACCCGGGATGTCGATGTGCGTCGGGCATCCGATCTGGCAGGGCGGCATGCAGTACGCGTTGTGGTCGCTGAGGATGTATTCGAGGTTCTGCTTGCGCATCTTGAAGAGCCCGTCGCTCGTGGCCTTCACCTTCATGCCCGGCGTGACGGGCAGGTGACACGAGGGCATCGGCCGGTCGTAGCCGTCGACCTCGACGAGGCACATGCGGCAGGCCGCCGCGGGCGCGAGCTTCTCGTCGTCGCAGAGCGTCGGCACGTTGAAGCCGGCGCGCTGCGCCGCGCGGAGGATCGCCTCCCCCACCACCGCGATCACCTCCTGGCCGTCGATCTCGATCGTCGTCGTTGGTTGGCCCGCGGGGATCTCACCGTGGTGCGACACGGTCGGGATCTGCGACTCGCCGGGCTGCGTGTAGCGCTCGAGGAGGCTCACGGCTGCGCCATCGTTTCGTACCGGCGCGCGCGGACCGGCGTGCACGTGCCCGTCGGGCAGCGGCGCTCGCTGATGTGGGCGCGGTAGTCGTCGGGGAACTCCTTCATGGTCGTGCGGATGACCGACGCGCTGGTGATGCCAAAGCCGCACAGCGAGAAGTCGTGCAGGTGGTCCGCGAGCTCCGATAGCCACGGCAGGTCGTCGTCGCGACCCAGCCCGGACTGGATGCCCTCGAGGATGCCGCCGACGCGCTTGGTGCCGACGCGGCACGGCACGCAGATGGCGCACGTCTCGCGCGACAGGTACGCGAAGGCCTGCGCCGCCTCGTTCACGACGCACGCCGTCGACGGGATCGCGCGGATCTGCCCCGATCCGACGTGCGTCCCCGCGGCCTTGAGCTCGTCGAACCCGTACTGCACCAATCGCCGCTCCGTCGAGAGGATCCCGCCCGTCGGCCCGCCCACGTGATAGCCCTTGAGCGTGCCGGTCACGCCACCGGCCAGATCGAAGATCGCGCCGAGGGCGGTGCCGAACGCGAGCTCGTACACGCCCGGCTTCTTCACCGCTCCCGTGATCGTGACCAGCTTCGTCCCGCGTGACGACTGCGTGCCGGCGATGCGGAACGCCTCGGGCCCGTCGCGCACGATGAGCGGCAGGTTCGCCAGCGTCTCGGCCGACGACACCAGGGTCGGGCGAAGACGCAAGCCCTGCTCGGCCGGCCAGGGCGGCCGCTGCCGCGCCATGGCGCGGCGTGACTCCAGCACACCGAGCAGCGCGCTCTCTTCGCCGCCCATGAACCCGCCGGGGCCGAGTGTGACCTCCACCGGGACGGCGTCATCAGTGCGCCGCGCGAGCGCCGCCTCCACCGATGCGCGAGCCTCGGTCGCCTCGGGGTGCAGGTATAGGTAGGCCTGCTCCGCGCCGACGACGCGCGCGGCGATCTGGATCCCGTCGAGGACGAGCTCGGGGCTGCGCTGCAGCAGCGCTCGCGACAGCGGGCTCGACGGGTCGGCGTCGTACGCGTTGGCGACGACGTACGCGGGGCCGGTGAGGGTCGACGCGGTGCGCGTGGCGCGCAGCTTGTCCGCGACCGGGAACCCCGCACCGCCGCGCCCGCGCAGGCCAGAGCGCTCCACCGTCGCGATGATCTCGTCCGCCGACGTGCGTGCCGCGCGCGCGACGGCGCCATCGGAGGTCGCGTCGAGGACGCGGAATGCGCTGCTAGCGGGCATAGGCCGGCTCCAGCGGGTGGTGCACCTCTCCTTCGTGCAGACCGTCGTGCGACGGAGGCGGCGAGGCTGCCGGCCAATCGCCAGCGACGCCGACGTTGCCCGTGAACTTCCTCCCGCCCCGCGGCACCGCGGTGCCTTCGCCATCCGGCGCGCCGCGGAAGCTCGGGAGGAGCGAGGCGGTCGTGTACACGTGGGTCATCGCGACGTCGAGATCGTGCGCGATGAGCTGGGCCGCGGTCCAGGGCAGGTAGCCGTACGCCTCGTGCGTCGCGTTGAGGACGCGGTGGAGGCGGTCGGCACCGGGCCGCGCTCCATCCAGGATCCGCTCCATCGGTCCGAGGTCGAGCGACGCCTCCTCTTCCGCGGGGATGGTCGTCACCGCCGTCGACAGCGGCCGGCGCGCGCCGTACGGCGCCGCGGACACCATGCGGATCCGGTAGTACGACGCTCGCGGCGCGATGGGCGGACGCCTGCGGAAGCCGTTCCGGAACTTGTACGAGATGGAGATCGCCCGCGGCGGGCAGGCCTTCTCGCACATGAGGCAGGACTCGCACTTGAAGATGTCCGTCTCGGGCTCGAGCAACAGGGCGATGAGCCCGCGGCTGCGCTCGGGCAGCTCGCGCTTCTCATAGGGGTATTTGCGCGTGACCGGGCGTGGCCTCACGAAATGCTCGAGCGTCCGAAGGAGTCCGGTGAAGATCCCGGGCGTCACCGGTCGACCTCACCGAGCACGAAGTCGATCGAGCCCAGGATGGCGACAAGGTCCGCGATGAGCCGGCCCTTCATGATCCACGGGACGATCTGGAGGTTCAGGAATGAGGGGCCGCGCATCTTGGCGCGGTAGGGGTTCGGGTCCGATCCCCCGCGGCTGATCATGTAGAAGCCGACCTCGCCCTTGGCGCCCTCGACGGTGTAGTAGGCCTCCCCGCGCGGGCACTTCCACACGTGGCCCAGGCGCGCGCGGACGGGGCCGCCAGGGAGCTTGTCGATGCACTCGCGGATGAGCTGGATGGCGAGCTTCATCTCCCCGAGGCGGACCTGGTAGCGCGCGAACGCGTCACCCTCCTGCATGACCACCGGCTTCAGCGTCTTCAGCTCGGAGTAGATGGAGTACGGCCGGTCGCGCCGCAGGTCCCAGTCGATCCCGGATGCCCGCGCCATCGGCCCCGTGATCCCGTACTGCAGCGCGACCTCGCGGGGGATCTCGCCGACGCCGACGAGCCGGTCGAGGAAGATCTCGTTCCCCTCGAGCAGCTCGCGATAGTCGGAGTCGATCCGCTTCTCCCAGCGGTCGAGGAACCGCTCGATCTTGCCGAGGATCCCGGGCGGGAAGTCGTAGAGCAGCCCGCCGGGCCGGTAGTAGTTGAAGTTCATCCGGGAGCCGCAGATCTCCTCGAAGATGTCGAGAATGTCCTCGCGGTCGCGCAGGCACCACAGGAACGGGGTCGTCGCGCCCACGTCGAGGCCGAACGTGCCGAGCCAGATGAGATGCGACGCGGAACGCGAGAGCTCGTCGACGATAACGCGCAGGTACTCCGCGCGGCGCGGCACGTCGATGCCGGCGATGGCTTCGACCGCGCCGGCGTACGCGTGCTCGTTCAGCATGTTGGAGACGTAGTCCGCCTGGTCCGCGTACCGCGGGCCCTGGTGGTACGTCCGCCACTCGAAGATCTTCTCGAGACCGCGGTGCAGGTAGCCCATGACCGGGACGCACTCGACGATCTTCTCGCCGTTGAGCTTCAGGACGAGGCGCAGCACACCATGCGTCGAGGGGTGCTGCGGGCCAAGGTTGAGGATCAGCTCCTCGGTCTGGAGGCCGTCGGAGATCAGCGTCTCGGTGGCCAGGGTCAGCCTCCCCGGACGATCTTCTCGCGTAGTCGGAGGATGCCTTCGACGAGCGCCTCGGGGCGCGGCGGGCAGCCGGGTACGTAGACGTCGACAGGCACGATGGTGTCGACGCCCTGCAGCGTCGAGTAGCTGTCCCAGAACTCGCCGCCTGAGGAAGCGCAGTTGCCCATCGCGATCACCCACTTCGGCTCGGGCATCTGCTCGTACAGGCGGCGAAGGCGCGGCGCCATCTTGTGGGTCACCGTGCCGGCGACGATCATCACGTCGGCCTGCCGCGGGCTTGCGCGGAACACCTCCGCGCCGAAGCGCGCGAGGTCGTGCGTCGACGACGCGGCCGAGAACATCTCGATGGCGCAGCACGCGAGGCCGTAGCCGAGCGGCCAGGGGCTACGCGAGCGCGCCCAGCTGACCAGGTCCTTGATGGTGGCGAAGACGAAGTTGTCTTCGTTGGCGACGAGGCCGGGCGTCACGGGAGCCACGCCGGCGGTGCCGAGACCGGTCTGCGTCGTTGTTGGCCGCTGCCCGAGAGCGTCCGTGATCTCGAAGCGGATGGGCCGCGCGGGAGCGGTTTTGAGGTCCGTTCCGGGCGGTGCCATCGCTATCGAGTCTACGGACTGTGAGGACCTTTGCACGGTCAGTCGGTCCGCATGGGGGACGTCGTGGCCGTTGCGCTTTCCGCCGATCCGGTGATCGCATCCCGAGGCGTGGCTCTGATCGCCACCGTAAGGCGCCCCTTGTCGTCAGTGAAGGTGTATTCCTCCGCTCGACCATTGGCGACGAGACGGTCGAGGCTTCGTTCGCGCTCTTGCGGCTCCCCGCTTCCGCGCCACCGGTTCACGAAGTACCAACGGCTGACGTAGGGGAGCTGGCCTTCGGCGACGCGGAGTTCGGCTTCGATCTGCTCGGACAGCCCGGCAAGCCCGGCCTCGTCCATGACCGGCGACGAGCTCTGCGGTGTCGTGCCTGCGGGTCCTGGCGCGTGAGCGCTCCGACGCGCGAAGTGGTCCACGCCCGTTCCGAAGTCGATCTTCCCGAACGCCTCCGCACGAAGCTCCCGTGCAACACCCTGGCCCGGCCAAGCGCCGACGTAGATCTGCTTTCCGAGCTCGCGCACCGCGACGACTGCGGGAGAGAAGTCGTCGTCCCCGGACACGAGGATCGCGATGTCAAATGCGTCGACCGCGGCGTAATGAATGAGGTCCGCCACGATGCGCGTATCGACGCGCTTCTCCTCGGTGTACTCGTAGCTCGTGTGGCAGTTCCGACACACGGTCGTTCGTCTCACACGGGGTTCGCGCCGCACGAAGTAGCCGCGGGCGTACGAGAGGTAGTCGAGGAACACGTCGAGACCCTGGGCCGTGGTAAGAGGACCGATCGCGGGATCGTTGGAGTAGCCCGTGTAGTAGAACGCCCCGACGAAAGTGGCTTCCGGACCTCCGACGGTCGATGTCAACCAGGTGGCGAAGCGCTCGAAGTCGATCTCTAGGAGCGGGTCGAAAGCGCGGAGAGCCTCGTAGAAGTTCTTGCCGTCGAAGTAGATCGCAACACGCATCGCGGGTCACCTCCATAACGCAATTCGCAAAAACAGTTCGCGGCAATTCGCCCTGTGCAGCTAGGTCGCTCGCGAGCAAGCATAGTCCGTCACCGGGTGGTGCTCGACTTCGAGGCAGCGCTTCGCCGCCTACAACCGCTACTTCGATGCTGGTCGGAAGCCAAGAGGGCGCGTGCGCGCGGCGGCGGGTCGCCTCGAGGGCCGTCAGAGCGCTGAGGAGACCACCGAGGAGAGCGTCGTGGCCCCTCACACTGTGGGCGAGATCCTCGATCCTCTGCCGCAACTCCTCGTATTGGCCCTGCGCTCGCCGCATCTGGACGAACGCCCGCATGATCAGGATGTTCACGGCCACTGCGCGAGCGCTTCTGAGGACGCTCGAGAGCATCGCGACGCCCTCTTCCGTGAACGCGTACGGGAGATAGCGGCGTCCCCCGCTCCCGGCGTTTGAGGTCGCAATTTGCGACCTCAAACCGTCCGCTTCGGCCGCGGTGAGTCGCAACATGAAGTCCTCGGGGAAGCGCTCCCAGTTCCTGCGGACCGCCTCGTTCAGGCGCTTCGTCCGGACCCCGTACAGCGACGCGAGATCCGCGTCCAACATGCCGCGCTCGCCTCTGACCACGTGAATGTGGGCTTCTATCCCCTTCGATGCCGCTTCGACCGCCGACCGCGAGGTGGGGGGCGTCCTACGTTTCGCTGGCATGGAGCATCAGGTCGAGCAGGGCTTGATGGATGCCCGGGCCGCTGGCGATCAGGGTCGAGAGGCCGGCGCGCACACCGGGCGCCTCGCTGAGCCGGCCACCTGCTTCCGTGACGAGGAGCCGACCCGCGGCCCAGTCCCACTCGTTGCCGCCGGCTTCTGCGTAAGCGTCGAGTCTGCCGCTAGCTACAAAAGCCAGGTCGAGCGCGGCAGAACCGAGACGGCGCACGTCGCGGATGCGCGGGAGGATCCCGACCTCACGGCGTGCCTGTTCCCGGCGCTCGTCCGCCGAATACGAGAACCCGTCGGCGACCAGGGCTCGCGAGAGGTCGTTCAGCCCCGTCACGGCGAGCCTCCGCGCGACGCCGCGTGCGTCCCGAAGCCACGCCCCTTCGCCGCGGACGGCGTAGAAGGTCTCTCCGGCCGCCGGGGCGTGCACCACGCCGATGAGCGGTCCGCCGCTGTCGACGCGCGCGATGCTCACGGCCCACTGCGGGATGCGGTAGAGGTAGTTGATGGTCCCGTCGAGCGGATCGACGAGCCAGCGCCGGCCCGACGTGCCGCGCGCGCCGCCGCCCTCTTCGGAGACGATCGCGTCGTCGGGATACGCGCCGCGCAGGGCCGCGACCACGATCGTCTCCGCCGCGCGGTCCGCGTCGCTCACCTCGTCCGTCGTGCTGCTCTTCGATGACCGGCCGCTGATGGGCATCTCCCAGCGCCGCAGAAGCTCGCGGCCCGCGGCCTCCGCCGCGGTCATCGCGGTGAGTAGCGCCGGGTCGCTCGGGACGTGGCCCCCGCTCACTCCTGGACGACGCGGCCGGGCGACACGGGCGAGAGCGGTGGGCGCTTCTCGATGTACGCGGCCACGACGTCGACGTCCATGTCGCCGTACGCGATGTTCGTGCCCTTGGTGAACGCGGCGTGGCCGTCGCCGCCGCCGAGGAGGTAGTCGATGGTGGAGACGTGGTAGACGCGTAAGGCATCGAGCGGCTGCCCGCCGACGGTCGCGCGCAGCACCCGGTTGTTCGGAGCGTTGGCGAAGCGGTAGGCCATGGTCCCGCCGGCCATGAACAGGCGGCCCGCGGACCCGGCCATCCCCTCCATCACCTCGCGCAGCTGCGCGCCGGTGAGGTCGACGCTCACGACGGTGTTCTGGAACGGGAGGACCTCGGCGAGCTTCGAATACGTGATGGGTCCGGCGGCCAGCGCGCTGCGCACGCCGGCGGCGTTGTAGAAGGACACGTCGCTCTTCCAGCCCTGCGCGCGCCCGTAGTCGAGCAGCGCATCTGCGATGACGTTGCCGAGCGGATTGTCCATGTCGCGGTCCTGCGTGAACAGCGCCGTTGCGGTGCCGATCGTCTTGCCGCCGGCCTTCTCCGCCTCGGCGCGGCGCTCGGCGACGAGCTTCGCCACCTCGGGCTGCGGTGAGGCCGCTCCGGTCGCCACCGTCAGGAGCACGTCGGATCCAGTGACCTTGGAGATCTTCTTGGTCGCGGGATCGATGGTCACCTCGACCCGTCCGAGGTTGTCGGTGTACGAGCCCGTCTGGAAGATCCGCGTGTTGCCCGAGACGCGCGCGGTCCGGAAGGCCTGGTGGTCGTGCCCGCCGATGATCACGTCGATCTCCGGCACAGCGAGAGCGAGCGCGCTGTCGCCGCCGCCGATGCGCGCGGAGCCGCCCTCCGCGCCCAGATGGCTGACCGCGACGATCACGTCCGCCTTCGCTCGCATCTCCGGCACGTACTTCTTCACAGCATCGACCGCCGGAAGGAACGAGAGCCCCGCGACGCTCGAGGCCTTGATGATCGTCGCGCTGGGGTACGTGAGCCCGACGATCGCGACCCGCGCTATCCCGAGGTCCTTGACGATGTATGGCGTGGCGAACGCGGGCGTTGCCCCCGTGGCGGTCTCCACGACGTTGGCGGTGAGGAACGGGAACGTCGCGTCCTTCGCGAGACCGCGCAGCTCGTCCTGTCCCCAGTCGAAGTCGTGGTTGCCGAGGGCCATGGCGTCGTAGCCGATCAGCGACATGGCCTTCACCACCGACCGCCCGCGGTCGAGACCGGAGATGAGCGTCCCGACCCAGGCGTCACCCGCGTCCACGACCAGGGTCCGCTGCGGCGCGCGACTGCGTTGCCGCTGGACCATCCCGCCGAGGATCGGGAGGCCACCCTGCTCGAAGGACTTGCCGCCGGTCGACACGGCAGCGCTGTCGAGATGGCCATGGATGTCGTTGGTGTGGAGGATCTGGAAAGAGTTGGCGGCGAGCGGGGACGGAGCCGCAGCCGAGGGCGCGGGCGCCCCCGAGGCCGCGGGCGCTCCGGACGGCGACGGCGTCGCGGCCGAGCATGCCGCGAGGAGGACAGCGAGGAGCGCACTGAGGGCGCGCGTCATGCGACCTGGTGCGCGCGGTACTGCAGCTCGTAGAGCCGGTGGTACACGCCGCGTCCGACGAGGAGCTCGCGGTGCGTGCCCGTCTCGACTACGCGGCCCTTGTGGAGCACCACGATGCGGTCGACGTTCTGGATGGTCGAGAGGCGGTGCGCGATGACGATCGAGGTGCGTCCGCGCATGAGCTTCTCGAGCGCGTCCTGGATGAGGTGCTCGGTCTCGGTGTCGACGGACGAGGTCGCCTCGTCGAGCACCAGGAGGATCTCGGGGTTGAAGGCGATGGCCCGGCCGAACGCCAGGAGCTGCTTCTGGCCGACGCTGAGCATGGAGCCGCGCTCGGTCACGACCGTCTCGTAGCCCTCGGGCAGCCGGTCGATGAAGCGGTCCGCGTTGACGAACTTGGCCGCGGCGCGCACGCGCTCGTCGGAGATGGTCTCGTCGTTGAGGCGGATGTTCGACGCGATGGTCCCGGCGAAGATGAAAGGGTCCTGGAGGACGACGCCGATGTGGCGGCGCAGGTCGCGCTGGCGGAGATCGCGGATGTCCGTCCCGTCGAGGAGGATCCGCCCGCGCTGCACGTCGTAGAAGCGCGAGATGAGGCTGATGATCGAGGTCTTCCCCGCCCCGGTCGCGCCGACGATGGCCACGCTCTCGCCCGCGCCGATCGTGAAGTCGACGTCGCGGAGCACCCAGTCGCCCTCGTTGTACGCGAAGGAGACGTTGTCGAAGCGCACCTCGCCGCGCACGTGAGCGAGCTCCACGGGATGCGGCGGGTCGCCGATGGTGCGCGGCGTGTCGAGAAGGCGGAAGACGCGCTCCGATGACGCCATCGCGGCCTGCATGATGTTGTACTTCTCCGCGAGGTCCAGGACCGGGCGAAAGAACTGCTCGACCAGCTGCCAGAACGCCAGGAGCGTTCCGATGGTCATCTCGCCCTGGAGGATCCACCAGCCGCCGGCGAGGAACAGCGCCGCGCTGGTCATCGCGCGCGTGAAGTTCACCGTCGGCTGGAACGTGCTCATCGCGCGGATGGCGCCCACGTTGGCGCGGTAGAGGTCGCGGTTGAGGTCGTCGAACTGTCCGAAGGTCCGTGGCTCGCGGGTGAACAGCTGCACGACGGACATGCCCGACAGGGTCTCGTTGAGGTAGGCGTTCACGCGCGCGAGCCGGATGCGGATGGCGCGGAACGAGTCGCGCATCATGCCGCGGAAGTAGATCGTGAGCCCGACCAGCAGCGGCATCGCCAGGAAGGTGACGAGGGCAAGCCGGATATCGAGGAAGAGCATGGCGATCATCACCGCGCCGAGGACGAAGATGTCGCCGAAGATCGAGACGACGCCCTTGCTCACGAGCTCGATGAGCGCGTCGATGTCGTTGGTGATCCGCGTCATCAGCCGGCCGACCGGGTTGCGGTCGTAGAAGGACAGTGGCAGGAACTGCAGGTGGCGGAACAGCTCGAGCCGCAGGTCGTACATGGCCTCTTGGCCCACGATCGCCGTGAGCAGCGACTGCGCGTACCGCAGCACCGATGAGGCGAGGAGGATCGCGAGGTACAGCGCGCCATAGAGCCCGAGCCGCGACAGTCCTTCGGCCACGGGGATCTGCTTCCCGACGGCGGGCGCGATGGCCTGGTCGATGATCTCCTTCGCGATGATCGGCGGAGCCACCTGCGTGGCCGACAGGAGCAGCAGCAGGACGAGAGAGACGACGACGCGGCCCGTGTAGGGCCGGACGTAGTGCAGCAGCCGGCGCATCATCCGGGCGTCGTAGGCCTTCCCGAAGATCTCGTCCTCCTGGAAGGCACCGCCGGAGGAGTGGCCTCCGCCCCCGCCCTGCATCACCACTAGACGGGTCCCTCCGTCATCTCGCCTTCGCGCGGGAGGCGCGGCATCTGTCGCCCCGGCTCGGCTTCGCTCTCGGAGGCGACGCGGCGCTCGTGCGCGAGTTGCTCCTCGTCCACCTCGAGCTCTTCCTCGAGGAGCTGGCGCCGGTACATCTGCGCGTAGAGGCCGCCGCGCTCGAGGAGCGCGAGGTGCGTCCCGCGCTCGGCGATGCGGCCCTCGTCGAGAACGAGGATCTCATCGGCGTCCTTCACCGTCGAGATGCGGTGCGACACGACGATGCTGGTGCGCTCGCGCATGACCCCGCGCAGCCGTCGCAGGATCTCCGACTCGGTGTACGTGTCGACGGCCGACAACGCGTCGTCGAGGATGAGGACGCGCGGGTCCTTCGCGACCGCGCGCGCGATCGCGGCGCGCTGCTTCTGGCCGCCGGACAGCGTCACGCCGCGCTCGCCGATCATCGTGTCGTAGCCGGCCGGGAAGTCCTGGACGTCCTTGTCCAGCTGCGCGACGTCCGCGGCCCAGGCGAGGCGGTCCGCGGGCAGCTCCTCTTCTCTGCCGTAGCCGACGTTCTCCCTGAGCGGCACCGAGAAGAGGAACGTCTCCTGCGGGACGTACCCGACCGCGCGGCGCAGGGTCCGCAGCGGGTAGCGGGTCACGTTGACCCCGTCGATGAGGACCTCGCCCCGCTGCGCGTCGAACAGGCGCGGTATGAGGTTGACCAGCGACGACTTGCCCGAGCCCGTCGGGCCGACGATCGCGAGGGATCCGCCCGCGGGGACGCGGAAGGAGACGTCGCGCAGCACGATGGTGCTGCCGTACGCGAAGGTGACCCCGCGCATCTCGACCTCGCCCCGGACCGCCGTCGGCACCGGGTCGATCGGGTCCGCGATCGCCGGGCGCGCGTCGAAGATGTCCTGCAGCCGATTCAGCGATGCCCAGCCCTGCTGGAAGATGTTCGTGATCTCGCCGAACGCGATCATCGGCCACTGCAGCAGGTACAAGTAGGCGACGAACTGCACCAGCTGGCCGATGGTCATGTCACCGCTGATGGCGTCGATGCCGCCGACGTAGAGCGTGGCCAGGACCGCGACGCCGATGATCAGCGCCATCGCTGGCCAGATGAGGCCGTTGAACTTCGCGAGGTCGATGGCCCGGCGGACGTACTCGGCGTTCACCTCGCCGAAGGCCTCGATCTCCGGCTCCTCCTGCGAATAGGCCTTGACGACGCGGATGCCGGAGAAGTTCTCCTGCGCCTTCGTCGAGAGATCGCCGAACTGCGCCTGCAGCTGCTGGAACTTCCGGTTGACCTTGCGGCCGATGGCCCAGAACGATGCGGACGCGACGGGCATCAGCACGAGCGTGATGACCGTGAGCTTCACGTTGACCTGGAGCATCGACGCGATCGAGAAGACCAGCGTGGCCGTCGTGCCCGTGGTCATGAGGACACCGAACCCGTACATCTGCCGCACCGCCGTGAGGTCGTTGGTGAGGCGCGCCATGAGATCCCCGATGCGCTGGTGCTGGAAATAGGCGAGGTGCATGCGCTGCAGGTGCGAAAGCAGGTCGTTGCGCATCTCGTACTCGACGACCCGCGACGCGTCGATGACCTGGTAGCGGCCCAGGCCGCGGAGGATCGCCTCCAGCGCCGCGACGCCGACCATCCCGAGCGACAGCACGACGATCGATCCGTAGGGCGCGCCCGCGTTGACGTCGTCCACGATCGCGCCGATGAAGCGCGGCGGGATGACCGCCAGGAAGGCAGCGCCCGTCACGAGGACCATGCCGGCGACGAGCTGAAGGCCGTGGCGGGAGAGGTATCCGGTGAATGTGGACCGCGCGGAAGAGGCCACTCGAGGGTCAGTCTAACCGAGTGACGCCGCGTCCCCCGATGCACTTCGGTGCTTCCGCACGTCGCGACCAAGGATCCACACGACCGTCACCACGGCCGCGCATCCGACGAACACCGGAGCCACACCCCAGATGTCCGCGACGGGGCCTACGAGGACCAGCGGCAGCAGGCTGAAGACCGACACGAGCGCGTTGAGCACGCCGAAGACGCGGCCGCGGATGAGCTCGGGCAGCTCCTCCTGGATCATCGTCATCGAGGGCACCGTGATGAACGCGTAGGCGGCGCCGAACACGAACGCGGTCAGGATCACGAGCCCCACGAAGTACGGGAGGCCCTCCAGCCCGCCGCCCACGGTCGCGCGGCGCGCGAGGCCGGCCATGGGACGCGCGGCGGCCAGGACCGCGAGAGCGCCGACGATGGTCACGAGGCCGATGCCGACGACGTGGCTGTGCCCGATGCGCCGGGTGGCGACGTTCAGCACCCCGAGCCCCGCGATGACGCCGATCCCCGCCGGCGCGACGAGGAGCGCGAACGCGCGCTCGGGAAGGAGCAGCACCTCGCGCACGTAGCCCGGCGCGAGCCCGCCGGCCACGGCGATGAGCGTATAGGTCAGGGCGATGTACACGAGGGACCACGCGATGCGCGGGGAGCGCGCCAGGTAGCGGAGGGCCTCGCCGATGTCACGCCGGCTCCGCCCGACGGCCTCGCCCGCGACGTCGACGCCGAGCGGCGCCGTGATGGGCTCCGAGGGCGGCAAAGTCCCGCACAGGAAAGCCGCAGCCACGAACATCGCGACGATCGTCGCGAAGAGCGCGGGAAAGCCCGCGAAGGCCACGAGGAGCGGGGCCAGGATGATGAACCCGAGCAGGAAGGCCCCGTTGAACGTGAACGTGAAGAGCGAGTTCGCGACCAGGAGGTCGCTCCGCCGCACGATGCTCGGGATCGTCGCGGCCTCCGCCGGTACGAAGAAGACGGTCACCGCGGCCACGAGGAAGTTCACCAGGTACGCGGTAAGGAGGTCCTGCCCGAACACGAGGATGACCGCCACAGCGGCCGCGCGCAGCGCGTTCGTGGTGATCAGGACGAGCCGCCGGTCGCTGCGGTCCACGAAGACGCCGGCGAAGATCGCGAAGGCGACGGCCGGGAAGATCGCCAGCAGGATCAGGAACGATGACGAGGTGTTCGACTTGGTGATCTCGGCGACGAAGACGATGAGCGCCGAGGTGAGGGCGTTGGCCGCGGTCATGGAGAGGATCTGCGCCGACCACAGCGCGAGGAACGCGCGGTTCCGGAGGAGCCCGCGCTCCGCGGCCGTCTGGATCTGCACGGGCTAGTCCGCTGGGGCCAGCGGTCGCTCCACGAACCGCTTGATGTCGCGCTCTACGTCGCCGCGGCTGACGAGGACCCGGCGCTCGCAGGTGAGGCAGCGAAGCCCGATGTCCGCGCCGAGGCGCACGATCCGCCAGGTCTCTCCGCCGCACGGATGCTTCTTCCGCAGCACGACGACGTCATCGAGATACAGCGGGATGGGTGGCGTGGGCACCGCGGCGAGTCTATGGGCCGGCGATGGCCGGCAGGTCGAGCGAGGTCTCGCGCGTGACGCTGAACCGCGTGCGCTGGTAGATGAGCTCGAACTGCCCGACGATCCCGCCGGTCCGGGTCATCGCGACGTGGAGCACCTCCGTCGCGCCGATCGCGCTCACGGCCCAGGGCCCGCGCACGGCGCGTCCGTCGACGACGAGCGAGCCCTCCGATCCGGGACCGAACCAGCTGCGCGGCCCGACGCGCGCGTCGTTGACCGCGATCGCCTCGGCCCCGGCGTTGCGCAGCTCGTTCACGAGGTCCGACAGCGCGCGCTCGTCGAAGGCGCCGTCGATGCGCACCGCGATCCCCGGGCCGGTGACGCGGCTGCGCGCCGAGAAGACCTGGAGCTGGGCGAGCTGGCGTTGCGCTTCGGCGATGGATCCCTGGCCGCCCGCGACCGCGCTCTGAGCCTGCTCGAGGCGCAGGCGCAGGTCGAAGATCTCATCGCGCAGCTGGCGGTCGCGGTCGTTGAGGTCGGCGATCAGCCGCGCGAGCGACTCGGGCGTCTCCTGCTGGAGCGTTCGCGAGTAGACGTCGCGCGACCGGAACTGCGAGACGACGAGGACGCCGAGGAGGAGCGCCACCGCGGCCATCGCGAGCGCGCCGGCGGGCGACCTCATCGCGGCGTCGCCTGCCGCACCGCCAGAGCGCCCCTGTATGCCGGAACGCTCAGCGTCGTGGCGCGCGTGAACTGCAGCGTCACCGACCGGTCGTCGCGCCGCTTCTTCAGGTCGCGCAGCTGCGCTTCGTCGTCCAGCACCGCGAGGATCGAGGCCGGTGGGCCGACCGCGGAGATGCTGAAGGGCGCGCTGGTGATCGACCCGTTGACCACTATGGTGCCGCCCACGCAGTACACGCTCGAGGAGGAGACGAGGCGCTCGTTATTGATGGCGATGGCGCTCGCGCCACCGCGCCACGCGGCGTTCACGAGGTCGGTGAGATCGGGCGCGAAGCAGAAGGGCTCCTTCGCCGCCGATCCGGTCGGTCGGGCGGCGTCGAGGGTGATGACCACGCCGTCGCCGTGTGCCTCCGCGAGCCCGGCTTGCACGCGCAGGTCGTCGATCTGCGATTGCAGTGCGCCCACCGCGCCGCTCTGTGTGCTGCTCGCGCGCTGGAGCTGGTCGAGCTGGCCGCGGATCGATGCGAGCTGCTGCCGCAGCGCCGCCTGGTCCCCCTGGAGCCGCGTGACGGTGTCGGAGAGCGGGTCGATGTAGCGGATGGCCACGTCGGGCCGCGCGAGGGTCGTCCACTGCGTCGCGACGAGGAAGCCGAACACGAGCGCCGGCGTCACAAGCGCGAGGCCCTTCTGTACCGCGGTGCGCTGCATCACAATGGAAGTGTCTCGCGGGGGCCGTAGCTCAGCGGATAGAGCAGGTCCGTCCTAAGGACTTGGTCGGCGGTTCGATCCCGCCCGGCCCCTCCGCCATACACTGAGTCCATCCCGACGGGGTGTAGCGCAGCCTGGTAGCGCG
>JACPOT010000090.1 GCA_016191385.1 Chloroflexota bacterium | reverse complement strand
CGTCCGGCGCGCCGGCCCCGTAAGCCCGCTGCCCCCGCTGGCGCACCCGCGGTGCCCGCCCGCCCGCGGCGTTAGCGGTGTCCCGCGCCCTCGCGTTCGTGCTCTTCGGCGCCATCATCGGCGGGATCGCCGGCGGCGCGACGGCGAGGTACCTCGGTCCTGGCACCGGTGGTGAGGCTCTCCCGTCCTCGAGCGCATCCGCCGGAGCGGCGACGCTCGCGCCCGCTCCGAGCGGCGTCACGACGGTCACCGCGGGTGACGTCGTGGGCGTCGTACAGGAGCTGTCGCCCAGCGTGGTCACCATCATCAACCGCGTCGCCACCGGCCAGGAGCAGTCGCGCGGGTCCGGCTTCCTCGTCGACGCGCAGCGCGGGTACGTGATCACCAACAGCCACGTCGTCTCCAACGTCCGCTCGACGGGCGTAGGCGCGTCGTTCGACGTGATCTTCGAGGACGGGCGCAAGGTCGCCGGTCGTCTCGTCGGCCGTGATCCGGAGACCGACGTGGCCGTGCTCGAGACCGGCGCGCAGCAGGTGAAGCCGCTCGTGCTCGGCAACAGCGAGCAGGCCCCCATCGGCGCGACGGTCGTCGCGATCGGCAGCGCGCTCGGCGAGTTCCGCAACAGCGTCACGACCGGCGTGCTGTCGGGGAAGGGCCGCCGCCTGCCGAGCCAGACGAACCGCGACGTCTTCCTCGAGGACCTCATCCAGACCGACGCGGCGATCAGCCCCGGCAACTCCGGCGGGCCGCTCATCTGGGCCGCGACGAAGCAGGTCATCGGCATGAACACTCTCGTCATCCGCGAGGCCGGCTCTGAAGGACTGGGCTTCGCGGTGTCGAGCAATACGGTCCGCCAGATCGCCGACGAGCTCATCAAGAGCGGCCGCGTCGAACGCGGGCGGATCGGGATCGCCTACACGCCGCTCACCGCGCGCAATGCCCAGGTGCTCGGCCTGCCCGCGAACACGACGGGCGTGCAGATCAGCGACGTGGTGCCGGGCTCGCCCGCGTCCTCGGCCGGGATCCGCGGCGGCGACGTGCTCACCAAGGTGAACGACCAGAGCGTCGACGAAGAGCACCCACTGCTCACGATCATGCTCAAGTACCGGCCGGGCGATAAGGTCAAGCTCACCCTGATCCGCGATGGACGCGAGCAGGTCGTGGAGGTCACTCTCGGCCGTCCCACCTAGCGGGCTGACCTCGCGCGACGCGCGGCTGTTCGTCATCGCGAGCGGCGTCGGGAGCTTCGGCCTCGGGGTCGCAGCCTTCTATCTGAACTTCGTCTATCGCGCGCTCGGCTTCGACGAGCTGGCCATCGGCGCGCTCGCGGCCGCGCAAGCGATCGGCGGCGTCGCCGGCGCGTGGCCCGCGCTCCGGTCACGCACCTATTCGCGCCGCGCGTCCATCCTCGCCGGCGGCGTCGTGGTCGCGGCCGGCGTCGTCGGCGTGGTGATCACCGAGAGCCTCGTCGCGCAGCTCCTCGCGGCGGCGCTCCTCGGTCTCGGCGGGATCGTCGTCTACGCGTCCGGGTCCGCGCTGATCGCGGACGCGACCACGCACGGCGACCGGCCGCGACGGTTCGGGCAGCAGATCGCCATCGGGACGATCGCCGCGTTCCTCGCCGCATACGTCGCGGGGATCCTCGCAGCGCCGGTCGCGGCGTCCCTCGGCGTGGCCGCCGGCTCGCTCCTGACCGTGCGCGCCTTGGTCGCTCTCGGCGGGATCATCGCCGCCGCGTCGGCGCTGCCGATCCTCCTCGTGCGCGCGGCGCCGGTCCTCCGCGGCGCGGTCGACGCTCCACTGCGCCGCGACCTCCTCCTGCGCTTCGGGATCGTCGAGCTCACGTTCGGATTCGGAGCGGGCAGCTTCCTCCCGTTCACGAACCTCTTCTTCGCCGACCGCTTCGCGCTCGACTTCGGGGCCATCGGCCTCGCGCTCGGCGCCATCGCGGTCGGCGGCAGTCTCGGCGCGCTGCTGCACGGGATCCACGTCGCGCCGCGCCTGGGCCAGCTGCGCAGCGTGGTCGTGGTGCAGCTGCTCTCGCTCCCCTTCGCGATCGTCGCGGGGGTCGTCCCGGTCGCTATCGCAGCCGCCGCGGCGCTCATGATCCGCGCGGG
>JACPOT010000089.1 GCA_016191385.1 Chloroflexota bacterium | reverse complement strand
TCGAGCGCGTGGTCCACGCCCTGCGCGATCTCGGGCGACTGCGGCTTGATGCCGGAGATGACGCCGCAGGTCTGGTAGTCGAAGCCGTAGGCGGCGTCGGTGTAGCCGATGTCCTTGACGACGTTGCGCACGAGCGTCTGCAGGTCGACATATGTCGATGTCGTGATCTCTCCGAGGACGAACACGGTGCCCGTGGTCGTCGCCGTCTCGCAGGCGACGCGCGAGTTCGGGTCCTTCGCCAGGCAGGCGTCGAGCACGGCGTCGGAGACCTGGTCGCAGAGCTTGTCGGGGTGGCCTTCGGTGACCGACTCGCTCGTGAAGAGCAGCTGCTCCGCGGCGGTGAAGCTGCTGGCCATTACGTGCCGGCCTTCCACTGGCCCGCGTAGTCGCGCTGGGCCGCGGTCATCTCGTCGATGCGCATGCCCATGGCCTCGAGCTTGAGGCGCGCGATGTCCTCGTCGTGCTCGATCGGGACGGGGTACACGTCCGGCTTGAGGTCGGGCTCGCCGAGGAGGTGCTCGATCGCGAGCACCTGGTTCGCGAAGCTCATGTCCATGACCGCGGCCGGGTTGGCCTCCGCGGCGGCGTGGTTGAGCAGCCGGCCCTCGGCCAGCAGGAACACGCTCTTGTTGCCCAGGCGGTACTCCTCCACGAACGGGCGGATGGTGCGCTTCGACGACGACGCGCGCTCGAGCGCGGGGATCTCGATCTCGTCGTTGAAGTGGCCGACGTTCGCGAGGATGGCCCCGTCCTTCATGTGGCCGAAGTGGTCCTTGCCCAGGACGTTGAGGTTGCCGGTGGCGGTGAAGAAGATGTCGCCGCGCTTCGCGGCCTCCGCGACGGTCATGACCTGGTAGCCGTCCATCGCCGCCTCGAGGCCGCGCAGCGGCTCGACCTCGCAGACGATGACGACGGCGCCCATGCCGCGCAGGCGATGCGCGACGCCGCGGCCGACCCAGCCGTAGCCGCAGACGACCGCGGTCTTGCCGGCGATGAGGATGTTGGTCGAGCGCAGCAGGCCGTCGACGGCCGACTGTCCCGTGCCGTACTGGTTGTCGAACATGTGCTTGGTGCGCGCCTCGTTCACCGCGACGATGGGATAGGCGAGCACGCCCTCCTTCGCCATGGCGCGCAGGCGGATGACGCCGGTGGTGGTCTCCTCGGTCCCGCCGCGCACTTCCTTGAGCTGCGCCTTGCGCTCCGTGTGGAGGAGCGTCACGACGTCCGCGCCGTCGTCCATGGTGATGTGCGGGTGGGTGTCGAGGATCGCCTGCAAGTGGCCGAAGTAGGTGTCGCGGTCCTCGCCCTTGCGCGCGAAGACGGCGATGCCCTCTTTCGCGATCGCCGCCGCGGCGTCGTCCTGTGTCGAGAGCGGGTTCGACGCGCAGAGCGCGACGCTGGCCCCGCCGTCGCGGAGCGCGAGCACGAGGTTCGCGGTCTCCGTCGTCACGTGCAGGCAGGCCCCGATGCGGATGCCGGTGAAGGGCTTCTCGAGCGCGACGCGCTTGCGGATCTTCGCGAGCACGGGCATCTCACGCGCGGCCCACTCGACGCGCTTGGCGCCCGAGGCCGCGAGCCCCATGTCCGCGACGTCGTTCTTCGGTGCGGTGATCACTGCCATGTCGGTCGCCTCCATATTTTCGTGATGCGCTCCCACGGAGCGCGGCGGATGGCGGGTCCCTCGAGGAACCCGGCGTGGACGCGATAGCCGAGGCGCTCGTACACGGCGATCGCGGGAAGGTTCTGGTCGCGGACGTTGAGGACGACGTCGCGGTGCTCCTCGAGCGCCGCCGACGTCACGGCGGAGGTGACGCTCGTCGCCATCCCCTTGCCGCGGTACGCGGG
>JACPOT010000088.1 GCA_016191385.1 Chloroflexota bacterium | reverse complement strand
GGTCACGGTGCCCTCCTCCTTGTAGCCGCGGACGTGCAGGTTGCGGTGGTTCGTCCGGCGGTACGCCAGCCGGTGGATGAGGTATGGGTAGCCGTGGAACGCGAAGACGATCGGCCGGTCGGTGGTGAAGAGCGCGTCGAACTCGCGGTCGGAAAGGCCATGCGGATGCTCGGTCTCGGGCTGGAGGCGCATGAGGTCGAGCACGTTCACGACCCGCATCCGCACCTCGGGCACATGCCGCCGGATGAGGTCGACCGCCGCCAGCGTCTCGAGGGTCGGAATGTCGCCGCAGCAGGCGAGCACGACGTGGGGCTCGGCCTCGTCGTTGCTCGCCCAGCCCCAGCGCCCGATGCCGCGCGTCGCGTGCGCGACGGTGTCGTCCATCGCCAGATAGCTGAGCGCCGGCTGCTTCCCGGCGACGATCACGTTCACGTAGCCGCGGCTGCGCAGGCAGTGGTCGGTGACCGAGAGGAGCGTGTTGGTGTCGGCCGGCAGGTAGACGCGGATGATCTCGGCCTTCTTGTTGGCGACCACGTCGATGAAGCCGGGATCCTGGTGCGAGAAGCCGTTGTGGTCCTGACG
This sequence comes from Chloroflexota bacterium, assembly GCA_016191385.1. GTDB lineage: Bacteria > Chloroflexota > Limnocylindria > P2-11E > P2-11E > JACPOT01. The sequence continues at coordinate 2,544 of JACPOT010000088.1, read as the reverse complement.
CCAGACGTGACTGGAGAGCAGGTAGTTGAGCGAGGCGATGGGCGGACGCCAGGGGATCTCGCGCGAGACCTTCAGCCACTTGGCGTGCTGGTTGAACATCGAGTCGACGATGTGGATGAAGGCCTCGTAGCAGCTGAAGAGCCCGTGACGGCCGGTGAGGAGGTAGCCCTCGAGCCAGCCCTGGCAGAGGTGCTCCGAGAGCACCTCCATGACGCGGCCGTCCGGCGCGAGGTGCTCGTCGCTCGGGAGCACCCTTTCCTGCCACGCCCGGTCGGTCGCCTCGAAGACCGCCCCGAGCCGGTTCGACGCCGTCTCGTCCGGTCCGAAGAGACGGAAGGTGCGCGGGTTGCGGCGGATCACGTCGCGCAGGAACGTCCCGAGCACACGCGTCGGCTCGCTGAACGTTCTTCCCGGCGCCGGCACCTCGACGGCGTAGCCGCGGAAGTCGGGGAGATCGAGATCGCGGACCACCACCCCGCCGTTGGCGCGCGGGTTCGCGCTCATGCGCCGGTCGCCCCTCGGCGCAAGCGCTGAGATCCCAGGCAGGAGCGTCCCGCGCGCGTCGAACAGCTCCTCCGGGCGGTAGCCGCGCAGCCACTCCTCGAGCGCGCGCAGCCGTTCCGGGTTCCCGCGCACGTCGGCGAAGGGCACCTGGTGCGCGCGGTGCGTGCCTTCGACCGGCAGGCCGTCCACCTCGCGCGGCCCCGTCCAGCCCTTCGGCGTGCGCAGCACGATGAGCGGCCAGCGCGGACGGCCGCGCCGGCCCTCCGACCTCGCCGCGCGCTGGATCACCGCGATATCGTCGAGCGCGAGATCGAGCGTCGCCGCCATGCGCTGGTGCATCACCGCGGGGTCGCTGCCCTCGACGAAGAGCGGCCGGTACCCGTAGCCCTTGAAGAGCGCGGCGAGCTCATCGTGGGGGATGCGTCCGAGCAGCGTCGGCCCGGCGATCTTGTACCCGTTCAGGTGCAGGATGGGCAGGACGGCGCCGTCGTTGACCGGATCGAGCAGCTTGTTCGAATGCCACGACGCCGCGAGCGGCCCGGTCTCGGCCTCGCCGTCGCCGACGACGCAGAACACGACGCTGCCGGGAGCGTCGAGCGCCGCGCCGTAGCATGCGCGAGCGAGTAGCCGAGCTCGCCGCCCTCGTGGATCGAGCCGGGCACCTCCGCGGTGACGTGGCTGCCGATCCCGCCGGGATAGGAGAACCGCCGGAAGAGGCGCCGCATGCCGGCCTCGTCCCGCGTCACGTCGGGATACCGCTCGGTGTACGTCCCCTCGAGGTACGCGTTCCGCCACCGCCGCGGGGCCGCCGTGGCCCGGCCCCATGACGTAGATCGCGTCGAGGTCGCGCTCGCGGATCACCCGGTTCGCGTGCGCGTAGATGAAGTTCAGCCCTGGCGTGGTCCCCCAGTGACCGAGCAGGCGCGGCTTCACGTGCTCGGACCGCAGCGGCTCGCGCAGCAGCGGATCGTCGAGCAGGTAGATCTGCCCGACGGAGAGGTAGTTGGCCGCGCGCCACCAGGCGTCGATCAGCCGCAACTCCTCCGCGCGGAGCGGCCCTTCCCCGCTCTCCGCCGCCGTCGCGGCCGATCGCGCCGCCGTCATGCGGCACCTCCGTCCAGGCGATACGCGTTCTGCATGTACTGCTCGACCATCCGCTGTGCGTTGAAGAAAGAACCATTGAGCGCGATCGCCGAGCGCATGACCTCGGCGAACGCGAGCGGGCGGTCGTAGTACAGCGGAGCCACGACACGCTCGAGCTTGTCGTAGAGGTCGGCGACCTCCCGCACCGCGTCGCTGCTCGGGGACGCGTCGCCGATGCTCCAGCCGGTCACGCCCTCGATCCAACCCTCGACCCACCAGCCATCGAGGACCGAGAGGCTGGGAACGCCGTTCAACGCCGCTTTCATCCCGCTCGTTCCCGAGGCCTCGAGGGGCTTCTGCGGCGTATTCAGCCACAGGTCGACGCCCGCGCAGAGGTCCTTGGCCAGAGCGAGGTCGTGGTCCTCGAGGTAGACGACCGGGAGGTCGTCGGCCAGCGCGCGCCCCACCCCCACGATGCGGCGGATGATGTCTTTGCCGGCCTCGTCGCGCGGATGTGCTTTGCCGGCGAAGACGAGCTGGAGCGGCCGGCTTCGCGCAATGGCCCGCAGGCGCTCGACGTCGCTGAAGACGAGCTCGGCGCGCTTATACGCGGTGGCACGGCGCGCGAAGCCGATGGTGAGCGCGGACAGATCGAGCGCGCGGCCGGTGCGTTCGTGCACGCGGGCGATCAGGCCCGCCTTTGCCTCGGCGTGCGCGGCCTGGATCTCCTCCAGCGGGCACTTGATGGCGTAGCGCAGGTAGCGGCCGTCGCGCCGCCACTCGGGGATGTGAAGGTCGTGGACGCGGGCGATCGGATCGGCGGTCCACGTCGCGGCATGCACGCCGTTCGTGATCGCGTTCATCGGGTGACCCGGGAACATCGTCTGGGCGACCTCGCCGTGGCGCATCGCCACGCCGTTGACGTAGCGCGACAGCGAGATCGCCAGGTGCGTCATG
>JACPOT010000087.1 GCA_016191385.1 Chloroflexota bacterium | reverse complement strand
GTCCCGAGGCCGGGGTTCATCCCGGTGACGGCCACCGTGTACGTCGCGCCGCTGCCGGTGACGACCGCGGACAGGCCGGCGGCGCCCTGGAGGGTGCCGCCGAGGACGACGTCGGCGGCGTCGAACCCGGTCACCGGCTCGCTGAACGCGACGGCGAACAGGATGGTCGGCTGGTTCGTCCGGTCGGGCTGGGTGGCCGCCCGGGTGACCGCCACGCCCGGCGCCTGGGCGTCGAACGTCACGACGTTGTCGGAGGTGGACGGGGCCAGGTTCGTGTTGCCGGCCGCGTCCGTGGCGACCCCGGAGGCGACGTTGGCGACGACGGTCCCCTGGGTGCCCGGCTGCATGCCGGTGACGGTGACCGTGTACGTGTCGCCGGACCCGGCCACGACGGCGGTCAGCCCGCCGACGCCGGGGAGGGTGCCGCCGAGGGTGACGTCGGCCGCGTCGAACCCGGACACCGGCTCGCGGAACACGACGTCGAACACGATCGCCGGGCCGCGCGTCGGGTCCGCCTGCCCGGCCGACTGCGTGACCGTGAACTGCGGCCGGTCGTTGTCGTAGAGGACGGCGTTGTCGACGCTGGTCGAGGCGACCGTGGCGTTCCCGGCGGCGTCGATCGCGGCGGAGTCCACCACGTCCGCGGTGATCTTGCCGAGCCCGCCGAGGGGCAGGCCGGTGACCGTCACGGTGTACGTCGTGCCCGACCCGGTCACGGCCACCGCCGGCGTCAGCCCGGCGAGCGTCCCGCCCAGGGAGAGCTGCACGTCGGCGGCGGTGAACCCGGTGACCGCCTCGCTGAACACCACGGTGTACTGCACGGTCTGGAACCGCGTCGGGTCGAGCTGGGTGGCCGCCTGGTCGATGGTGACCGTCGGCCGGACCGAGTCGAACCCGACGGTCGCGTCGGTGCTCGTCGAGGCCACGTTCGTGTTGCTCGCCAGGTCAACCACCCCGCCGGCTGGGACGCTCGCCGTCACCGTCCCCTGCACGTCGGCCGGGAACCCGGTGACGGTGACCGTGTAGGTGGTCCCCGACCCGCTGACCCCCACCGTCGGCGTCAGGCCCGCGAGGCTGCCGGTCAGGGTGAGGTCCACGTCGGCGGCGGTGAACCCGGTGACCGGCTCGCTGAACACCACGGTGTAGGTGATCGAGCCGTTCGCCGGGTCCGCCTGGCCGGCCGCCTGGTCGATCGTCACCGTCGGCCGCACCGCGTCGAACTGGACCGTCGCCGAGGTGGGCGACGCCGTGTTCGTGTTGGTGGCCAGGTCCGCGGCGCCGCCCGCCGGGATCGACACGGTGATCGGCCCCTGCGTGTTCGCGGCCATCCCCGTGACCGTCACGGTGTAGTTCGTGTTGAACCCGCCGACCGGCGACACCGCCACCGACAGCCCGGTCAGCGGCGTGGTCAGCGTCACGTCGGACGCCGTGAACCCGCTCGCCGGCTCGCTGAACACCACGTCGAACACGACCGCCGCGCCGTTCGTCGGGTCGACCTGCGTCCCGCCCTTCACGACGCCCACCGTCGGCCGGACGTTGTCGAAGGTGATCGAGTTGTCGGCGCTGGTCGAGGCGACGATCGCGTTGCCGGCCGGGTCGGTGGCGACGGCGGCCGGGATGGTCGCGGTGAACGTCCCCTGCGTCCCGGGCGTCATCCCGGAGATGCTGAGCTGGTACACCGCCCCCGAGCCGGTGAGCGAACGCGTCAGCGCCCCGGGGCCGGTGTAGCTCACCGCCACGTCGGACGCCGTGAACCCGGTCACCGACTCGCTGAACACGATGTCGTACACGACCGACGCGCCGTTCGTCGGGTCGGCCTGCACTGACCCCTGGTTGATGGTGACGGTCGGCACGACGGTGTCGTGGGTGACCGTGTTGTCCGTGCTCGTCGAGGCCGCGCTGAAGTTGCCGAACTGGCCGACCGCCGCGTTCGC
>JACPOT010000058.1 GCA_016191385.1 Chloroflexota bacterium | reverse complement strand
ACGATCCTCGCGGACCTCGCCAGCAACGTCGGCGGCGAGCGCGTCTCGGTCCGATCCATCGCTCCGCGGGGTGCCGAGATCGAGGAGTACAGCCCCAAGCCGGAGGACGCGAAGACCGTGAGCGAAGCCCGTGTGATCTTCACGAACGGTCTTGCTCTGGATGCCTGGTCCAAGGATCTGCTCAGGAACAGGAAGAGCGACGCGAACGTCGTCGTCGTCACCGACGGCATTCCGGCCATCGAGGACAACCCCCACATGTGGTTCGACGTCCAGCTCGCACGCAGGTACGTGGAGAAGATCCGCGACGCGCTCATCGCGGCGGATGCAAACGGCGCGGACGCCTACATGAAAAATGCCTCCGCCTACGACGCCGAGCTCGTGAAGCTCGACGGCGACCTCAAGAACAAGGCAGCAGAGATCCCGGCGCCGCGGCGCAAGCTCGTCACGTCGCACGACGCCTTCCCGTACTTCGCCAAGGCGTACGGCTTCGAGATCGTTGGCTTCGTCCAGCCGGAGCCGGACAAGGATCCATCGCCCGCGGAGCTTGCGGCGCTCGTCGAGACGGTGAAGAAGGCCGGCGTCCCCGTAATCTTCGTCGAGTCGCAGGCATCACCGAGGCTGAGCGAGGCCCTCGCGAAGGAGGCCGGCGTGACGAAGATCGTCGGCGACATCCCGACCGACAGCCTCGAAGCGAAGCCGCCGGCGGACACCTACGCCGGCCTCCTCCGCACCGTGATGGACCGTATCGTCAGCGCTCTCAGATGAGCGACCCCGCGATCCTCCTCCACCACGTCGCCGCCGGGTACGACGGCACCCTGGCCATCGAGGGCGTCGACCTCGAGGTGCAGAAGGGCGAGCTCGTCGCGCTGGTCGGAGCGAACGGGTCGGGGAAGTCGACGCTCCTCAAGGTCATCGTCGGCCTTCTCGATCCCCGCCACGGCGAGGTCCGCGTCCTCGGGGGCGAACCCATCGCCGCACGCTCGCACATGTCGTACCTCCCGCAGCAGGAGCACGTGCGCTGGGACTTCCCGCTCACGGTGGAGAACGTCGTGCTCATGGGCCGCGTCGGCAGGATCGGCCTGGGGCGCGGGCCCGGGCGGTCGGATCGGGACGAGGCGGTCGCGGCCCTGGCGCGGGTGGAGGCGGTCTACCTCCGCCGCCGCGCGGTCACCGACCTCTCCGGCGGAGAGCGCCAGCGCGTTCTGCTGGCCCGCGCTCTCTTCGCCGAGCCCGAGATCCTCCTCCTCGATGAGCCGGCGACGGGCGTGGACCCGACGACGGAGGAGCAGCTCATGTCCGTGCTCGCCGAGGAGACCGCGAAGGGCCGCACGGTCCTCGTCGCCACCCATGACCTCGCCAGCGTGATGGCCCACTTCGAGCGCGTGGTGTGCATGAACCATGGGATCGTGGCTCAGGGCGACGTCTCGATCCTGCGCGACGACGCGGTCCTCCGTGCCACCTACGGCGGGCACCGCCCGGAGCCCGACCTCATCGCGGACGAGCACCATGCCTGACCTCCTCGAGCCGCTCTCTTACGGCTTCGTTCAGCGCGCTCTGCTCGGCGCCACGCTCGTGGCCATCGCGTGCGCGTCGGTGGGCGTGTTCGTCGTGCTGCGCGGCCTTGCCTTCTTGGGAGACGCCGTCGCGCACATCGCGTTCCCCGGAGTGGTGATCGCTTTCATGCTCAAGACCGACCTCGTGATCGGCGGATCGATCGCCGCGATCGGCGGCGCGCTCGCCATCGGCCTCGTGGGCCGCCGCTCCGGGCTGCGAGAGGACACGATCATCGGGATCGTCTTCTCAGGGATGTTCGCCCTCGGCATCGTCCTGTTCAGCACCATCCGGGCGTATACCGGCGACCTCCTGGGCGCGCTGCTCGGCGACGTGCTCGGCATCTCCGCCGGGCAGCTCTGGCTCGCCGCGCTCACGGCGCTGTTCGTCGTCGTCGTCCTGTGGCTGGTGTGGAAGGAGATCGTCTTCGTCTCGTTCGACCCGACGGGCGCCGCGGCCGCCGGGCTGCCGGTCGCGCGCTACGACGCGCTCCTCCTCGTCCTCGTGGGCCTCGCGATCGCGATCTCGATCCAGATCGTCGGCGTGGTGCTCGTCGTCGCGCTCCTGGTCACACCCGCGGCGACCGCGCGCCTGATCGCGCGGAAGCTGCAGCACATGCTCTTCTACGCGCTGCTGTTCGCGGGCATCTCGGCGCTCGCGGGGATCTACGCGTCGTATTACCTCAACACGGCGTCCGGCGGGACGATCGTGCTGGTCGCGACGGCGCTGTTCGTGGTCGTCTGGGTGATGCAGGCACTGGGTGCGCGAACGCGTGATCTGACCGCTGTGCGCGGCTAGACTGGTCTGCACCAACACCCTCGTCCGAGACCGTCATGCGCCAGCTCAACGACCTCGCCGGGACCGGGAAGCTCCCCAGCGACCTTCCGGAGCGACCGCCGGCCCCCTCGGGCGGCCCGAAGGGCATCGCGCAGCAGGCCGGCGTGAAGCACGTGATCGCGGTCATGTCGGGCAAAGGCGGCGTCGGCAAGTCGCTCACCGCGGGACTCCTCGCCGTGGGCCTGCGCCGCCGTGGGATGAGCGTCGGGGTGCTCGACGCTGACATCACCGGTCCGTCGATCCCGCGGATGTTCGGCGTGCGCGAGAAGCCGGGCGTCGTCCCGAACACGCAAACGCTGCGACCGCCGATGTCGAAGACCGGCATCCCGATCATGTCGATGAACCTCATCCTCCCGAGCGAGGAGGAGGCCGTCATCTGGCGCGGCCCCATGGTGTCCGGCGCCATCCGGCAGTTCTTCAGCGACGTCGCGTGGGGCGACCTCGACTACATGATCGTCGACCTGCCACCCGGCACCAGCGACGCGCCGCTCACGGTGATGCAGGCGCTCCCGGTGGATGGCGTGGTGCTGGTGACCACGCCGCAGGCCCTGGCGACCATGGTCGTCACGAAGGCCGTGCGCCTGGTGAAGCAGCTCGGCGGCGACATCCTCGGCGTCGTGGAGAACATGTCCTACGTCAGCGCGCCCGACGGGACGCGCATGGAGGTCTTCGGCCCGTCCCAGGGCCTCAAGCTGGTGATCGCCTCGAACGCTCCGCTCCTGGCGAAGCTGCCCATCGACCCGCGCATCGCGGAGCTCGCGGACAGCGGCGGCATCGAGGACTACGAGGCGCCGGAGTTCGACGAGCTCATCACGAACTTCCTCGCGGTCGCGCCGCGCGCGGCGGCGACGCCCGGCGTTCCGGCGCACGCGCACTCCCACTGATAGAGAGCGCGCTCTCTCTCGCGCGCCGGAACGCCGGAGCGCTGTGGCTCCTGGCCGCGACGACCATCGCGAACGTCCTCGCCTACGGATACCAGGTCGTCATGGCCCGGCTGCTCACGCCGGAGGAGTACGCCGGGCTCACGGCGTTCTTCGCGCTGCTGATCCTCGAGCAGCTCGGCGGGCAGGTCGTGCAGTCCGCCACGGCACGGCTCGTCGCGCAGCACGCCGCGCACGGGGACGAGCCCGCGCTCCACTCGTTCGTGCGCCGGTGGCTGCGCCGCATCCTTTTCGTCGCGGGCGTCCCGGCCGTCGTCGTGATCGTCCTCGCCCCCTTCGTGCGCATCGCGGCCTTCTCGCCCGTCGCGATCGTGACGCTCGGCGTGACGCTCTTCCTGGCCATCGTCCTCACGTTCACGTTGGGACTCCTGCAGGGGCTGGCGCGCTTCGGCTGGTTCGGCAGCGTGTACATCCTCATCGCGCTCGTCCGGCTCACAAGCGGCGTCGCCCTGGTGCTCGTCCTGACGCAGCCGGAGCTCGCGCTGCCGCTCCGGCCGGTGCACGGCGCGTTCATCGGCGCGGCGCTCGCGCTCCTCGTCGGCGCGGTCGCGACGCTGATCCCGCTCGCGCCGCTCTTCCGTGCCGCACGGCGGTCCGCGCACGAGATCGACCTCTCGCGCTCGGAGGTGCGCTTCTTCCTCCTCGCCGCCGTCATCTTCTTCGCGTACGCCGCGCTCACGTTCGTCGACGGTCTGGTCGCGCCGCTGCGGATCCCCGCGGAAGCCGGCGCGTACGCCGGCGCCATCACCATGGCCAAGGTCATCCTCTTCGCGCCCATCGCGGTCGGGTTCATCCTTCTCGAGCGCACGAGCCACGCCGATGCTCTGGGGCGCGATACCGACCGTTACCTCTTCGCCGCGCTCGGTTTCGTCCTCCTCACCAGCGGCGCCGTCGCCGGCGCGTATCTCGTCGCCCCGGCGTTCTTCGCGGGGATCATCGTCGGCCCGCAGTACCCCGAGACGGCCCGGCTCGCCGGTCCGTACGGGGTCGCCGCGCTGTCCAACGCCCTCCTCTCGCTGTGGGTGGCGTACTTCGTCGGGCGGGGGCGCATGGTCGTCGGTGCGTTCCTCGCTGTCGCCGTCGCGGTGGAGCTGACCGTCCTGATCGGCGTCGTGCGCGACGCGGCCGCGATGGTGACCACCGTCCTGGCGGTGTCACTGGCGATGCAGGGGATCGCAGTAGCGCTATACGCGGTCGGGAAGCGCTCAGACGGGAGGCCCGCGCTAGGATCGGGCGCGTGAGCATTGACAAGGAACTGCTCGAGATCCTGGCCTGCCCGGTGGACCACGCGCCGGTCAAGGAGGAGGCGGATCGCCTCGTTTGCGCCGAATGCGGCCGCCGTTATCCGATCCGCGACGGGATCCCGGTGATGCTCATCGACGAAGCGGAGCTGCCGCAGAAATGAGCCCGCGCCGCGACGCCGACCACCTCTCGATCGTCATGCACGAGCTGCGCAACCCTCTCGTGGGGATCGAGGCCGCGGCGCGCGTGCTGGCCAAGGACCTGAGGACCCATCCCGCCGAGCAGCGCGCACAGGCCATCGCCACCGAGACGCGTCACATGCTCGCGCTCCTCGAGAGCGTGGCCGACGCGGAGGCCGCCGCCGCCGGGCGGCTGCGCTCGATCCTGCGGCCCATCGACCTCGCGGCGCTCGTCGGCGAAACGGCCGAGAGCATGCATCTCAACGGGCATCCTGTGAAGCTGCGCGGTACCGATGTCCCGGTGCGCGTGCAGGGCGACGATCGACGCATCCGCCAGGTGCTCGCGAACCTCCTGACGAACGCGGCGGCGTACTCGCCGCCAAAAGGGATCATCGAGGTGACGGTCGGCGTCGATCCACGGCGCCGCACCGCGACCGTCGAGGTCCGTGACCATGGGCCCGGCATCCCGCCGCTCGAGCGCCGCAAGCTCTTCTCGAAGTTCGGCCGGCTCTCGACCGCGGGGGGGACGCGCGGCTCGGGGCTCGGCCTCTACGTGAGCCGCGCCATCATCCGCGACCACCATGGCGAGATCGGCTTCGACAGCGCATCCGGCGGCGGCAGCGCGTTCTCGTTCTCGCTGCCGCTCCTCGAGAGCGAAGATGCGGCACGGCCGGCGAAGGCCACGAGGAAGGCCGCGCCGAAGCGAACGACCCCGAAGCGGCGATCAGGGCGGTGAACGAGCTCGCCCGGCGCGCCCAGCGCGTCCTCTCTCCGGTCCTGGGGCACTACACTTGGCTCCCGCTCGAGCGCGGCGAGGGCAGCTGGCTGATCACCGCCGACGGCCGGCGCGTCCTCGACCTCACCTGCGGCATCGCTGTCACGCCCATCGGGCACGCGCACCCGCGCGTCGTGAAAGCCGTGAGCGACCAGGCCGGGAAGCTCATGCACATCTCGAGCGGCGTGGCGACCTACGAGCCCAATGTCGCGCTCGCGGAGTTCCTCGGCACCGTCCTGCCGAGCGGCCTCGACACCTTCGTGTTCCAGAACTCCGGTGCCGAGGCCATCGAGGCCGCCATCAAGCTCGCGCGCCAGGTCACCAAGCGCGAGGGGATCATCGTCTTCCGCGGCGGATTCCACGGCCGCACCACCGGCGCGGCGACGCTCACGACGTCGAAGGCCGCGTACCGCAAGGGCTACGGCGCGCTGCTCCCCGAGGTGCACGTCGCGCCCTTCCCCTATCCGCTGGCGTGCCCCATCCGCCCGGCCCACGACGCCGAGGCATGCGCGCAGGACGCGCTGGCCGAGATCGAGATGATGCTCGAGCACGAGGTCCCGCCCGAGAACGTGGCCGCGTTCGTCATCGAGCCGGTGCTCGGCGAGGGGGGATACGTGGCCGCGCCGCCGTCATTCCTCCGGGCCGTGCGCGAGATCGCGACGCGCATCGGCGCGATGCTCGTCGTCGACGAGATCCAGACCGCCTTCGGCCGCGCGGGCGCGTGGACGGTGGCCGAGCGCTACGGCGTGGTGCCCGACATCCTCACATTGGCGAAGGCCCTCGGCGGCGGCATGCCGCTCGGAGCGGTCGCCGCGCCGCGGGCGCTCCACGAGCGGTGGCCCACCGGTACGCACGGGTCCACGTTCGGCGGCAACCCCGTCTCGTGCGCGTCGGGCCTGGCCACGCTCACCGTGATCCGCGAGGAGCGCCTCGTGGAGCGCGCCGAGCGGGTCGGGGAGATCGTCGAAGAGGAGCTGCGCCCGCTCGCGCACCACGAGCGCGTCCGCGAGGTCCGCCGGCTCGGCGCGATGGTCGCCGTCGAGTTCGACGACAAGGGCGCGTCCAAGGCCGCGACGGCCGGCGCGCTCGAGCGCGACGTCCTGCTCATCACCTGCGGCACGCACGACCAGGTGGTGCGCTTCATCCCGCCGCTGAACGTGGCCGAGGCCGACCTGCGCAAGGGCGTACGCGCCTTCGTGGAGGCTGTCGGCGCCGGCTCTCCCGCTCCCGCCGCGGCCTAGCCACCCCCTCCTCGCTCCCCGTTCAGGGGCCGCCCATCACCCTTGCGCGCCTGACCGCATTTCGGCCTTGACATCCCCGGTAGGAGAGAGAGATAGTCCGTCCCCCGCACTAGATGTTGGGTCAGCGAGGGCGGCAGACCCCGTATCTAGCGTCTGGAGCGTGAGGAAGAGAAAGCCTGGAGGAACGGACGCCATGGCCATCGCCGAGATAAAGAGGGAGCAGCGCGCCCCTGCGGCCCCGCGCGGCGTCACCTTCAGCCGGACCTTCACCCGCGAAGGCGTCCACCCCTACGACGAGATCTCCTGGGAGCTCCGCGACGCCGTGATCCCCGGCGAGGGCGGCAACGTCTTCGAGCAGCGCGACGTCGAGGTCCCCTCCTTCTGGTCCCAGACCGCGACCAACGTGGTCGCCTCCAAGTACTTCCGCGGGAAGCCCGGCACGCCGCAACGCGAGTCGAGCGTGAGGCAAATGATCGACCGCGTCGTCTCCACGGTCACCCGCTGGGGCGTCGAGGGTGGCTACTTCGCGGCGAGCGCCGACGCGCAGGTCTTCGCCGACGAGCTCACCTGGCTCCTGGTCAACCAGCACGCGTCCTTCAACTCGCCAGTGTGGTTCAACATCGGCGTGCCCGGCGCACGGGCGCAGGCATCAGCATGCTTCATCCTCTCGGTCGACGACTCGATGGACTCGATCCTCGACTGGTTCAAGACCGAGGGCGTCATCTTCAAGGGCGGATCCGGGAGCGGCATCAACGTCTCCACGATCCGCTCGAGCCGCGAGCAGCTGTCGGGCGGCGGCGCCGCCTCCGGCCCGGTCTCGTTCATGCGCGGCGCCGACTCCGTCGCCGGTTCGATCAAGTCGGGCGGCACCACGCGACGCGCGGCCAAGATGGTCGTCCTCAACACCGACCACCCTGACGTGCGCGAGTTCATCTGGTGCAAGGCCAAGGAAGAGAAGAAGGCCTGGGCCCTGGGCGACAAGGGCTACGACATGAGCCTCAACGGTGAAGCCTGGCAGTCCATCCAGTTCCAGAACGCGAACAACTCCGTGCGCGCGAGCGACGAGTTCATGCGCGCGGCGCTCGCGGACCAGGACTGGCCGCTGCGCGCCGTGACCACCGGCGAGACCCTCGAGACCGTGAAGGCGCGCGAGCTCCTCCGCGAGATCTCCGAGGCGGCATGGCAGTGCGGCGACCCGGGGATGCAGTTCGACACGACCATCAACGACTGGCACACCTGCCCCACGGCCGGCCGCATCAACGGCAGCAATCCGTGCTTCCCCGGCGACTCGCGCGTGCACACGACGAAGGGCCTCGTTCGGATCGCCGATCTCTTCGAGCGTTCCAAGGCAGGAGAGGACATCGCCGTATATACGCACCGTGCGACCGCGGCGGCCGGTGGGGACGGGGTCCTCACATCGCTGCCGACGGCGGTCATGCAGAACGGGACGTCGCCGATCGTCCGGCTACGCTTCCGCAACCGAGCGGAGCTGCGATCCACGCCGGACCACCGCATTTGGACGTTGGATCGAGGCTGGGTCGAGGCGAAGGACCTCACAACGACCGACCGGGTCCTTCTGAATGATTCGCCCACGCTCTCGACCGAAGCCTCGTGGGAGCTTCCGATCAAGGTCGAGGCGCCTGCGAAGTCATTCAGCCGCGACGGCTCCGTCACCTACGCAGAACTCCCGACACGCTGGAGCGAAGGCCTCGGTGAGCTTCTCGGACATCTGATCGGCGACGGGGACTTGACCGACCTCCGCACTGAGTGGGTCTACGGCGATGACGAGATCACGAACGGCCTGCTCGAGTCTCATCGCGGACTGCTCACCGAGCTCGTCGGCGGTGTTTCGCAGCAGGACATGGATAACGGAACGGTCCAGCTACGCGTCGGCAGCGCTGCGGTGCGTGAGTTCTTTGCTGGGCTCGGAGTCAGCTCAGCCCGGGCTCCATTCAAGCGCGTTCCCGCGAGCGTCTTCTTGGCGCCACCGGAGGTCCAAGCGGCTTTCCTCCGTGGCTTGTTCGGGGCGGACGGGACCGTCAGTCGTCAGGAGGAAGGCAAGGCCAGCCGCTACGTCGGACTGGGCAGTCACAGCGAGGCTCTCCTCAAGGACGTCCAGAAGCTGCTGAGCACCTTCGGGATCCGTGGTCGCATCTATCGCGTCACGCCCAAGGAGCGGACGAAGTTCGACTACCAGCGCAAGGACGGAACGGTCGCCGAATACCTCTCCGGCGAGGGCTTCGACCTGCGGATCACGGGGTCGGACCTCGTCGCGTTCGACGAGTGGATCGGATTCTCGAGCCCGCGGAAGCGGGCGCAGGTCGAAGCGCTCATTCGCGAGTGCGGTCGCTATGCGACGAAGCGCGCGACGACGCTCGTGTCACGGGAGGACGACGGCCAGGCGGTCGTCTACAACCTGACGGAGCCGATCCATCACTCCTATCTCGTTGATGGCTTCGTCGTTGCGAACTGTTCGGAATACATGCACGTCGACGACAGCGCCTGCAACCTCGCGAGCCTGAACCTCATGCGCTTCGCTGACGACCGGGGCGAGCTCGACCTCGAGCGCTTCCAGCGCGCGGTCGACGTCGTCTTCACGGCGCAGGAGATCCTCGTCGGCCCCACCGAGTACCCGACGGCCAAGATCGGGCGTAACGCCCGGGCCATGCGCCAGATCGGCCTCGGCTACGCGAACCTCGGCGCCCTGCTCATGGCCCGCGGCGTCCCGTACGACTCCGACGAGGGCCGTTCGCTTTCGGCGGGGATCACGGCGGTCATGACCGGCGAGGCCTACGCGCAGTCCGCGCGGATCGCGTCGGTCGTCGGGCCCTACGACGCATACGAGAACGACCGGGCCGGGCACGACCGCGTCATGCATAAGCACCGCGCCGCGGCGTACGAGATCGCCTCGGAGCTCGTCCCAGCGCCGCTGCTGTCAGCCGCGCGGAAGACCTGGGACGACGTGGCGCAGCTCGGAGCGGCGTATGGCTTCCGCAACGCGCAGGCGACGGTCCTGGCTCCGACCGGAACGATCAGCTTCATGATGGATTGCGACACGACGGGCATCGAGCCGGACATCGCGCTCGTGAAGTACAAGAAGCTCGTCGGCGGCGGGATGCTGAAGCTGGTCAACCAGACCGTCCCGTCGGCGCTGCGGCGGCTCGGATACACGGAGACCGAGGCGGGCGCCATCACGACCTACATCGAGACCGCGGGAGGCATCGAGGGTGCTCCCGGGCTCAAGCACGAGCACCTGCCGGTGTTCGACTGCGCGTTCACCGCGCCCGGCGGCACGCGCTCGATCGGCCACATGGGCCATATCAAGATGATGGGCGCGGTCCAGCCGTTCATCTCGGGCGCGATCAGCAAGACCGTGAACCTCCCCGAGGACGCGAGCGTCGAGGACGTCATGGACGCGTACGTCCAGGCGTGGAAGCACGGCGTGAAGGCCATCGCCATCTACCGCGACGGCAGCAAGAAAACGCAGCCGGTCTCGACGAGCGACAAGGACTCGAACACGAAGAAGGTCGAGACGGTCGTCACCGTGACGCAGATGGAGCGCCGCCGGCTCGCGGACACGCGCGCCTCGCTCACGCACAAGTTCTCGATCGAGGGCCACGAGGGCTACATCACCGTCGGCCTCTTCGAGGACGGCACGCCCGGCGAGCTCTTCGTCACCATGGCGAAGGAGGGTTCGACGCTCTCCGGCATGATGGACGCGTTCGCGACCAGCGTGTCGCTGCTCCTCCAGTACCGCGTCCCGCTGCCGCACCTGGTCGAGAAGTTCCAGCACATGCGCTTCGAGCCGAGCGGCTGGACGGGGAACGGCGAGATCGGCTTCGCGAAGTCGATCGTCGACTACGTCTTCCGCTGGCTCGGCCACCGCTTCCTCTCGGCCGCCGACCGCGAGATCCTCGGCCTCGTCCGCACGACCGAGATCGTGGACCCGACGCCGCAGCTCGAGCTGCTCCAGCGCGTCGCGCCCGCGGCGACGAACGGCGATCGCCAAGTCACGACCACTCCTGCCCGGCGGATGAACTCCACGCCGGATGCGCCGCCCTGCCCGCGCTGCGGCTGGCTGACCGTACGTAACGGCACCTGCCACAAGTGCGAGAACTGCGGCGAGACCACGGGGTGTAGCTAGACACCCCTTCCCCTTGTCAGGTCCGGGTCGGCCCGCCCGCCGATCCGCCCTGTTCGGCCCCCGGGCTGCTTGCTCCCCTGCAGCCCGGGGGCTCTCCTTTTTTCGCCCGGTTGGCGCTTCGCGCCACCGCGCCTCTGATCCGCTGCTGCGGGGCGCTCTTCTTTCGAAGGTCGCAACAGGCCGACCTAGGCCTCGTTACAGGGCCAGATGGGCACATACCGCGGGCCCGACGACCTCGACGACGAAGCGCGCGCGCGGGTCCGCCGCGAGCTGCTCAGCCGGGTCCGCCCGCATACGACCACGTTCGGTGACCGGCTCTACACCGCCATGTCGCTCCTGGCGACCCCCGCACCGCACCTCGTGCGCGCGATCGTCTCCCTGGCGCTCGTCGGCAGCGTCGTCGGGGCCGCGACCGTCGCCAGCGCCGACTCGCTGCCCGACGAGCCGCTCTACGGCCTGAAGGTCGCTAGCGAGCAGCTCCGGCTCGCGCTCGTCGCTTCACCAGAGGATCGTGCCGCCGTCGAGCTCTCCATGGCCGACCACCGCCTTGCCGAGGCCGAGCGCCTGGCCATCGAGGGACGCGGGTCGGACGCGATCGCTGCCGCGGGGGCGTACGGCGCGCACCTCGCGAACGCCGCCGCGGCGCTCGCGGGGCCCGAGCAGAACGATCCACGGTCCAGCGTCGTCATCGGGCAGCTGCGATCCCGGCTGACCGCGCAACAGCGCAGCGCGGAGGACGTCGCAGCGCGCGTCGCCGACCCCGACTCCTCGGCCGCGCTCCGCTCCATCGCATCCGTGCCACCCTCCGCATCCGCCGGGGCGGTCGCGGAGGGGATCGCGGCGCACGCTGCCGCGGTCGCGAGCCAGGCGGCCGCCGTGGCGCAGCGCGCGGTGAAGAGCGAGCCCCCTCCGGGACGGCTGGTGCCGGCGAACGCTCCGGCCGCGGGCGCACAGCGTGGGGCACCCGCCGCGAACGACGCGAAACCCGGTGCGCCCAAGAGCGAGGATCCGCGCGCGGCACCGCCCGCTCGCGCGGAGCCGGCGAAGGCCGAGCCCGCAAAGGCCGCCGAGGCGGCGCGCCAGGCCGTCGACAAAACGAAGCAGGAGGCGGACAACGCGCGCGGCGCCGCCGAGAAGGCGAAGCGGGACGCCAAGGACGCGAAGGAAAAGAAGGACAAGGACCCGAAGGGCGCGCCGCCTCCGAGGCGCTAGACCAGCTTCCGCACCAGATCGAGCGCCGCGAGCATCCCGCGCCTTCGCGCCTCCGCCGCCGACGTGTACCGAAGCGGTGAGCGTTCCTCGCGCTCCGGCGTGCGCACGCTCACCACGGCCTTGCCATCGCTGTGCGGAGCGAGGACGACCACCTGAGCGTTCAGCGATGCGACCGCCGCCACGAGGGCATCCGCGCTCGCGCCGGGGAGGACGACGCCGCCCGCAAACCATCCTTCGGTGTCCGCGTCCGACAGCGCGCGAGCGATCTCGCCTCCGGTGAAGGCCTCGGCGGCGGCGATGCGCCAGCCGCGCGCGACGAGCCGCTGGCCGATGACGGTCCCGAGCGTCTCGTCGTCGGCGCCCCACACGTGCTCGCCGATGCGCTCCCGGATCCGCGCCTCCATCGACGAGATCCGCCCATCACGCGCGGCGATGTCGGCGTCGCGGTCGGTCACGCGCACGTGGACCCCGTCCGACTTCGCGTAGGTCGCGACGGTCGGGGCGGTCGAGCGCACGAGGTCCGCGAGCGCCTCCTCGACCGCGGACTCGCCGATGCCCAGCAGCTTCAGCGTTCGCGAGCGGATGGCGGTGGCCGCGCGAAGCCCGGGCTCGACCTCGGCCTCCCACATGCGCGTCATCTCGCGCGGCACGCCGGGCATCGCGACGAGGGTCCGGCCGCGCGCGCGCACGAGCCAGCCGGGTGCCGTGCCGAGCGGGTTCGCGAGGGCGCGCGCGGAGGGGATGAGCCAGGCCTGTTTTCGATTGCGCTCCGGCATCGTCAGCCCGCGGCCGGCGAACCAGTCGCGTAGCGCGCGCTCCAGCGCCGGGTCCACCCCGGGCGTCTCGCCGAGCGCCGCGGCGATGGCCTCGCGGGTCAGGTCGTCCTCGGTGGGCCCAAGCCCGCCGGTGGCGACGACGAGGTCCGAGCGATCGAGCGCGCGCGAGATGACCTCGGTCGCCCGCCCGAGGTTGTCGCCGACCGTCGAGACGTGGTGAAGGTCGATCCCCAGGTCCGCCAGCCGTCCCGCAAGCCAGGCGGCGTTGGTGTCCACGATCTGGCCAAGGAGGAGCTCCGTCCCGATGGACAGGACCTCAGCCCTCATGAGCCTGCCTCATCGGTGTCTCGGCGTCCGAGCAGACGGGCTGGCACGGGCCTTGCTGAGGACACCCAGCCGAAAGACTGATTTCCCAACCCTTCCCTTCCTCACCACAAGCCCCGCCCCTGAGGCGGGGTTTTGTGGTCCTTGGGCCCGAAATGGTCGCGCCGCCGGCGCGCGTCCTAGTCTGACGCCGAATTGGCCACCGGCTACTGCGTCAAGTGCAAGGCCTCGCGCGAGATGCAGGATCCCCGTCAGATCACGATGAAGAACGGCCGCCCCGCCACTGAGGGGCGCTGCCCGGTCTGCGGCACGCGCATCTTCAAGATCGGAGCGCCGGACGGCGCCAAGGCGGCCGAGACAGTCCCGACCACCGAGCCGGAGTAGCCCTGGCGCACCACCTGCTGCGATGGGAGCGGAGGTGGTACGCACATGAAGGTGAAAGAGCTGATGACGGCTGAGCCCGCCAGCCTCGGCCCTGACGCGACGCTGGGCGAGGCGGCCACGCTGATGAAGCAAGAGGACTGCGGCTCGATCCCCATCGTTCGCGACGGCGCGCTCGTGGGCATCGTGACGGACCGCGACATCGTGATCCGGGCGGTCGCGGCGGGGAAGGACGTCAAGTCCACAAGGGTCTCCGAAGTGATGAGCGCGGACCCGATCTGGGTGTCGCCGGACGACGACGTCGCCGAAGCGGAGAAGATCATGGCCGACCGGCAGGTCCGCCGGCTGCCCGTCGTCGAGGACGGGCACCTCGCGGGGATCATCGTCATCGGTCAGATCGCGCGTCACGACCGCGACGAGGAGCGGACGGGCGAGACGCTCAAGGAGATCAGCGAGCCGAGGAGCGGTCTCGGGTCACACGCGCGCGGCTGAGACCGCATCGCTGCCTTTCGTATCGCGCCATAGGTCCCTATGATCGCGGTGGGCCAGTAGCTCAGCGGTAGAGCAGAGGACTCTTAATCCTCGGGCCGTGGGTTCGAATCCCACCTGGCTCACCGGAAGCTTCCTCCGGTGGCGAGGGCAAGCGAGCGATCCCGCACCGGTGTGAGCAGAGGCGCGTGGAGAGGGATGGGAATGGTCGGTCAGAGGTCGCTCGCATTCGTACTTGGGTTCGCTCTTGTTGCTCTGTCGCTTGGTGGTACCGCCGGCGCGGCGACACCCGTATGCACCGGAACACCGCTCACCGCCGCCTATACGTGCGCGAACCTCAACGGCTCGGTGTCGATCTCGACGCTGGGGTCGACGTACTTCCAGAATTTCGACACGCTTGCCAACACCGGGAGTGGCACCGCTTTGCCCACGGGTTGGGCGACCCAGGAGACCGGCAATGGCTCGGCCGTGAACGGCATCTACACCGTCGGCACGGGCTCGGGCATCAGCGGTGACACGTACAGCTTCGGGAACGCGACTGGCAATACCGAACGCGCGCTCGGGGGCCTATTCAGCGGCTCGCTCAAGCCCATCCTCGGCGCTGCCTTCAAGAACGACACGGGCACGCCGGCGACGCACATCGACATCGCGTATACCGGCGAGCACTGGAGGTTCGGTGCGCTGGGCCGGGTATCGGATCGGCTTGACTTCCAGTACAGCCTCGACGCGAGCAGCCTGGTCACTGGCACATGGACCGATGTCGACGCGCTCGACTTCACTTCCCCGACAACGCCAGCGACCACCGGTCCCCTCAACGGGAACGTCGCGCCAAATCGGACCGCGATCAGCGGGACCATCGTCGCGGTCGTCCCCCCAGGGGCAACACTTTGGATCCGCTGGAACGACTTCGACGCGGCTCCGGGAGCCGACGATGGCCTCGCGGTGGACGACTTCAGCCTCGTCCTTCGAAGCCAAGAGGTCGCACCCACGGTCTCCAGCACGAGTCCCGCAGCTGGCTCCGAGGGCGCGGCTGTGGATACGGATCTGGCCGTCACGTTCTCCGAGCCCGTGGCGGTCTCCGGCAACTGGTTCGACATCTCATGCGGCACCACGGGCGGCCACACCGCGACCGTTACTGGCGGGAGCCAGTCGTACACCCTCGACCCCGATGCGAACTTCGCCGCGGGCGAGACCTGCACCGCGACCATTTACGCCGCCAACGTGACGGATCTCGACAGGGCGGACCCCCCAGACAACATGGCCGCGAACTACACGTGGGTCTTCACGACGATCGACAACAGCGTCTGCGGCGACCAGGCCACACGGATCCACACCGTCCAGGGATCCGGCCTTGCGAGCCCGATCGTCGGGTCCAAGGTCACGGTCGAAGGCGTCGTCATCGGCGACTACCAGGCGACCGGACAGCTCGGCGGGTTCTACGTACAGGAAGAGGATGCCGACGCCGACGGCGACCCGGCGACGTCCGAGGGCATCTTCATCTTCAGCACGCTTCGCGATGTCGCCGTCGGCGACGTCGTTCGCGTGCGCGGCACGGTGAGCGAGTTCTTCGATCTGACCGAACTCTCCAGCGTCGATCGCATCGAGAGCTGCGGGACCGGGGCGAGCGTCACGCCGGCGACCGTCACGCTGCCCGTGCCCTCGATGACGTACTTCGAGCGCTACGAAGGCGTGCTCGTGACGTTCCCGCAGACGCTCACGGCGACGGAGACCTTCAACCTGGGCCGGTATGGAGAGGTGCGGCTCGCCGAGGGCGGCCGCCTCTACGTTCCCTCCACCCAGACCGTGCCGACGGACGCCGCGGCGTACAACGCGCTCGAGGACGCCAACAACCGGCGCTCCTTCATCCTCGATGACGGCAACGGCCAGCAGAACATCGACCCGACGATCCACCCGGTCGGCGGGCTCTCCGCCCCGAACACCCTGCGATCCGGCTACACGGCGACCGGACTGACCGGGGTCTTCGACTACCGGTTCTCGACCTACCGGCTCCAGCCCGTCGGGCCCGTGCCGTTCACGGCCGCCAACCCGCGTACGGCCGCCCCCGACGACGTGGGTGGCAACCTGCGCGTGGCCTCCTTCAACGTCCTCAACTTCTTCAACGGCAACGGCACGCACCAGGAGAGTGCCGCCGGCGGCTTCCCGACCTCGCGCGGCGCCAACACTCTGACCGAATCCCGAGAACGGGGAGCTCACCGCGATCGCCGACCTGGTGGCCGCGCTCAACAACGCGATGGGCGCCGGTACGTACGCCTATGTCAACACCGGCAAGATCGGCACGGACGAGATCAAGGTCGCGCTCATCTACAAGCCGGGTCTCGTGACCCCGGTCGGACCGTGGAAGATCATCACGACCGCAACGGACCCGCGGTTCCTCGACACGAAGAACCGGCCATCGCTCGCCCAGACATTCGAGCGGAATGGCACTGGGGAACGGCTGGCAGTCGTCGTCAACCACCTGAAGTCGAAGGGCTCCGGGTGCGACGACGTCGGTGACCCCGACACCGGCGACGGCCAGGGCAACTGCAACGGGACGCGCGAGAAGGCCGCCATGGCCATCGCGGACTGGCTCGCGACGGACCCGACAGGGAGCGGCGATCCCGACTTCCTGCTTATTGGCGACATGAACGCGTACACGTTCGAGGATCCCATCGCGGCGTTCGAGGCCGCCGGGTTCCGCAACATGGTCCGTGAGCTCCAGGGGCTGGGCGCCTACTCGTACGTCTTCAATGGCGAGTCTGGCTACCTCGACCACGCTCTCGCCAGCGGGACGCTGGCCGGCCAGATCACCGGCGCCGTCGACTGGCACATCAACGCCGACGAGCCGACGGTCCTCGACTACAACGTCGAGTTCAAGACCGCCGACCAGGTCAACACCTTCTACGACAGCGGTCCGTACCGCTCGTCGGACCACGATCCCGTGGTCGTCGGGCTCTACCTCGACGCCACGCCTCCGACCATCTCCGTCGCGACCACGCCCGCGGAGCCCAACGACCGCGGCTGGTTCACCCAGGACGTGATAGTCGACTTCACCTGCGCCGATAACGTCGCCCTGCTTTCGTGCACGGGCGACACGACGCTCGGCGAAGGCTTCGACCAGTCCGCCACCGGCATCGCGACGGACAAAGCCGGACACACGGCCGGCTTGACGATCGGCTACATCAACGTCGACAAGACGGCGCCGACGATCACCGGCGCCGCGACGACCACTCCGAACGGCAACGGCTGGTACTCGGCCAACGTGACCGTCCAATTCACCTGCGCCGACAACCTCGCCCTCGCGACCTGCACGCCTGACACGGACGTCGCGACCGAGGGAGCTGGTCAGAGCGTCACCGGCACGGCCACGGACCAAGCTGGCCACTCCGCGACCTTCACGGTGACCGGCCTCAACGTCGACAAGACCAAGCCGGTCGTCCGGTTCAGCGCTCATCCCGCGACCTACACCGTCGACCAGACCATCTCGATCACCTGCACCGCGACCGATGCCCTCTCGGGCATCGCTGCGGCGACGTGCCCGTCCCTCAGCGCGGCCGCATCGTCGGTCGGAGTGGGGACGCACACGCTGTATGCGACCGCCACGGACAAGGCCGGCAACACCACCACGACCTCGACCACGTTCACCGTTACGGCCAGCACGGTCAGCCTGTGCACGCTGACCCGGCAGCTGGTCACTGACAGCGGCATCGCGACCTCGCTCTGCGCCAAGCTCGATGCCGCCGCAGCGGCGGGAGCGCGCGGGAACGCGACGGCCCGGGCGAACCAGATCAACGCCTACGTCAACGAGGTCAATGCCCAGCGCGGCAAGGCCATCACCGACGCCAACGCGACCACGCTCATCACCATCGCCAGCGGTCTCTAGGAGAGAGGCGACACCGGGGCAGGGCCAGGGCCCTGCCCCGGTGATCCTTGCCCACGAGCGTGCGCGTGCCGGACAATGCCCCTGCCACCCGCTTCCGGTGGCTGTGAAAAGGAAGGGTCCTGATGCCGAAGTGTCCCGAGTGTGACGCCGACGTGTCCGTCGGCTCCGACGCCGTGAAGGGCGAGATCGTCGCCTGCCCCGATTGCGGCGCGGAGCTCGAGGTCACGGAGACCGCCCCGCTCGCTCTCGCGCTCGCACCGGAAGCGCAAGAGGACTGGGGTGAGTAGCACTCCGACCGTCGGCGTCCTCCTCTCGCGCGTGCGGGTGGAAGAGAAGCTCCTTATCGATGAGCTGGAGCGCCGCCACGTCCCGACGAAGATCATCGACGACCGCGAGCTCGTGCTCGCCGTGGAGAAGAGGCCAGAGCTCGGCGTCGATGTCGTCCTCGAGCGTTGTATCCAGCACAGCCGTGCCCTCTACGCGCTCAACGTCCTCGAGACGTGGGGCATCCCCACCGTGAACACGTTCGAGGTCGCGGACGTCTGCGGCAACAAACTCCTCACGACCATGCGCCTCATCCGCGACGGCGTCCCATCGCCGCGCACGCGGGTCGCCTTCACGCCCGAGGCGGCGCTCGAGGCGATCGAGGAGCTCGGCTATCCCGTGGTCCTCAAGCCGCTCGTGGGCTCCTGGGGTCGGCTCATCTCCAAGGTCAACGACCGCGACGCCGCGGAGACGATCCTGGAGCACAAGGACGTGCTCGGGACCTACATGCACTCCATCTACTACGTCCAGGAGTACGTTCCGAAGCCGGGCCGTGACATCCGCGCCTTCGTGGTCGGTGACGAGACCATCGGCGCGATCTACCGCTCATCGGACCACTGGATCACGAACACCGCGCGCGGGGGAAGGGCCAGCAAGTGCGTGGTCACACCAGAGTTGAACGACGTGTGCGTGCGCGCCGCGCGGGCCGTGGGCGGCGGCGTCGTGGCCGTCGACGTCCTCGAGGGCTCCGAGGGACTGCTCGTGAACGAGGTGAACTACACGATGGAGTTCCGGAATTCCATCGACACGACCGGCGTCAACATCCCCGCGAAGGTCGTCGACTACGCCCTCGAGGTCGCCCGGAAGGCCGAGCAGACCTCGAAGTGATCCGTGCCGGCGTCGTCGGCGCGGCGGGATATGCCGGCGGCGAGCTCCTACGCCTCCTCCTCGCGCATCCGCAGGTGAGCGCGGTCGTCGCCGGCAGCGCCTCGCTCGCGGGCAAGCCCGTCACGACGGCGCATCCGAACTTCCGGAAGCGCACCGACCTTGCCTTCGTCCCCTACGACGACGTGAAGGACGTCGACGTGTTGTTCCTGTCGCTCCCGAACGGCGCACACCGGCTCGACGAGTTCCGCGGCCGCGCGCCGCTGATCGTGGATCTGTCCTCGGATCACCGGCTGCGTGACGCCACGGCGTACGAGACCTGGTACGGCGCGGCTCACCCGCATCCGGAGCGCCTCGCCGACGCGGTGTACGGGATCCCGGAGCTGCACCGCGACAAGATCCGCGGCGCGAAGCTGGTGACCGGAGCCGGCTGCAACGCGACGGCGGCGATCCTCGCGATCCTGCCGCTCGTGCGCGCGGGCCTTGCGGACGGCGCGCGGCCGATCGTGATCGAGTGCAAGGTCGGATCGAGCGAAGGAGGCCGCGACGCCAGCGACGACTCTCACCATCCCGAGCGGTCCGGGGTCGTCCGGAGCTTCCGGCCCGTCGGCCATCGCCACACCGCTGAGATCGAGCAGGAGCTCGGGTGCCGCGTGCAGCTGAGCGTCACCAGCGTCGAGCTGGTGCGCGGCGTCCTCGCGACAGCACACGTTCCGGTCAAGGACATCAGCGACGAGAAGGTGCTGTGGCGCGCGTACCGCGACGCCTACGCGAACGAGCCGTTCGTCCGCATCGTCAAGGAGCGCACGGGCATCTATCGTTTCCCCGAGCCGAAGCTCCTCGCGGGGACCAACTTCGCCGACGTCGGATTCGCGCTCGACCCGCTCGGCGATCGTGTCGTCGCGCTCTGCGCCATCGACAACCTGGTCAAGGGCGCCGCGGGCAACGGCGTGCAGGCCATGAACGTGGCGCTCGGCTTCGCGGAAGACGCGGGCCTGGGGTTTGTGGGGCTGCACCCGTGAGCGTCCCGGTGCGCGCCGTGATAAAGGCCGGCGGATCGGCCGGAGTGGATCGCGCCGCCGTCGCCGACCTCGTCGCCTCCATCGCGCAGCGCGAGCCGGTCGTGCTCGTGCACGGCGCGTCTGGCGAGACGGACCGCTTCTCAGCGTTGCTCGGGCATCCACCCGAGACGGTCGTCTCGCCCTCGGGTCACCAGAGCCGCCGGACCGACCGTCGCACGCTCGAGATCTTCGCCATGGCGGCCATCGGCATAGAGGGATTCCTCTATACGGAGCTGCTGCAGAAGCGCGCTCCTGCGCGAACAGCTCGCCGCTCGCCGCGTGCCCGTCGTCGCGCCGCTGGCCATCACTGCCGACGGCGACGCGCTCAACGTCGACGGCGACCGCGCCGCCGCCCGCATCGCCGTCGCGCTCGGCGCGCGCGAGCTCATCGTGCTCACGAACGTCCCGGGTCTGCTTCGCGACCTGGGCGATCCGCGCTCGATCGTCCCCGCGGCGTCGCTCGCCGAAGCGGACGCGCTGGCGCAGGGCCGCATGAAGAAGAAGGTGCTCGCCGCGCGCGAGGCCCTCGAGGCCGGTGTCTCGGAGGTCTGGATCCGCATGGCCTCCGGTGGCGTGGCGGGCACGCGGATCCACAGGTGAGCGACATCATCGCCCGCGAGGACGCCCACACCTCGGGGCTGTATCAGAAGCGCGCGCTCGCGATCGTGCGCGGCGAGGGCGCGCGGCTATGGGACGCCAACGGCCACGAGTACATCGACTGCGTCGGCGGTCAGGGCTCGGCGAACCTGGGGCACGGCAACGCTGTCGTCGCCGACGCGATAGCCACGCAGGCGCGGAGCCTCGCGTCGAGCACCGAGCTGTTTTACAGCGACCGCCGCGCCGAGCTCTACGGCGTGCTGGCGCGGATCCTCCCGCGCGACCTCGATCGCGTCTTCCTGTGCAACAGCGGGACGGAGGCGCTCGAGGGCGCGTTCAAGTTCGCGCGCATGGCGACGAAGCGGCCGCGCGTCGTCGCGACGATGCGCGGCTTCCACGGGAAGACCATGGGCGCGCTGGCCGCGACGTGGGGGCCCGAGTACCGCGAGGCCCTCGGGGGCGACGCGCTCTTCCCGGGCACGGCGCACATCCCGTTCAACAAGACCGAGGCGCTCGACGCGGCGATCACGCCGGAGACGGCGGCCTTCGTCATCGAGCTCGTGCAGGGCGAAGGCGGCGTACGACCCGCGTCGCCCGAGTTCGTCGCCGAAGCGGGGCGGGTCTGCAAGACGCGCGGAGCGCTGCTGATCGTCGACGAGGTCCAGACCGGCTTCTGCCGGACGGGCTCGATGTTCGCGATCGAGCGCTACGGGATCGTGCCCGACGTCCTCTGCCTCGCCAAGTCGATCGCCGGCGGCGTGCCCATGGGCGCGATCGCGTTCGCGCGCAGCCTCGGTGACCTGCCGAAGCGGTCGCACTCGAGCACGTTCGGGGGCAACCCGCTGGCCTGCGCGGCGGCCATCGCGGCCATCGGCGAGATGGAGCGTCTCGACCTGGCGCGTTGCGCGCGCGAGCGCGGCGAGCAGCTGGTCGACGGCCTGCGCGGGATCGAGAGCCCCCGCATCCGCGAGGTCCGCGGCCTCGGCCTGCTGTGCGGCATCGAGCTCAAGGAGAACGCGGGGCCCACGATCAAGGCGCTCCAGGACCGCGGGGTGCTGGCCCTCGGCGCGGGACCCACCGTCGTGCGCTACCTGCCGCCGCTGGTCATCACCGCCGCGCAGGTCGACGCGGTCATCGCCGCGACGGCGGCGGCGCTCTCATGAGCGAGCTCCCTCGCGCGGATCTCGACCTCGTGCGCGGCCTCGTGGCCATCCCCAGCCTGTCGGGCCAGGAGCGGGCCGCGTCCGAATGGCTCGCCGAGCGGATGCGCGAGCGCGGCTTCGACGCGCGGGTCGACGAGGTCGGCAACGCCGTGGGGCGGATCGGCGACGGGCCCGTCCATGTCGTCCTCCTCGGGCACATCGACACCGTCCCCGGCGAGATCCCCGTGCGCATCGAGGCGGGGGAGCTCGTCGGCCGCGGCGCGGTGGATGCGAAGGGCCCGCTTGCCGCGTTCGTCTCCGCGGCCAGCGCGATCGTGCCCGGGGTGCGGGTGACCGTCGTCGGCGCCGTCGAAGAGGAGTCGCCGACGAGCGCGGGCGCGCGCCACTTCGCCCGCCACCCCGCGCCGGACTGGTGCGTCATCGGCGAGCCCTCCGGCTGGGATGCCATCACCGTGGGATACAAAGGACGTCTCGTCGCCGACGTCTCGCTGGAGCGACCCGCGCGCCACGGCGCGGCCGCGGGCCTCACGGTCTCGGAGGAGGCGCTCGGAGTGTGGCAGCGGATCGCGGACAGCGCGCGCAAGCACGCGCGCGCACGCGCGTTCGACTCGCTCGACTGCCGCCTCGAGGGCATGTGGACCGACAGCGACGGCCTCGCCGAGCGGGCGCGCCTGCGCGTGGGCTACCGGATCCCGAGCGGGCTCGACGCCGCGCGGGTCGCCGTGGATCTGCGCACCGCTGCGGTCGCGAACAGCGAGCGCACGAGCGTGGCGGTCACGCCGCTCGCCTCTGAGGAGCCCGCGCGGACGGGCCGCACGAGCACGCTCGCCAGTGCGTTCGCGCGCTCCATCGCGGAGGCGGGCGGCACGGCCTCGTTCCTCCACAAGAGCGGGACGAGCGACATGAACGTGCTCGCGCCCGCCTGGGGATGCCCGATGGTCGCCTACGGCCCCGGGGACAGCGCCTACGACCACACCCCGATAGAGCGTCTCCGCCTCGAGGACCACGCACGCGCCATCGCGGTGCTGGCCGGAGTGCTCAGGCGCGCCGCTAGCATCCGTCTGCTCGAGGCGGCGGGGAGGGGAGGGTGATGCTCAGAGAACGCAAGCAGCGCCAGCGCGCCGTCCTCGCCGCCATCGTCGCCCTCGCCACCCTCGCGGCGACCTGGTTCGCCTCCGTCGGCGCGCTCGACAACAGCCTGCAGTCGGCCTTCTACGACTACGTCATCACCTCCGCCCCCGCCGAGGTGCGCAACCAGATCGCGGTCATCGCCCTCGACGACAAGACGGTCGAGCGCTACGGCCGCTGGCCCGTGCCGCGACAGGCCTACGCCGACCTTCTCACCGCGCTGAAGCCCTACGGCACGCGCGCGGTCGCCTTCGACGTCGGCTTCTACGACCCCTCCGACAAGCCGGAGTCGGACCGCGCCCTGGCCGCGGCGATCAAGGACTCGGGCAACGTGATCCTGGCGATGCAGGGGACCGGGCTCCCCGAGTACTACGGCCGCGCTCAGCACTTCGAGGGCCTTCAGCTGCCGCTGGACATGTTCCGCGAGGGCGCGGCCGGGCTGGGCGCGGTGAACGTGAACCCCGAGTTCGACTCGCGCGTCCGCGAAGTGCAGCTGGTGGTGAAGGGTCCGGACGGCAAGCCGTACTACGCGCTCGCCCTCGTCGCCGCGGCGCGCCACCTGAGCGGGGATCTCGCGGCGGCGCGCGTCGAAGGTGACCGGCTCATCCTCCCGGCCAAGCCGCTCGAGCGCGACATGCCGCTCAACCAGGGCGGCGCGATGCGCGTGTACTACGCCGCGCCGCCGCACCCGCTGGTGGTGCCGGGCGCGGCCGGTCCGTGCACGGCGAAGGACGCCTTCTACATCGTGTCCATGCTCGACGTCATCGACGGCAAGATCCCGCGCGCCTGCCTCGCGAACCGGACCATCTTCGTCGGCGCGCACTCGCTCTCTGGGGTCCCCGACAGCTACCCGGTCCCCAACAGCGCCGAGCAGAAGATGTGGGGGGTCGAGATCTGGGCCAACGCGGCGCAGTCGATCTTCACCAACCGCTACCCGGTCCCCAACCAGGGGACCCTGTCCATCGCCCTCCAGACGCTCTTCCTGGCGATCGTCGGCGTGGTGGCCATCACCCGCCTCCGCCTCCTCGGCTTCCTCGCGGGCCTGCTGTTCCTCGCCGCGTTCTCGTTCGTCCAGCTCGCGCTGTTCGTCATCGGGACGCAGCAGCCCATCGGCAACGGGCCCGTTGCCGTCCCGTCGGTCGGCTACCTCGCTCCCGTCATCTTCTGGTGGGTCATGACGCTGGGCTACCTGCTCGTCGAGGAGCAGCTCGCGGTGGCGCGCACGCAGTCCACGTTCGGACGCTTCGTCACGCCCTCGATCGCGAAAGAGATCATGGACCACGAGGAGAAGGGCCAGCTGCGGCTCGGCGGAGAGACGCGCCAGCTCACGGTCCTGTTCGGGGACATCCGCGGCTTCACGACGATGTCCGAGGGTATGGACCCCGCGACGCTCCTGGCTACGCTCAATCGTTACTTCGGCGGGATGGTCGAGATCGTGAACCGCTACCTCGGAACGGTGAACAAGTACAACGGCGACAA
Source organism: Chloroflexota bacterium (assembly GCA_016191385.1). Classification (GTDB taxonomy): domain Bacteria; phylum Chloroflexota; class Limnocylindria; order P2-11E; family P2-11E; genus JACPOT01. Next base: position 2,841 of record JACPOT010000058.1, on the reverse strand, counting down.
CATCATGGTCATCTGGAACGCGCCGGTGGAGGTGCCGGATCATGCGCGCAAGGCGGTCGAGTGCGCGCTCGAGATCCAGCGCTGGGTCGTCGCGGAGCGCTCCAAGGGCGGTCCTGACGTGTCCTTCGGCTTCGGCATCAACAGCGGCTCCGCCATCGCGGGGTTCCTGGGCGCGTACGGCCGCATGGAATACACGGTCATCGGCGACACGGTCAACGTCGCGTCCCGCCTCACCTCGAGCGACATCGCGCGGCGGGACCAGGTCGCGGTCGGCAGCGAGACCCTCGCGCTCCTTGGCGATGACGTCACGTCCATCGATCTCGGGGCCGTGTTCGTCAAGGGCCGCGCCGAACCCGTGCGCTGCTATCAGGTCGACCGCATCGGCGCGATCGCGAACCCGGCCCCGGCGCCGGCGCCCGAGGTCCCCATCGGCAAAGCCGCGGTGGCGGGGTTCCACTGATATGAGTCGAGCGAAGATCCGGCTTGGCCGGTCTGAGCGAGTCCACACGAGCGAGCGAAGCGGGGGCCGCGAGCGGCAGCCGCAGGCCGCCGCCGACGGCCGTTGATCAGATGGACGACAAGACAGCCCTGGTCATGGTGATGCTGGGCCACCTGGCGGTGGTCCGGGACCGCCACGCCTACATGGAGAAGGTCGTCGAGCTCTGCGCGCAAGCGACCGACGCCGATCGCTCGACGGTGTGGCTCGCCGACCATGTGCGCGGCGAGCTGCGATCAGCGGTCGCGCAGCGTCTCGGCACCGAGCTGAGCATCCCGATCGGGCGCGGGCTGGCCGGCCACGTCGCGGCGACGGGCGAGACGATCAACATCCCGGACGCCTACGCGGACCCGCGGTTCGATCCGTCGTTCGACCGGCGCAGCGGCTTCCGCACGCGGAACATCCTCGCGGTCCCCGTGTGGGGCGGTGACAACCGGACCGTCGTCGGCGTGATCCAGGTCCTCAACAAGAAGGCCGGCTCGTTCGAGCGGCCCGATCAGATGCTGCTGGAGCGCATCGCCTCGAAGGCCGCTCCCGTGATGGAGGAAGCCATCCTGGCCGCGAGCCGACGGTGACCGCGCCCGAAGGGCGGGCCGCGCAGCGCCTCGACCTGATCCTCGACGTCACCCGCCGGCTCATGACGGTCACCGACCTCGACGCGCTGCTGCGCGCCATGGCCGAGGCCACGACGACGCTCCTCGAATGCGACCGCGCGACCGTCTACCTCGTCGATCACGAGAAGGGCGAGGTCTGGTCGAAGGTCGCCCTTGGCAGCGCGGAGATCCGCTTTCCCATCGGCCGCGGCATCGCCGGCCTCGTCGCGCAGACCGGCGAGACCGTCAACATCCCCGACGCGTACGCGGACCCGCGCTTCAACCCGGAGCCCGACCGCGCCACGGGCTACCGCACCACGAGCCTGCTGACGTTCGCGATGACCGGCCACGACGCGCGCGTCATCGGGGTGTTCCAGGCGGTCAACAAGCGCGGCGGGGTCTTTACCGCCGAGGATGAGGAGAGCCTCGCGTCGCTCGCAGCGTCCGCCGCGGTGGCGGTCGAGAACGCGCTGCTGCTCCAGGCGCAGCGCGAGCTGTGGCTGTCCCTCGTCGAGACGCTCGCGGTGACCGTCGACGCGCGTGACCAGCAGACCGCCGGGCACAGCCGGCGCGTCACGCGATACGCCGAGGTGATCGCCGCCGAGATGGGCATGTCGCCGAAAGAGGTGGAGCGCATCCGGACGGCGGGGCTGTTGCACGACTACGGGAAGATCGCCGTTCGCGACCGGTTCCTCCAGAAGGCCGGCAAGCTCGACGAGGTCGAGTTCGCCTACATGAAGGCGCACGCCGAGAAGACGGCCGAGTTCCTGATGCTCCTGCGCTTCCCGCCGGACATGCGCGATGTGCCCCTCATGGCGGCGCAGCATCATGAGCGGATGGACGGGAAGGGGTACCCCCTCGGGCTGGCCGGGGACCAGATCACCCTCGGCGCGCGCATCGTCGCCGCGGCTGATGTCTTCGATGCCTTGACCGCCCCGCGCTACTACAAGCCGTCGTATCCCATCGACAAGACGCTGGAGATCATGCGCACGATGGCGGGAGAGCACCTCGATCCCGCGGTGATGGCCGCGGTCGAGCGCGCGCTGCCGTCCCTCGTCGCGACGGTGGACGAGCTGAAGTCCACGTGGCCCCAGGCCGGCGATCAGGGGATGGGCTCGCTGCAGGAAGCGTCGCAGCTCTCCGAGCGCGACCGGACGCCATCGTGAGGATCCGGTTCTGGGGCACGCGCGGCTCGATCCCGACGCCCGGCCAGCGGACCGTGCGCTACGGGGGCAACACCGCGTGCGTGGAGGTGCGTGACCAAGACGGCACGCTGCTCGTGCTCGACGCCGGTACGGGGCTGCGCGAGCTCGGTCTTGCCCTCGCGCAGAACGGGCCGGGGCCGCTCGCCGTCGACCTGCTGATCTCGCACCTGCACTGGGACCACATCCAGGGCATCCCGTTCTTCCGGCCCGCCTATGACGCCAAGAACGAGATGCGCATCCGTGGCCCGCACCAGAACGACCGCAACCTCAAGGACCTCCTGGGGCTCGGCATGGACGACCCCTTCTTCCCCGTCGACCTCGACGCCCTCCCGGCGAAGATGTCGATCGGCGAGATCGCCGAGGGACAGCCGGAGCGCGTGGGCGCCTTCACCGTCCGGGCGGCGCGGATCTTCCATCCCGCGCCGGCTCTGGCCTACCGCATCGAGGCCGGCGGCCGATCGCTCGTGTACGCGACCGACACCGAGGACCCCTTCTCCGGGCGCGAGAACCCGGTCATCGAGCTCTCACGCGATGCCGACTGCCTGAT